>OMTX01000052.1 GCA_900314085.1 uncultured Lachnospiraceae bacterium | reverse complement strand
GCTTTATGCCGGGGCTCTTTCTCATATAAAGAAGATTGATGTCCGGAAACCCTAAGTCAGGGGCCCCCGCAAATCGGTTATTTTTTTACCATCCGCATCGCCATCCCATAGTGTCCGCTTTTCAGCAGAGACACAAAGCCCCGCTCATGCAGGGGCAGGTCTGTTTTTTTGATGTCTGACAGGGCGAAGGTGTCGCTGACAGCTGCTTCGATGAAGGAGGCTGCTGCAGCCGGTCCGTCCGGGTGCAGGGCTGCGTTTGAAACAGCCTTCTCGAGGAGGTGGGTTTTCAGCAGGGGCAGCTGGCCGGAAAGAACAGCATACTTTCCCAGACGCTCATTGAGATAGTCATATAGAAGGCGGTTGCTCTCGAAAAAGGATGGATCAAAGTCATTCGGCCGGGATAGTCCTGAAAGGATATAGAGAGGATCCTCTATCAGGTAGGCACTGTCTGCGAAATACAGGCATTCGTGGATGAAGGAATGGGCTTCTTCCCGGACAATGCGGACTTCCCTGCAGTAGTGACGGAGCAGGAGGCGGCGGGAGATGGCCCGGTTGTGCAGGCTGGGCGGAAAGCAGGCGGAATAGAACTTCTTCCGCCGGTCGCAGATCATATAGGGGAAAACGCCTTTTTCAAGGGTTTCCCGCTTGTAAAAACCGGCCGGATAAGAAGATGCCACGACGTCTTCTTCTGAGTCGGCGGAGATCAGGCCGAAGAGGACGATGTCGGGGTGGCGGGGAGCTATGGCACGGTCATAGATTGTTCCCAGGGCATGGGGGAGGAGAAGGTCGCCGGAAGAAATGTAGAGAATGTAGTCTCCGGAAGCCGCCAGCAGGCCGGCATTGCGGCAGGAGACGGGGCTGACGTTTCCGCCTTCCTGTCGGCCGGAAGACATGCTGCTTTCCGCGGTAAGAACCCGAACACGGGAATCTTCCGCTGCCTTTGCCTGCTCATGGGAGAGGACAGGCGAAGGGGAAGAAGCATTCATAATAATGAGTTCGAAGTCTTTGAAGGTCTGTCTCAGAACGCTTTCTATCGTGTCGGAAAGAGACACGGCTCCTGCAGCAAGCGGGAGGATGAGAGAGAAGACGGGCTTTTTATTATTTTCAAAACTCATGAAAGCCGCCTCCCTTCTAATGTATTTCTATGTATTTTCTGAGTTCAGATGTCTCCAAGAATAGCACATTCATCAGGTATTCGGCGAAGATACCACCACAAAATCCTGTGTTTTCGGCCTCTTGTACGAAAAATACCCCTGTGCTAGACTAAACTTTGTATGGTTTTCTGTAATTGACCGGGGAAGAAACTCTGTCCCCGGAAGGATTACACTTTCTTTGCTGGCGGGGAATTGGCATGGCAGCGATCGCGGATTTTTTACGAAATGAAAGAAGGGCTTACGGCAGCCTGTCCGCGGATCCTTCGCGCCTCGAGAATGCAGATCGCTACTATAGCGAATACCTGATTCCCGCCGGTGAAACGATGCTGGTCTATGCCTATTCGAGCCGCTTTTCTTCATTTGCCATGGAGGGCAGCGGGACAATTCTTACGGACAAGGCCCTCTATTTTCACCCGTCGCACAAGGACTGGGCGGATGGCAACCGTATTGACTATTCCGATCTCCCGAAGTATTTCGTCTTTCAGGAAAATTCTCTTGACACGGTTCATCTCATCAATGCAAAAGAGGATATCACCGTCTTCGGGCGGACAGTCGCCCCGAATGATACGACAGGACAGGAGCTGGTCCGTCTGCTCCGGCGCCTGCAGAAGACCTTGATCGGTGTCAATACTTTTGAACGGGCACAATACCAGGCAGCGGAGGGCTGGCTTCTCGACTGCATCGGCCGGTCTTTTCACTCGTACGGAGTGCTGACACCCTATTATGATGCCCTGCTTTCAGACATTGCAGCTGAAAGGGATTTTGCCTCTATGGCGGCTCTCTACCGGGCGAAGAACTATTACCGTCTGTGCAGTACGGCAGAGTACTTTGCCTTTCTCGATACGCTTTCCGGGAAGGACGGGGAAAAACTGAAAAGCGCTCTGCAGAAACCGGATCAGCGCTTCTTTGACGAATATATCGACGACCTTTCCACCCCATCCGTTTTTACCTTTACGAACAGCCTGCTGAAGACGTATTCCAATTTACGCAGCCGGCAGCGCCTGACGATGGCAGAGGCCATTATCCTTCTTTATCTCTGCGTCTACATGGGCGATACGGCCTACTACGAAGACCTGTACCGTGCGGCTTCCGGGGCAATGCCTGCCCGGCAGCGGATCTTCCTTTCCGTCTTCCGTGCCCGGCAGAAGAACGAGCGGATGGTGAAGGTCTATGACCGCCTCCTTTCCGGCATCCTGCCCGAGGGGAAGGAGTGGAACCTGACGGATTCCCTGGGTCTTGACGCACTTCATTATGCATTGATAATTAAAGACTCCGGGCTTGTCCGGAAAGTCCTTTCATCGGCGGATTTCACCACGCGGGACCGTAAAGCCGGCGGCGTGCGGCCCGGCGACCAGACCTACGACTATTTCTTTGCAGCGGCGATGATTTATGACGACGACGCCCTTCTCCGGGATGTCTACGTCGGAACCCGGCGGCAGGCGCGACCCCTGGTGCGGTCCCTGAAACGGCTTGACACCCTGATCGATATCAACAGTCGTCTGTCCCTGAGTGACAGCGATCCTGCCTATCGCGAGCGGGCGGATGAATTTCTTTCCATGCGGAAGGAAATAGCCGGCGAACTCGACGCGCGCGTGCAGGAGGAAAAGAAGAAGGCCAGGGAACGGGCGCGGACCATCTACGACAGCCGCCACACCTTTGCCTGCTACCTGATTTCCGTCCTGACGGATCCGGACCGGATATTTGCCAACCTGGCTGAGACGGCGAATTCCTGCCGTATTTACCGCTACCGGGACGTCTGCTTTGTGACGCCGGCCGAGCTGATCCTGGACCTCGATTACGTCCTGATTCAGAATAATGAATTTACCCGGGCTTCCTTCCCCGGACTCGAGGAAGAAGAGGCTTCATTTTTTGATTCGGCGGAAACCTTCGAAAATCCGGCCTTTGCAAAGAAGCAGAGGGAGAAAACAGCGGAAGAGAAGGCAACTGAAGCGGGGGCAAAGACCAGGGCATTAGGCTCCGGCCACACCATGCTGCACCGTTTCTTTACGGAGAGCGCGGACTCGGATGTGAAGGAACTGAAGCGGCAATACAGGGAACTGCTGAAGAAATTCCACCCGGATGTGACCGGAAATGCAGCGGACGCTGCTATTATCCGGGCCATTATTGAAGAGCGGGCGGCCATCCTCGACGCGATGACGGGGTGAACGCGCGGCTGTACCGGGAGGCTCCGGGGTTGGCAGAATCATGCATTTTTGAACTTTGTCCCCCGTTTCAGAGGACTCGGTGGGCAGAAATGCTTCATACAATTACTTTGTCCCCTGTTTTTTCTGAATTCAGGGGGGGACAAAGGATGAATGAGAATTTTTTAGAGATTCTGTCAAGAAAAAAGTCTTGACAGTGGAGCAGCGGATGCCTATAATGGCGAATGTTATGGACGACAGGATTTACCAGGGCTATCTCTTTGATTTCTACGGGGAGCTTTTGAACGAGCACCGGCGGGAAATCTACGAAGAGTACGTGAACGAAGACCTCTCCTTAAATGAGATTGCTGAGGAGCGGGGCGTTTCCCGCCAGTCCGTTTTTGACCTGGTCAAACGCTGCAATGCGGCCTTAAGCGGCTACGAGGAAAAGCTCGGACTCGTCCACCGCTTCCTCTCCGTGAAGGAGCAGGCGGGGGAGATTGAGAAGCTCTCTGCGGCGGCAGACAGCGCGGACATGAAGCGCATCCACACATTGGCAAAGGATATTCTCCGGGAACTGTAGGGTGTTTGCCGCAGGAATTATTGTGTGATGTCCTGCCTCTTTTGCCTGCCCGGGGGTGTCCTGAATCTGCATTATTCTTAGAAAGAGCAGCAGCCGATGGCCTTTGAAAGCCTTTCCGAAAAACTGCAGAATGTCTTTAAAGGTCTCCGGGGCAAGGGACGCCTGACGGAGGACGATGTCCGGGCGGCCATGAAGGAAGTTCGGATGGCTCTTCTTGAGGCGGACGTCAATTTCAAGGTCGTCAAGTCCTTCACGAAGGATGTCACGGAAAAGGCCATAGGTTCTGATGTTTTAAACGGTCTGAATCCCGGCCAGACGGTTATCAAAATCGTTGGCGACGAGCTGACTGCCCTGATGGGATCGGAGATTACGGAGCTTACGTTCCGGCCCGGCCAGCAGATTACGATCATTATGATGGTCGGCCTGCAGGGCGCCGGCAAGACGACGACAGCGGCAAAGCTTGCAGGCCAGCTCAAGAAAAAAGGGAAGACTCCCCTGCTTGTGGCAGCGGATGTCTACCGGCCGGCCGCCATCGAGCAGCTCTCGGTCAACGGTGAAAAGCAGGAAGTTCCCGTCTTTGCCATGGGGGACAAGAAAAGCCCTGTCGACATCGCCAAGGCTGCTGTAGAGCATGCTTCAAAAAATCACAACAATGTCGTGATCATCGATACCGCCGGCCGTCTGCAGATTGACGAAGCTATGATGCAGGAGCTTTCCGACATCAAAGCGGCTGTCGATGTGGCGGATACCGTGCTTGTCGTTGATGCCATGACCGGCCAGGAGGCAGTGAATGTGGCGGCCACCTTCGATGAAAAGGTCGGCATAGACGGCATCATCCTGACAAAGCTCGATGGCGATACCCGGGGCGGCGCAGCCCTTTCTGTCCGTGCCGTGACCGGCAAGCCCATCCTCTACTGCGGCATGGGCGAGAAGCTGATCGATCTTGAGCCCTTCTATCCGGACCGGATGACGCAGAGAATCCTGGGTATGGGCGATGTCTTTTCCCTCATCGAGAAAGCCCAGGAGGCTGTTGATGAGGATGCGGCCCGGCAGCTGACTCAAAAGGTCAAAAAGAATGACTTCGACTTCAATGACTACCTCCTCTCTATGGAGCAGATGAAGAAGATGGGCGGGCTTAGTTCCATTCTCGGCATGATGCCCAGTATGCCCGGCGTCAATGCGAAGCAGATGAAAGACCTGCAGGGTGCTATTGATGAAAAGCAGCTGCTACGGACGGAGGCCATCATCCATTCCATGACGGCCGAGGAGCGGGCGAATCCCGACATCATGAATCCATCAAGAAAGCACCGCATTGCAAAGGGTGCGGGCGTTGATATCGCCGTGGTCAACCGCTTCATCAAGCAGTTCAACGAATCAAAGAAACTGATGAAGCAGTTCGGCGGCAAGGGAAAGAAACGGCGGCACGGAGGCTTCGGCTTTCCGGGGATGCCGTTCTGACGCGCCCCTTTGAACAGACCGCGCTTTATATTATTCATGTATACAAATGCCTTTTGGCTTTGTAGATAGAGCAGTCACAGGCGAAACGCCTATGATACATTAATTTTTCTTGGAGGAAAAAAGAAATGGTAAAGATCAGACTCAGAAGAATCGGCAAGAAGAAGAACCCCTTCTATCGTATCATCGTCGCTGACGAGCGTTCCCCGAGAAACGGCCGTTTCATCGCTGAGATCGGCACTTACAACCCCATGGTTGAGCCTGCCGAGGTCAAGGTAAACGAAGAAGAAGCCAAGAAGTGGCTTGCCAACGGCGCCCGTCCCACCGAGGTTGTCAACCGTCTCTTCAAGAACGCCGGAATTATTGAAAAGTAATTATTGTCGAACAATTACTTTTTGATAGAAAGGCGGGAAAGATATGAAAGAGCTGGTTGAAGTCATTGCCAAAGCCCTTGTGGATCATCCCGAGGAAGTGAAGGTCACAGAGGAACAGAGCGGAAAAACTCTTGTGGTTCGCCTGTCCGTTGCCAAGTCCGACATGGGCAAGGTCATCGGCAAGCAGGGACGTATTGCCAAGTCCATCCGCGCTGTTGTCAAGGCGGCCGCGATGCGCGAGGACTTAAAGGTCCTTGTGGATATTGACGACTGAACGCTATGACGGATTATTTCAGAATCGGGGTTGTTACAAAGCCCCACGGACTGAAAGGTGAGATGCGCGTCTTTCCGGTGACGGAGGATGCGCATCGTTTTCTTACCTTGAAAACCGTCTTCGTGGAAAGAAATTCCGTGAAGACGGAGATGAAGGTGCGGTCTGCCCGCCTTCAGAAAAATATGGTACTGCTGGCGCTTGACGGCGTCGATACGGTGGAAGCAGCCCAGACCTATACAAATGCTGTCCTCTATGTCGATCGCGAGCACGCGATTCCCCTGGATGATGGCGAGTATTATGTGCCGGACCTCATCGGAATGGATGTCGTGGCGGAAGACGGAACGCCTGTCGGGAAGCTCTCCGAGGTCATGGAGACCGGGGCAAACGATGTCTACGTCGTAAAAGGGGACACTGAGCACCTGATTCCTGCGGTGAAGGAGTTCGTGAAGTCCGTGGATACGGCAGGAGGCGTCATGACAGTGCGCCTCATTGACGGGATGTGATTCAACAATTGCTGTGTTTATTGGAGCGGAAGCCGGGCAACCGGGCATGAAATGGCGGGTGACCGTTGGCTATTTCAGGAAGGAGGGAAAACATGAACTTTCACGTGCTTACTTTGTTTCCTGAGATGATCGAAAGCGTCGCAGGCACCTCCATCCTTGGACGGGCGGAGAAAAAGGGGCTTATTTCAGTAACCCCTGTCAATATCCGCGATTACACAGATGATCCCCATGGCAAGGTCGATGACTACCCTTACGGGGGCGGCCCCGGCATGGTCATGAAGGCTCAGCCGGTCTACGACTGCTACACTGATGTCCGGAAGCACTGCGGGGAAAACACGGCCTGCGTTTTCCTGACGGCCCAGGGGAAGACCTTTGATCAAAAGATGGCCAAGGAGTACGCGGTCTTTGAGGATATTATTCTTCTTTGCGGGCACTATGAAGGCATCGATGAGCGCGTGATTGAGGAAATCGGACCGGACGAGGTCTCCCTTGGGGATTTCGTCCTGACAGGCGGGGAGCTGCCGGCTCTCTGCTTCATCGACTGCGTCAGCCGGCTGGTGCCCGGCGTTCTTCATAATGATGACAGCGCCGGAGAGGAGTCCTTTGAGGGCAACCTTCTCGAATATCCTCAGTATTCGCGGCCGGAGGTCTGGATGGGGCATGCGGTGCCCGACATCATTCTTTCCGGAGACCACGGGGCAGTGGACCGCTATCGCCTCGAAGAGGCTGAGAAGCGGACAGCCGAGCGACGACCGGATCTTTATGAGAAGTACCTCGCCGAAAAGCCGCCGGAAAAGAAAAAGCGGAAGAGAAAGCACAAGAGCACGGATGCCCTGAATGCACCGGGAATACCGGCTGATTCCGGGCAAGATTCGTAAGTTCTGCTTGAAATGCTGGATGTTTTCTGTTAAAATACCATTCGTTGTCTGCGGGCGAATGAAATGAAGTCGCCTGACAGGCAGAAAAGAAGCGATATTCCGCTGGCCGGACGTATGCAGCCGGTTTAAGAATGTCAATCAGAATTTTTGGAGGTTTACACTATGGATGCAAATGCAGTCATCCGGGAAATCGAAGAGGGACAGAAGAAGGAAAACGTCCCTGAGTTTTCCGTAGGCGATACCGTTCGGGTATCCGCAAAGATCGTTGAGGGACAGCGTGAACGTACCCAGGTATTTGAGGGTACGGTCATCAAGATCCAGGGAACGAACAGCCGCAAGACCTTTACGGTCCGCAAGTTTTCAAATGGCGTCGGCGTTGAGAAGACCTGGCCCCTGCACAGCCCTGTTGTTGAGTCCGTAGAGGTCGTTCGTCAGGGTAAAGTCCGCAGAGCAAAGCTCAACTACCTGCGCGATCGCGTCGGCAAGAAGGCAAAGGTCAGGGAAAAGATCAACTGATCGTTTCCTGAAGTGAGAAAGAAGGGGGCAGCCGCTATTCGGCTGCCCCTTACTGTATAGAAAATCATGTCAAAATCAGACCTGTTTGTCGGGCCGTCGAAGAAAAAAGGTGGAAGCCTGTCCTTCCGCCGGCGGCGGCGGAAAATTGAAAAAGGGAAAGTCACTGCAGCGTTTGTCCTCATCGCGGAGCTCTTTGCCGTTGCTGCCTGTGCCTTTGCCCTTGTCTGGTTTTTCGGCTACCGGGTGCAGATGTCCGGCCAGTCCATGGAGACCGGTATAGACGACGGCGACCGCCTGCTTCTCAACCGGGGCGCCTATCTCATGAAGACTCCGAAGCGGGGGGATATCATTGCTTTTTATCCTTCCGGCAACCCCAATGTCAATCCGACAATTAAGCGGGTGATGGGGGTTCCGGGCGACCGCCTGCGCGTTGAGGACGGCTACCTCTATATCAACGGCGAGGAATATAAGGGTTCTCCCGCCTACAAAAATATTTCAGACCCGGGCGTGCTGGCTTCTGAAATCACGCTCGGACCGGACGAGTACTTCGTCATCGGGGACAATATTTCCGCCTCGGAGGACAGCCGATTTACAACGGTTGGCTACATCAGCATGAGCGATATCATCGGCCGCGTCTGGTGGAACCTGTCCTTCCCCAATGTCGGGGTGCCGAACTAGAATCATAATGAAAAAGGTGCTGGAGCCTGCAGTATGCTATAATGTCTGTGGCTTTACCGGGCACAGGAGATTACGGACATGCAGTACCAGTGGTATCCCGGGCATATGACGAAGGCCCTGCGGGAGCTTGAAAAAAACGTCAAACTCATCGACCTCTTTGTGGAGATTGTTGATGCCAGGATGCCGGCGGCTTCCACGAACCCGGATCTGAACCGGCTACTGAAGGAGAAGAAAAAGGTCGTCGTCCTGAACAAGGCGGATCTGGCGGATCCGGCTGTCACGGCTGCCTGGATTTCGTATTTGAGAGGGAAGGATATCGCGGCAGTTTCCTGTACCGCAACGAATTCCTCCGACATGAAGCGGGTCCGGGACCTGCTCTTTGAAGGGGCAGCTGCAAAGAGGGAACGTGACGCTGCCCGGGGAATGAAGCCCCGGCCTTTCCGCGCTGTGGTTTCCGGCATTCCCAATGTCGGCAAGTCCACCATCATCAACTCCCTCAAGGGAAAGGCAGCGTCGAAGACCGGCAACAAGCCCGGCGTTACAAAGGGGGAGCAGTGGATCCGCATCGGGGCGGATTTCGACCTTCTCGATACGCCCGGCCTCCTGTGGCCGAAATTCGAGGACAAGCGGACGGGGATTCTGCTTTCCCTCTTCGGCTCCATCAATGACGAGGTCTTCGATATGGATGACCTTGCAGCGGAAACGGCAAAGGAACTCGTTTCTGTCTATCCCGGCCTCCTCAATGAAAAATACGGGCTTGATGAATCCGGGGAAGGCTGGGAAATCGTCAGTGAATTTGCTTTGAAACGGAATTTTCTCGTCAAAGGCGGGGAACCTGACTACGCCCGGGGAGCGAGAGCTTTCGTAAATGAGATACGGAGCGGCAAGGCAGGGCGGATTACGCTTGAGAAGCCGCAGCTTGTCGGATGAGCAGAGGCTGTTTCAAAGGCAGCGGCCTTCGGCTGCTGTCTGCCGGTACTCGAAAAACATACTACGTGAAAGAAGAAGATTATGCCTGAACAGGATATGAATACAGGGAAAGAGAACACGACCGGGGCGGAGGAGGAAAAGAAGGGCTTCACGGCAAAGGACTTTTTTGAAATCCTCCTTTACATCGGCCTTGTCGTTCTGATTTCCGTTCTGATTGTGACCTTCATCGGCCAGCGGACCATTGTCGACGGCTCGTCCATGAACCCGACGCTGCAGAACGGGGACAATCTCATCGTAGACAAGCTTTCCTACCGCTTCGGGAAGCCCCAGCGCTTTGATATTATTGTATTTCCATACAAGTACAAGGAAAACACGAACTATATCAAGCGAATCATCGGCCTGCCGGGGGAGACGGTCCAGATCGATTTCGACGGGAATATCTATATTGACGGGCAGGTTCTTGAAGAGGACTACGGGCTTGAGACCATCCTGAATCCCGGCAATGCGGTCGAGCCGATCACCCTGGGCGATGACGAGTACTTCGTCATGGGCGACAATCGGAACAACAGTGAGGACAGCCGATTTTCCGACGTCGGCCCTATCAAGAGGTCTGACATCATTGGAAAGGCCTGGGTGCGTATCTACCCCTTCAACCGGATCCACACGCTGGGGCATGGCTACCACGGAGAGCAAAAATAATGAAGCCTGAAAAACTTGCTGCAGAGCGGGAACGCCTGCAGCAAATGCGTTTTTTTGAGGAAAAATATTCTGAATTTGCTTTGATTGCCGGTGTCGACGAAGCGGGGCGGGGACCTCTGGCGGGGCCTGTCTGCGCCGGAGCCTGCATACTTCCGAAGGACTGCGAGATCCTCTATCTAAACGATTCGAAAAAACTGTCCGAAAAAAGAAGGGAAAGCCTTTTCTCTGAAATCAAAGAGAAGGCGGTTTCCTGGGGCGTCGGTCTTGTCGGACCGGAACGAATCGATGAGGTCAATATCCTGAATGCGACCTATGAAGCCATGCAGCAGGCGCTTTCGAAGCTTTCTCCGCCTGCTGATTTCGTCCTCGTTGATGCCGTTCACATTCCGGACATTGAAATTCCCCAGGTCGGAATTGTGAAGGGCGATGCCAAGTCCGTTTCCATAGCGGCGGCGTCCATCCTGGCGAAGGTCACCCGGGACCACCTCATGACAGAATACGATGAGAAGTACCCGGAGTACGGCTTTGCAAAGCACAAGGGCTATGGAACAGCGGCTCACTACGAGGCCCTGCTGAAATACGGCCTGTCGCCGATTCACCGGAAGTCCTTTCTCAAAAATCTCGAAGACCACAGGAAGTAGTTTTGGGGGAAACGGGAGGAGACCGATGCAGGTTAAGAATCTCGTCAGTCAGTACTACAACAATCTTTCCGCCGGCAGCGACGTCTCCACGAAGACGAAGGGCGTCGAGCAGCTGACGTCTACGGTCAATTCCCTGCAGAAGGGACAGGTCTTCGAGGGCACCATTGTGTCCGTCAAGGGAAGCCAGGTCACCCTGGGGCTTTCAAACGGCCAGTCCATTTCCGCCCGCCTGGACAAGGGTATTTCCCTGTCTCCCGGCCAGTCCGTCTTTTTCGAAGTCAAGTCATCAAGCGATGAAATGATTCAGATCCGCCCGGTTTCCATCGGCGGCGAGTCATCGAATCCCACCCTCATGAACGCGGTCTCCCAGGCCGGCATCCCCATGACGGAGGCCAATCTCAACCTCGTCAATTCCATGATGCAGCAGCAGCTGCCGATCGACGCAAATTCCCTGAATCAGATGGCGCACCTCCTTGCCGCCCATCCGGGAACGGAGCCGAAGACGCTTGTGACGCTGACGAAGAATGGCCTTCCCGTCACGGACGACATGATCACCCAATACAACAACTATAAGGCAGGCGAGGGGGAAATCCTTTCGTCCGTCGATGACCTGACGGGAGGCATATCCTCCTTCTTTTCTTCGGATGCGGTATCGGAAGACGGCGCCGCTTCTTTCCTGAAGGGACTCTCCGACGTATTGAACGGGCAGGCGTCCCTGCAGGAAAATAGTAATATAAATCCCGAGGACATCCAGGAGGCGCCTCTCCCGGCGGGCGGCGGAGGCTCGTCCGACGCCGCCGCAGATGTCCCGTCTTTCCCGACAAAAGGGACGACGATTGTCATTTCTCTTGCGAATACACCTGTATCAGCACACGGGGAGAACATCACCGTTCCGGAGGGAGCGGCCGGAGCAGGTGCGACGGCCGCCGAAACAGCCTCAGACGCAGCTTCGATAGAAGCGTCTTCCGGGGAGGCGGCCATGACCGGTGCGGATGCAGCCGCTGCAGCGAGTGATACTGACGCTGCCGCTCTTGCCGGGGGGAAGGCAGGAGCCGCCGGAGGACCGGCGGCTGATGCGGCCCTCGCCCAGGCTCGGGCCGCCGCCGACCTTCCCCTTTCCGCAGCACCCGTCCCTGCAGGGGCCGCGGCAGAGAACGCAGCAGACTCTGCATCGGGAAGCGGGAGCGAAGGAGAAACCACGGCTGGCTCTGATATTAGTCATGTGCCATATATGCCGACAGAGGAAGAGGCGGATGCAGCCGGACGCGGAACCCTTGCAAAGAATGTTTCTGCGGGCGACTTCAGCACCCTCAACAATATAGTGAAAAATCTCGGCGGCGAAGACAGCCCGGCCTTTGCGAAAGCCCTTGATGAAAACGGCAATTTAAAGTACGATACCTCTGCGAAGGAACTTTTTTCCGCCCTCGTGAAGACAGCCGGAGAGAAGGGACGGACGAAGGACCTTTTGAAGGAGCCGGCCTTTCAGAATCTGATGAAGGGCGTGATGGGAAGTCAGTGGACGATGGAGCCCGCTGAGCTCAAGGATCCGCAGAAGGTGAAGGACCTCTATGCAAAGACGGCGTCCGATATGAGCCTCATAAGCAAGGCGGCGCAGGATGCGGCCGGCACTGCAGGAAATCCCGTGACGCAGACAGGAAACGCCCTGCAGAACAATATCGACTTCATCAATCAGGTGAATCAGGCTTTCACCTACGTGCAGATTCCGGTGAAGATGTCGAACGGCAACGCGAACGCTGACCTCTATGTCTATACGAACAAGAAGAAAAATCCCGCAGACGGGGATGAAATTTCCGCCTTCCTTCACTTCGATATGGATTATCTCGGTCCGACGGACATCTCGGTCCGAATGAGGGGAAAGTCCGTCGACACGAAGTTTTTCATGGAGGACGACGACAGCTTCCTCCTGATTCAGAACAATATCCACATCCTGCAGGACAGGCTCGAAGCCCTCGGCTACAATTCAAAGATCACGGTCGAGCCCGGGGACAAGCCCGTGAACCTGATTGAAGACATTCTCGAAAAGGATGCGGCGACCGCAGGCTCCCTGCAGCGCTACTCCTTTGACATGCGGGCGTGACGGCAGCAGTGTTTCAGTGAATGCGGGAAAGGCCCGCCGGCGCTGATCCCGGAAAGTTGATATGGCAGGAAAGAAAAGCGAACCCCAAAAGACGGCCGTCGCCCTCCAGTATGAGCCCGGCGACGAAGCCCCGAAGATTCTGGCCACAGGCAAGGGGCACATAGCCGAGAAGATCATAGAAGAGGCAAAAGCCCACGACGTTCCTTTTTATAAGGACTCAAAGCTGGCTGAAACCCTGTCGAAGCTCGAGATCGGCGATGCCATTCCTCCTGATCTCTACGAGGTCGTTGCCCAGATTCTCGTCTTTGTCGACGGAATGGACAAGGTAAAGAAGAAGCTCGGAGGCGAAGCCGGCATGGCAAAGATTGCGGGGCGGCAAAAGGGAAGACGTTAACCGGTATTTTTTGATGCGGGAGCCGGCAGCTTATGGCCGAAAACAAACGCGCCGTCGGCGCTTCCAAAGAAGACCTCGCTTGTGCTTACCTGCAGAAGCAGGGCTTTACAATCCTGCAGCGGAACTTCCGCTCGCGGACGGGAGAAATAGACATCGTCTGCAGGGAAGGGACGTATCTCGTTTTCACGGAAGTGAAGTACCGGAAAACTGCGAAAAACGGGGCACCTGAAGAGGCGGTCGGATCAGCAAAGCAGCGGAAGATCTTTGAGACCGCCCGTTATTATATGGCAAGGTTCGGTGTGTCCTCCGATACGGACATCCGCTTTGATGTCGTCGCCATTCTGGGCGAGAATATTACGCTCATACGAAATGCGTTTTCACCGCTGCAGAAACGGTGACCGGAAAGGAAAATAATAATGGCAAAACCGCTGGTAGCGATCGTCGGCCGTCCGAATGTCGGCAAGTCGACGCTTTTCAATGCCCTGTGCGGCGAGAAAATTTCAATTGTTTCGGACATCCCGGGCGTGACACGGGACCGGATTTATGCGGACTGCGAGTGGCTGAACCACCGTTTCACCTTGATCGATACCGGCGGCATCGAGCCGGACAACGGAGACATCATTCTCTCGGAGATGCGGGAGCAGGCACAGATTGCCATTGAAGCCGCTGACGTGATCATTTTTGTCACGGACGTGCGGGAAGGGCTTGTGGCAACGGATTCCGAGGTTGCCGCCATGCTCCGGAAATCGAAGAAACCTGTCATTCTCTGCGTCAACAAGGTCGACTCCTACGAGAAGTTCCAGAACGACATCTACGAGTTCTATAATCTCGGCATCGGCGATCCCGTGCCGGTTTCCGCTTCATCCATGTCGGGCTTCGGTGACCTCCTGGACCGGGTGATTTCCTATTTTCCGGAAAGTACCGGAGCAGACGAAGTTGATACGATTACAAAGATCGCCGTCATCGGAAAGCCCAATGTGGGCAAGTCGTCTCTCGTGAACCGCCTGGCCGGGCAGAAGCGCGTCATTGTTTCGGACATCGCCGGAACGACGCGGGACGCGGTGGATACGACGGTACACTACCACGGCCGCCCCTATATCCTCATCGACACGGCCGGCATCCGCAGAAAGTCGAAGATCAAAGAAAATCTTGAGCGCTATTCCATCATCCGGGCCGTTTCGGCAGTGGACCGGGCGGACGTCATATTATTATTGATCGACGGGACAGAAGGCGTCACGGAGCAGGACGCGAAGATCGCCGGCATCGCCCACGAACAGGGCAAGGGAATCCTCATCTGCGTCAACAAGTGGGACGCTGTTGAGAAGGACAATTCCTCCGTGAAGAAGTTCACGGACAAGGTGCGCCAGACGCTTTCCTTCATGCCATATGCGGACATCATGTTCATCTCCGCAAAGACCGGGCAGCGGGTGGACCAGGTCTACGAGCGCATAGACCGGATCAAGGAAAACGCGACACGCCGGGTGCCTACCGGCGTTCTGAACGAAGTGCTTGCAGAGGCAGTTTCCATGCAGCAGCCGCCGTCTGACAAGGGCCGCCGTCTGAAGATCTTTTACATGACGCAGGTGGCCGTTCAGCCTCCGGCTTTCGTCATCTTCGTAAATGACAAAAAGCTCATGCACTTTTCCTACTCGCGTTACATCGAAAACCAGGTGCGGGAGGCCTTTGATTTCTCGGGAACCCCGATTCACTTCATGATCCGCGAGCGTGGCGAAGAGGGCGTTTCTTGAGCGCTTTGAGAAGCATTATGACTAATATTTTTCTCCGTTTTTGGTACAGGCGGAAGGGAGGCCTGAAAACGGTATGGTTTTTAGAATACTTTCACTGCTGATCGGATACGCCTGCGGGCTCTGCCTGGGTGGCGGCATTATGGGAAAAGTCCGCGGCGTCGACCTTTCAAAACACGGGTCCGGAAACCTGGGAACGACAAACACCATCCGGGTTCTGGGGCTTCCTTCCGGAGTGGTCACTTTCCTGATTGATGTCGGGAAGTCCGTTGTTGCTGCGGTCATCGTCTACTTCCTTTTCCGGCACACTGCAGAGGAGCATGTCCGCCTGCTAATGCTGTATGCGGCTTTCGGTGCGGTTCTCGGACATGACTTCCCCGTGTACAAGAAGTTCAAGGGCGGGAAGGGCATTGCCACATCCTTCGGCCTTCTCATTGCCTGCTTTCCCATTACGATTCCAATCTGTGCGGCGGTCTTTGTGCTTGCTGTCGCCGTTACACGGTACATTTCACTTGGCTCCATCCTGGCCTGCGCGGCTTTCGCCCTTCAGGTCCTGATCTTTGCCCCGCTGGGGATTCTGCCCTATAAGGGAACGGATCTTTTCGAGGCCGTCATCATAGCCTGTCTCGTCAGCACCATTGGCATCATCCGCCACCACGCCAATATCGGGCGGCTCATTCACGGGACGGAAAACAGGTTTACGTTCCGTCCCAAAAACACGATTCGATAGCGGGGACTGGCTCCCTGCAGCGAGCGCAAAGCGCGAGCAAAAGGAGCCTGTCTCCCGCATTGGAGGTATCATGGCAAAGGTTACTGTACTCGGCGCAGGAAGCTGGGGCACCGCTCTTTCGTACAGGCTGAGCAAGAACGGACATTCCGTCACATTGTGGACCCACAGGAAGGAACAGGCGGATTCACTCCGGACGACACTCGAAAATGACAAGCTGCCCGGATTCAAACTGCCTGAAAACATAGTATTTACAAGTGACATGAAGGAAGCGGCTTGCGGGGCCGACCTCATTGTCATGGCGGTTCCTTCGACTGCGACAAGGGAGACAATGGAAAAGGCGGCGCCTTTCCTGCCGGAGGGCCAGCGGATCTGCGTCGTATCAAAGGGAATAGAAGAAGCCACCCTCATGGTGCAGACGGAGATCATAGAAGATGTTGTGCCTTCTGCCCTGACAGCGGTTCTTTCCGGCCCCTCCCACGCGGAGGAAGTCATCTGTGACATGCCGACAGTAGTTGTGGCGGGTTCGCACGACCGCTTTCTCGCCCTTTTCGTGCAGGAACTTTTCATGAGTCCCGTTTTCCGGGTATATGTGAGCTCGGATGTGAAGGGCATCGAGCTGGGCGGCTCCTTAAAAAACGTGATTGCGCTCGCGGCGGGCATGTCCGACGGCCTCGGCTTCGGGGACAATGCAAAGGCCGCCCTGATTACCCGGGGCGTCAGTGAGATGTCCGGCCTCGCAACGGCCTGTGGGGCAAATCCTGCAACCCTTTCCGGCCTTACCGGGATCGGCGACCTGATTGTGACCTGTGAAAGCCGCCATTCGCGGAACCGCAAGGCCGGCATGCTGATCGGGCAGGGAAAGACGATGGAAGAAGCGATGGCCGAGGTAAAGATGGTCGTAGAAGGCGTCTACTCTGCAAAGGCCGCACTGGCACTGGGCCAGCGCTACGACGCAGAACTTCCCATTATTGAAGCCGTAAACGGGGTGCTTTTCAGCGGCCTTCCCGCGAAGGAAGCTGTATATGAGCTCATGAACAGGGAGCGGAAGAGCGAGTTTTCCTCCGTCGGCTGGGAAAAATGAGATGTTCACCGGAGGGGCGGATTTTCTGCCTCTCCGATTTTTTTTCAGCAAAAATATTACGGGTGGATTATAATGACTTCATGCAGATGGTTTGTCTGCCTGATAAAAGGAGGAAAACGAGATGAATGATGTCATCGGAAACAAACTGGTCAAGTGCTACGCGAAGGACGATCCGGCCGTTGCCATCAATATTGCCCAGGGACATTTCGCTACGCCCCAGTCCCACATCAATTATTATATTGACGTGACGAGACTGAAGGTAAGGGTAGACGAGGCGGAGGAGGCTGCACGGAGCCTCCGGAATGCCCTTTTGAACCGTATTTCCACGGTTGACACCATCGTCTGCCTCGACGGGACGGAGGTGTTTGGCGCCTTTCTCGGACGCGAGCTTGAGAAGAGCGACTTTCATATGACGAATTCCCACGAGACCATCTACGTCGTCCGGCCGGAGGAGAATTCCATTCACCAGTTCATGTTCCGCACGAACAACCGCCTGGCTATTGAAGGCAAGCACGTCATCGTCCTCGCAGCGACGATTACGACCGGAGCGACGATTCAGCAGGCTGTTGAATGTACGGAATACTACGGGGGTACGGTCGAAGGCATCTGCTCCATCTTTTCAACGCAGGAGAGTGTCGGCGGGAAGACCATCTATTCCCTCTTTTCGGCAGACGACCTGCCTGGCTACGCGACCTACAGTGCCCACGACTGCCCCCTGTGCGCGAAGAAGATTCCGCTGGAGGCCATAGTCAACGGCTACGGATACTCTGTCCTCTGACATTTTGCTGCGCACGGTTCATTGCCTTCCGGGCCTGGCTGCAACGCACGGACTTTACAGGAATTACACGCAGCGCCTACATAGAAAACCACAACACCTTGTACCTGCTGCCTTGAAAATCTTCAAGATAATGTATATAATACCCTTGCCGAATTTCGGCAGGGGTTTTCTTTTGCCCCGTTATTCAGGCATTGCGTCGGATGGCTGTAGGTTCAACCGGCTGCCGGGCGGCGGGACGCAATATTATTCATAAAGGATTTTTTCATGGACGAACAGCTTTCTTTCATACTGCCCACCTTTTCAGGGCCTCTTGACCTGCTTCTGCACCTGATCGAGAAGAACAAGGTCTCCATCTACGACATCCCGATTGCTACGATTACTGACCAGTACATGGCATACCTTGATGAGATGAAACGGCGGGATCTTGACATCATGAGCGAATTTCTGGTCATGGCGGCGACGCTTCTTTCCATCAAGGCCGCAATGCTGCTGCCGCGGGAAGAGACGGAGGAGGGCGAGGAGATCGATCCCCGTGATGAGCTCGTCGAGCAGCTCCTCGAGTACAAGATGGTGAAGACCATGGCCGGGGAACTGAAGGCAATGAGCGAGAACGCCGGCGCTGTCTGCTACAAGAAGCCGACGATACCGGAGGAAGTTCTGTCCTACGAAGAGCCCATCGACCTCGATGAACTGACGAAGGACCTGACACTGAAGAAGCTGAACGAAATCTTCGAGGAAGTCCTGAAAAGAGCCAACGGCCGCGTCGACCCCGTCCGGTCCGGCTTCGGACAGATCAAAAAAGAGGAGGTCTCCGTTGACGAAAAGATTGAATTCGTGTCGCGATATGTATCGGAGCACCGGCGATTCTCCTTCAGGGAGCTCCTGGAAACCGCTCCGACAAAGACGGAGGTCATCGTCACCTTCCTTGCCATCCTTGAGCTTATGAAGGCAGGGGAGATTCACACGGAGCAGGATGCGAACTTCGGCGAGATTGTCATCGAGTCGCGCCTGGCCGCATAGCTGCTGCATGAATAATATTTTCCTGTTCTGAGCCCCGGATCCGCATTTTACAGAAAGAACAAATATTTTGGATACAGAAGAATTGAAAACAGAAGAACAGACGACTGCTGAGGAAGTGACAGAGCCGGTGAATGCTGCGGTATCCCGGATTGACCTCAAGGCTTCCCTCGAGGGCATCCTCTTTGTCATGGGGAATTCCGTTTCAACGGAGACACTGGCCAAGGCCGTCGGAGCAGATACGGATCAGGTGGATACAGCGGTTTCCGAACTTGCAAGGGAGTATGAAGAGGGAGGCCGTGGCATCCGCATCAGCAAAATCGGCGACGGCTGGCAGATGGCATCTGCAGCGGAAATCTATCCCTGCCTCGTCCGTATTGCAAAGGAACCGAAGAAGAGGGTACTCACGGATTCCCTACTTGAGACGCTCTCCATCATCGCCTACCGACAGCCGGTCACGAAGGCGGAAATCGAGAAGATTCGCGGAGTTTCTTCTGATCATGCAGTGAACCGCCTCGTCGAGTACGACCTCGTGCAGGAGGTCGGCCGCATGGACGCGCCCGGTCGTCCCATGCTCTTCGGAACGACGGAGGAATTCCTCAGAACATTTGGCGTCTCTGAAATCAAGGACCTGCCGACGCCTGCCGAAGGCCTTGTCGAGCAGTACCGGTCTGAGGCTGAGGCTGAGGTACGGAAACTCGATATCGGGACGTGAACTGCCGGCGGCGTGGTGGAAGTTTGTACTGTTCGTCGTCCGGCGGACCACCTGGAGCCGCTGCATTGGTGGAAGTTTGCTCCACACAGGGCATGCAGGCACGCCCGCGGGCGTCACTTTGGTGGAAGTTTGCAGCGCCTCCTGCGGATTGCGATAATGGCGGACGGAAATTGCCTTCGGATTCAGTGAAAATGAGTCTTGACACAGAGTTTCAGTAGGGTAAGATAGAATAGTTAAATTATTAACAATCACACCTTTTAACACATCAACCATTTGGAGGAAAAATAATGAGTGATGGGAAAAGTTTGGCTTTATCAAGAATAGAATCTATTCTTGACGATGCGAGCTTCGTGGAGATGCAGGCGCTCGTGACTGCCCGTTCCACCGACTTCGGTGAAGCGGAAGAAGCGCCATCGGACGGAGTTGTCATCGGCCACGGACAGATTGACGGAGACCTGGTTTTCATCTATGCCCAGGATCCGGCAGTCAAAAACGGCAGCATCGGTGAGATGCATGCGAAGAAGATTCTCTCTGTCTATGACATGGCACGGAAGGTCGGCGCTCCGGTCATCGGTCTTCTTGACTCGACAGGAATCCGCCTGACAGAGTCCGTTGACGCGCTTGAAGCGATCGCCGCTATCGTGAAAAAGGCCAGTGACTGCAAGGGCGAAATTCCTGAAATCACTGCCGTATACGGTAGCTGCGGCGGCGGGCTTTCCGTCCTCACGGCCATTTCCGACTTCACCTTCATGACGAAGGACTCCCGTCTCTTCATCAATACTCCGGACACAATCCCCGGCAATTCCAAGGAGGCCTGCGACACGGCTTCTGCGGCTTTCCAGGCGGAGTCCACAGGCGCTGTCGATGACTTCGGCACAGAGGCAGAAGTCGCAGAGACGATTCGTGATCTCATCGGTATCCTTCCTTCTTCCGACCGCGAGGGCGGACGTATAGAGGAAGAGTATACGGATGATCTGAACCGGGCTGCCGAAGGACTTTCCGACAAGCTTACGGACATTGCCGCATATGCTGCTGAGATTGCAGACGGACGCGTCTTCGTCGAGACAAAGAAGCATTTCGCTAAGACTATGGTGACCGGTTTCATCCGCCTGGGCGGACAGACGGTCGGTGTCGTAGGAAACTCTGCCTGCGAGAAGGGACACTTCTTCCTGACAGCGGACGGCGTGTACAAGGCAGCCGATTTCGTGAACTATTGCGATTCCATGTCCATTCCTGTCCTTTCCCTCATCAATGCAGAGGGCTACCAGAGGAAGGTCGAGGCAGAGAAGAATCTTCCCGGCGCCCTTGCCGCACTGGCTTACGCCTTTGCAGAGGCGGATACGCCCAAGGTTTCTGTCTACCTGAAGAAGGCCGTCGGGACATCCTTCCTCTTCATGGATGCGAAGTCTCTGGGATCTGATTTGGTATTTGCTTATTCCGATACGGAGATTGCTCCCATGGCACCTGCCGATGCTGCAAAGCTCCTTTCTGCAGACGGCTTTGATGCAGCTGCCTTCGAGGCAAAGGACTGCGGTGCTGCAAATGCTGCCCGCCGCGGCTACATCGACCGGATCCTGACCTATCCCGATACCCGGAAGTACCTGATCTCTGCCTTTGATATGCTGGCAACGAAGGAAGCATTCTGACGGGAGAGGAGGAACCATGAAAAAGAAACTTACATTTCTGGTCTGCTCCCTGATTGCCGTTTTTTGTCTGGCGGCCTGCGGTTCCACTGCGGACACGACCTACGGCGGCTACACGGCTTCCGACCTGCAGGCGGCTTCCCAGAACATCGCTGAAAAGTATGTCCTGACCATGGATGCGGCCGGAGCCAAGCAGGCGGCGGACTACTATTCGACGCAGGCCAAGACTGCATCGACGGAAGAAGCGGAGCAGTACAAAACTCTTTCAACCCTGTTTTCGAACTGGGCCGATACCGCCGATGTTGTTGGTGATTTCCAGGGTTACAGCGATTTCAAAATCGACAAGACCGGAAAGACCATGACGACGACGCTTTTCATGAACTGCAGCAAGCGGAATGCCAAGCTCTCTGTCGTCTATACGGTCTACAATATGAAGATCTCCAGCATCAACGTCGAGCCCGTCTATACGATGGGCGAGACCCTGCAGAAGGCCGGCATGAACGTGGTCATCGGTCTCTGCACCGTCTTTGTGATGCTGATCCTGATTTCCCTTCTCATTTCCTGCTTCCGGATCATCCCCTATCTGCAGGGCAAGTTTACAAAGAAGAACGAAGCGCCCGCACCCGCTGCAGAGGCGCCCGTTTCCGCAGCGCCTGCAGCAGAGGATGAGAATAATGAAGAACTCGTGGCGGTTATTGCCGCTGCCATTGCGGCTTCGACCGGTGAATCTACGGATTCGTTCGTGGTACGCTCGATCCGGCGCCGCTTTTGATTTTAAAATTGGAGGACAAAATAATGAAAAACTATACGGTAACAGTCAATGGCAGAGCATATGATGTCACAGTAGAGGATAAGGGCGGCTCAGGCGTATCCGCTCCCGTCTCTGCAGCTCCTGCAGCAGCACCCGCAGCGCCGAGGGCTGCAGCGCCCGCAGGCGGCGCAGGATCTGTCAAAATCGAAGCCGGCGCTTCCGGCAAGGTCTTTAAAGTAGAGAAACAGCCCGGTGCAGCCGTAAAACGCGGCGAGCCTGTTCTCGTTCTGGAAGTCATGAAGATGGAAACCCCCGTTGTAGCACCCCAGGACGGCACGGTGAAGAGCATCAACGTTTCCGAAGGTCAGGCGGTAGAAGCCGGCGACCTGCTTGCAACTATGGACTGAAATGTAGGAGGGTAATACTTTGAGTTATGTAGGAGAGACCTTTTCAAATCTCCTCGGGCAGACGGCCTTCGCCAATCTGACATTCGGCAACTTCATTATGATCCTCGTTGCCTTCGTCTTCCTGTATCTGGCAATCGCCAAGGACTTCGAGCCCCTGCTTCTGGTGCCCATTGCGTTCGGTATGCTTCTCGTAAACATCTACCCGGACATCATTGCGTCACCCGCGGAGACATCAAACGGTGTCGGCGGACTTTTGTGGTATTTCTTCCAGCTGGACGAGTGGTCCATTCTGCCTTCGCTCATCTTCATGGGCGTCGGTGCGATGACGGACTTCGGTCCCCTGATTGCAAACCCCATCAGCTTTCTGATGGGCGCTGCAGCCCAGCTGGGCATTTATCTGGCTTACTTCCTTGCCATTCTCATGGGCTTCTCGGATCAGGCAGCCGCAGCCGTTTCCATCATCGGCGGCGCGGACGGCCCCACGTCCATCTTCCTGGCAGGAAAACTCGGCCAGTCGTCCCTGATGGGCCCCATTGCGGTGGCGGCGTATTCGTATATGTCCCTCGTGCCCATCATTCAGCCTCCCGTCATGAAGCTCCTGACGACGAAGAAGGAGCGGGCCATCAAGATGAAGAATCTTCGCCCTGTTTCGAAGCTGGAGAAGATTCTCTTCCCCATCGTCGTAACGACCGTCGTCTGCCTGATTCTTCCGACGACGGCACCCCTTGTCGGCATGCTGATGCTCGGCAACCTCTTCCGTGAGTCCGGCGTTGTCCGCCAGCTGACGGAAACGGCATCCAATGCCCTCATGTACATCGTCGTCATCCTGCTGGGTACTTCCGTCGGCGCATCGACATCTGCCGAGGCCTTTCTGAACGTATCCACCCTGAAGATCGTCGTCCTCGGCCTCGTAGCCTTCATCTTCGGCACGGCCGGCGGCGTCCTCTTAGGAAAGCTCCTGTGTCATCTGACGCACGGAAAGATCAATCCCCTCATCGGTTCTGCCGGTGTGTCCGCCGTACCTATGGCGGCCCGCGTTTCCCAGAAGGTCGGTGCGGAGGAGGATCCCACGAACTTCCTGCTCATGCACGCCATGGGCCCGAACGTAGCGGGCGTCATCGGTACTGCAGTAGCGGCCGGTGTATTGATGGCAATTTTCGGCGTCTAAAGTACTTTATGAATAATATAAAGCCTGCGGAATTCTGCAAAACGAAAATCCGGGCGGGAGGCGAAAGCACCTGCAAAACACGGGCGAAAATATTAGTCATGTGCGATTTTTAAAGGAGAAATCAATGGGAGTTAAGATTACAGAGACGGTTCTCCGCGATGCCCATCAGTCCCTGATGGCCACCCGGATGACGACGGAAGAGATGCTTCCCATCGTCGACAAGATGGACAAGGTCGGCTACAACGCCGTAGAGTGCTGGGGCGGTGCCACATTCGATGCCTGCCTCCGTTTCCTCAAGGAAGATCCCTGGGAGCGCCTGCGTAAGCTCAGAGCCGGCTTCAAGAACACGAAGCTTCAGATGCTTTTCCGCGGGCAGAATATCCTCGGCTACAAGCCCTATGCGGACGACGTCGTAGAGTACTTCGTCCAGAAGTCCATCGCAAACGGCATCGATATCATCCGTATTTTCGACTGCCTGAACGATATGCGGAACCTCAAGACCGCAGTGAAGGCAACAAAAAAGGAAGGCGGCCATGCCCAGATCGCCATGTCCTACACCCTTGGCGATGCTTATACGCTGGACTACTGGGCAAACCTCGCAAAGGAGATTGAATCTATCGGGGCTGACTCCATCTGCATCAAGGATATGTCCGGCCTTCTGGTTCCTTCGGCAGCGTCGGAGCTCATCAGCACACTGAAGAAGGCGACAAAGCTGCCGATCGAGCTTCACACCCACTATACATCCGGTGTCGCTTCCATGACGTATATGAAGGCTGTAGAGGCGGGCTGCGATATCATCGATACCGCCATATCCCCCTTCGCTATGGGCACATCCCAGCCGGCGACGGAGGTCATGGTTGAAGCCTTCAAGGGTACTGAATATGATACCGGCCTTGACATGAACGCCCTGGCTGAGATTGCCGACTACTTCACCCCTATCCGCGAGAAGTACATCAAGAGCGGACGGATTTCGACCAAGGTTCTCGGCGTCAATATCAAGACGCTTCTCTATCAGGTTCCCGGCGGAATGCTTTCAAACCTCATTTCCCAGCTTACGGAGCAGGGCAAGCTCGACAAGCTGCAGGAGGTTCTCGAGGAGGTACCCCGTGTCCGCAAAGACCTCGGTGAGCCGCCCCTTGTCACGCCTTCTTCCCAGATCGTCGGTACCCAGGCCGTATTCAATGTCCTGATGGGTGAACGCTACAAGGTTGTTCCTGAGCAGACGAAGGACATCCTCCTCGGCAAGTACGGAAAGACCGTCAAGCCCTTCAATCCGGAGGTCGTTCAGAAGGTTCTCGGCGACGATGCAAAGAATGCCATTACCTGTCGGCCGGCGGATTTGATCGAACCCCAGCTGCCCGCCATGGAAGAGGCCGTGAAGGAGTGGAAGGAGCAGCCGGAGGATACCCTGTCCTACGCCCTGTTCCCCCAGGTTGCCACGGAATTCTTCAAGTATCGCCGCGCCCAGGAGACCGGTGTGGATCCGGCTGCAGCTGATGCAAAGAACGGCGCTTATCCTGTCTGAAAACAGATTTTTGCTTCATGAATAATAAAAGCGTGTGCGGGCGGATTTTTCCTCCTGTACACGCTTTCTTTTTTTTACGTTTGTCCGAAGGTTTGCTATAATGAAAAAAAACTGCGGGCAAATAGGGAAGTTCCGCGGGAAAATATGTGATTGAGAGGATTTTCAGATGCCGAAAAATGACGGACTTCTGGACGGGTTTTATTTCAGGGACGGGGAGATTTATGACGCAGCCGCAAAGGATCAGCAGATCATTGCCTATCTCGAGAAGCAGGTGGACCTTACAAATGCAGAGGCGGCCAAGCGCGTCTATGACCAGGCCATCGCCCAGGACCTTTTTTCCACGGTCGTCGGCTACAGCTTCTTAAAGGAGCTGCAGGAGGCCCTGATTCAGGAAGGGTACGTGTCGAAGGACGGCGTGGCAGCCATTCCGGTGAAGGCACAGATCAAAACCCTGGAGAAAAAGGTGACGGTTGAAGTGCCGGCTCCGCCGACGGAAAAGGAGGAGGTTGCTACCCGTCACAAGGATATGGGCCTCCACCGGAAGGCAGACACCCGCTACAGGAAAATGTACACGGGTTCCTTTGTGATCAATATCATTCTGGCAGTGACCATCGGCGTTATGTTTTTCATCCTGCTGTCGTCGAATCTTCCGAACATCGTGAACTATCGGACGAAGATTGTCAATGAATATGCTTCCTGGGAAGCGGAGCTGAAAGAAAAAGAAAAGGCGCTGGATACGCGCGAACTGGAACTGAACGACCGGGAGTCCGCCCTGCAGGGAATCTACGGGGACGAAACGGTTGAACAGAGCCCGGCGGACGGAAGCACGGAGCAGCAGGGAACCTCTGATGGCACGGTACAACAGTAATCATATATAGGAGTGTATGCTATGGCAGCAAAAAAAATTCTGGTGGTTGATGACGAGAGCCGGATGCGGAAGCTCGTACACGACTATCTTGCCCGAGAAGGGTATGAAGTACTGGAGGCAGCAGACGGAGAGGAGGGGCTCAAGGTCTTTTATGATGTGAAGGATCTTTCCCTGATTATTCTCGATGTCATGATGCCCAAACTGAACGGGTGGGAAGTTCTGAAGGAAGTCAGAGAATCTTCACAGATTCCTGTTATAATGCTGACCGCAAAGGGCGATGAGGACGATGAGCTCCATGGCTATTCCCTGGGAGCGGACGAGTACCTGGCCAAGCCCTTCAGTCCGCGCGTCCTGGTTGCCCACGTCGAAGCCGTTATCCGGCGGACATCCGGAGAGGCTGCCGAAGAAACTTCTGTCATAGAGAAGGCCGGTATCCGTATAGATGAGACAGCCCATGAAGTGACGGTGGACGGGCAGGCCATTGATCTCTCCGTCAAGGAATTTGAGCTTCTTTCCTACTTCATGAAGAATGAGGGCATCGCCCTGTCCCGGGAAAAGATCCTGAACAATGTCTGGGATTACGACTATTTCGGAGATGCCCGTACCATCGATACCCACGTGAAGAAGCTACGCAGCAAGCTCGGAGATAAGGGTGACCTCATCAAGACAATCTGGGGCATGGGCTATAAGTTTGTCTCAGAGGGCTGATGTCCACCCTGTTTTTTTCGGATTTATCCTGAGTTTACGGTATGGAACAGACGTCGAAAAGTGAACTGCAGACAGAGCCGGCAGCCGTCCGGGAGGCAGAAAACGCAGAAGCAGGAACCGTCGGAAAGAGAGCCCGTTACGGAATCAAGGGGCAGCTCTTTCTGATTGTCTTCTTTTCCATTGCGGTCTGCGTTGCCCTTGCCCTGCTGGTCAATACATTTTTCCTGTCACATGTCTATCTGCGCTACCGCGTGGACAATATGAAAAAGGCCTTTTTCGTCCTGGACGAAGAAGCCGTTGACGGAACCCTTTACGACACGGACAATACGGAATTTGAAAAAATCTGCTCCGAAAACAATGTCGACATTCTTGTGATGTCTTCTGCCGGCATTCCCCTGATCACATCTGAGCAGGGCAAGGAACGGATGCTGCTTCGCTTTTACGGGATCCTCTTTGAGGGAGCGGATGTGGAGAAGGATATCATCTACTCCGGAAGCAATTTCTCCGTCGAGCGGAACCACGACGACCGTCTGGACAAGGAGGATCTGGTTCTCTGGGGAACCCTCTCCGACGGAAATCTGATCCTGATGGAGACGGCAATCGGCCCGATCAATCAGGCGGCAAAGCTTTCCAACATTTTCCTGCTGGTTACAGGGCTTTTCTCCATGGTGGCCTCTATTATTATGGCCGGCTTTCTGGGGCGGCGCATTACGAAGCCTGTACTCGAGCTTACGGAACTTTCGAAACGGATGGCTGCCCTGGATTTCAACGCCAGGTACGCGCCGCACAGGCGGATGAATGAAGTGGATGAGCTCGGCGTCAATATGAATTCCATGTCGGAGACACTGGAGAAGACGATTATTGAGCTCAAGCAGGCGAACAATGATCTGAAGCATGACCTGACTGTCATCCAGAATAATGAAACCCGTCGGAAAGAGTTCCTTTCCAATGTCTCGCACGAACTGAAGACGCCTATCGCTTTGATTCAGGGCTATGCAGAGGGACTGACGGACGGGATATCGGACAGCCCCGAGGACAGGCAGTTTTACTGCGACGTCATTACGGATGAAGCAAAGAAGATGGGGCGTCTTGTAAGCGAGCTCATGTCCCTGGACCAGCTTGAGGGCGGTGTCAATCAGCTTACGATGGAGCGGTTTGACATCTCGAACATGATATCAGCGGAAATTTCCAAAAACCGCCTCCTCTTCGAAGATGGAGGCATTACCGTAAATTTCTCTCCTTCTCCGGTCTATGTCATTGCGGACAGCTTCTATACGGAGCAGGTCCTGCAGAATTATATTTCCAATGCCATCCACTACGTGAAGGGGGATCCGAAGCAGATCTCCGTCACGGCTGAGCCAAAGGAGGACTGTGTCCGTATTTCCGTGATGAACACAGGCGATCCGATTCCGGACGAGGCGGTCGGACATCTCTTCGAGAAATTTTATAAAGTCGATAAGGCCCGCACGCGGGAGTACGGCGGCTCCGGCATCGGGCTTTCCGTGGTGAAGGCGATTATGGATCTTCATCATCACGCCTACGGGGAGACAAACCTTCCGGACGGCGTTGTCTTCTGGTTCGAACTCGACAAAGGATAGGCATCCTATACGCGGCGCGTGAAAAATTTGCCCAAAGACATTGAAATGCAAGTGCAAGAATGCTAACATAATGCATAAATATTGGTGTGGAAAGGGTGTCTGCCGCATGCGAATGAGAAAACTTTTATGCGTGCTTCTGGCCGGCACATCCGTTTTTGCTTTTTCCGCCTGCGGAACACAGATGACGGAGCTTTCCGATGACCAGATGGAAGCCATTGCCATGTATTCGGCCGACGTCGTTTCAAAGTACAACGGCGGGCAGAAGAAGGGGTATTCTTTCTATATCCCGTCGGCTGAAGAAGATTCGGATGCGGACAATACGAACTCTTCTGAAAACGGAAACACCTCAGACGGAGGCAATACCGCAGATCCGAATGCCAACGGAGAGAACGGGACAACGACGGATCCGAATGCGAACGGTGAAAACGGTACGACCGATCCCGGAACAGCAAATGGCGGCAATGTCATTACAAATACCGTCGATTCCACATTGACGGATCTGATCGGGCAAAGCGGTATTACCTTTGCCATTACGGCAAGCGAAGTTGTCGACCACTATACCGTGGAAGGTGTCATGGATCTCTCGCCGGGATCCGGGAAGGAGTATTTTCTCCTTCACGTGACGGCAGTGAATTCGGGAGCTTCCGATGCGGCGCTCGACATTCCTTCAAAGGGCTTCACCTACACCTGTACGGTCGGCGATTCCACGGTATCGTCCTCCGGCAGCGGCTTTGTTTCAAACGAATTCTCGTCCTGGTCGGGTACTATTCCGGCCGGCGGAACCCAGGAGCTTCTCTTGTTCTTCCCTTTCAAAAAAGAAGCCCTGACGGATACATCGGTTTTTCAGCTGAATGCGGCAAAGGCCGGTACGAGGTACCGGATCACGCAGTAGAACAGGGAGGTTTTCTCGTATGGACACAAACATCTTACTCGAGTCCGGAACGAATGAGCTGGAAATTCTGGAATTCAAGATCGCGGACAACTATTACGGCATCAATGTCGCAAAGATCCGTGAAATCCTGACATACCAGCACGTCACGCCGGTTCCGAATTCTCATCCCTTCGTGGAGGGAATCTTTATGCCGCGTGATACGATTATCTCCGTCATCAACCTCCGCAAGTGCCTGGGGTATGAGGACCTGCCCGCCGGGAAAGGCCTCTTCTTCATCACGAATTTCAACAATCTGAACACCGCCTTCCATGTGGACGAAGTCCTTGGCATTCACCGGGTTTCGTGGGAAGCTATCAATACACCGGATTCCACGATCTCTGCTGAGGATTCCGCAGTAGCTACCGGCGTTTTGAAACTGGATGATCATCTGGTTGTCATCATCGACTTCGAGAAGATCGTTTCGAATATCAATCCGGAGACCGGACTCAAGGTTTCCGACATGGATTCCTACCAGAAGGATGAGGAGAAGGACCGGTCGAAGTCACCGCTGGTTGTTGCAGAGGATTCGCCTCTTCTTTCCAAGCTCATTGTTGACTGCCTGAACAAGGCAGGTTATACAAATCTCCATGTCTTCCCGAACGGCAAGGATGCCTGGGACTATATGTGTGAGAAGAAGGAAGCAGGAACGGTATTGAATGATTGCCACTGCATCATCACCGATATTGAGATGCCGCAGATGGACGGCCACCGCTTCTGCAAACTGGTCAAGGACGATGAAAAGATGCGGGCCATCCCCGTCATTATCTTCTCATCCCTCATCAATGACGATATCCGCCGCAAGGGTGAGTCGGTTGGCGCAGATGCCCAGCTTACAAAGCCGGAAATCGGCAAGCTTGTCGATGCCATCGACGGGCTGGTAGACAAATACGAGGATGCCAGAAAAGCGGCGAGCTGACGGCCCCCGGTATAGGATGTAGATTTTTTAGGGGTGTGAGGATATTGATGCTTCACACCCCTTGTTATTATCGCGAGCCTGCGCGTTGGCTGTTATCCGGCTTTGCCGGGCGCGGATCGCGGCGGGCAGGGAAAATTTTTCCTGCTCGATTTGTATTATTTTTGGAGAAATACAGTGCCAAACGAAGAGGACTACCTGGACGGGCTCTTAAATTCCATCAACGACAAAAAAACAGGACTGGAGGAGACGTCTGCCCGCGAGGAGCGGGAGAGGCAGGAACGGATTGCCCGGGAGACGAGGGTGCGTCCCGATGACGACTTCCTTCAGGAGTCCGGTCTTTCTGACTTTCATCCGGAGCCCAGGCGGCATGACAATCTCCGCAAGGCATTTTCCGAAGCCGGTTTTCTCAATGATTTTGAAAAGGAACTCTCTGACGGAACAGCAGATGATTTCATCCGGAATTTTGAGAACGAACTGGATGAGGATGACGGGGAGAGCGAGGAGGAGCTTTCGAGCTTTCTGAACGACGGGAAGGAGAGCGGTGACGGGTTTGAAAACCCGGTGGTCGGAGAGGACAGCCGCCTGGAGAATTTCGGCATCTCGGGAGACGATGCTTCCTTTTCGGAAAATGCGGCGGATGAGGGAAATACGGAGTCTTCTGCTGAGGCCAATCAGGACGCAGAGGATTTGAACCCTTCTGATTTCGTCTCAGATGAACCGGACCTTTCCTCAGGCCCGGACGCTGACGATGCAGAGGAGCCCATCATTCCTGAGGCAGGTACAAAAGCCCCGGATGAGGCGGTTCTCGGGAATATCGATGAAATCGTCAGGAATGCCAAAGAGGCGGTTACAAACGGCAGCCTGACAACGCCTTCTGACGATGAAAATATTGATCTATCCTCTATTCTTTATGATTCGGAAGGGGCAGGGGCTCCGGAAGACGATGGTCATGCAGAGGGCGAAGAACCGGATCTTTCTGCCGGTGCAGGGCATACGGCGGAAGACGATGCCCAGGCTGCAGCCGACCTTTCCGACCTCTTCCCGGATGGAGATACATCTGCGAAGGAAGTTCCCCTGATGGATGATACAGGAGACGGCTCCGATGCAGATCTCATGAATCTTCTTGGGGATGATAGCGAGCTTTCCGACCTTGGCGACCTTTTGAATGCGGATGAGAATTCCGAGGCGCTTCCTGAAGCGGAACAGGAATTTGAAAGCTCAGCGGAAAAGGTGACGACGGATCCCTTCGCCGGAGCCGATGATGACGTCTCTCTTGAGGACCTGAACGGCGGGGGACAGAAGGCGAATCCCCTTGCTGGTATCATTGAAAAAATCAAGGGCATCTTCGCAAAATTCGGCAAGAAGGATGAGGCAGCGGAGGGAGAAGGGGCTCCGGAAGACGGTACCGTAAACATTTCTCCCGAGAATACGACGCCGGAAGAGCTTGCTGCGGAGGATGCCGATCTCCTTGCCGAGTTTGGCGAGGAGCCGCCCAAAGCAGCAGACGCCCCTGCTGAAGAGGAAGACGACGGCAAGGGCAAGAAAAAGAAGAAGGACAAGAAGGACAAGAAGGAAGACGACAAGGCCAAGGCAGAGGCAAAAAAGGCCAAGGCGGAGGCTGCTGCCAAGAAGAAGGCGGCGAAGGAAGCGGCGAAGGCGAAAAAGGCTGCGGAGAAAGCAGCGGACAATTCGCCGGTCATTCCTCCGAAGGTGCTTGTCGTATTCGTCCTCTTTGCCATTTCTGTTGTGGTTTTGTACCGGCTTTTCCAGGGAGCCATTACCTATCGGACCGGCGTCAATGCCGCGATGAAGCAGTACAATGACGGCAATTACGTTGAGGCCTACGGTGCCCTGTCTGCCATGGAGCTGAAAGAAGACGATGCGGACAAGCTTGACAAGGCACGGCTTCTCGGACTTCTTGACACGAACTACCGCCAGTACGCTGTCGACATGAAGGCGAAGAAATACGAAATGGCGCTTTCGAACCTGATCATTGGAACGATTGCCTATGAGGACAATCGTGAACTGGCGGCTACGCTTGGCGTTCCTGACCAGTTCGATACGCTTGGCAGCCGGATTGAGCAGCAGCTTTCCGACCAGTTCGGCCTGACCGTGGAAGACGCCCGTTCCCTGTACGAGATTCATACCCGGCGGGACTTTTCGGCGGAAATCCACAAGATTCTTGTGAAGCTGAATCTGATCACGGATACAAAAAAGACGGGAGCTTCTGCCGGCTCTGCTGCGGATGCGGCAGGTGATTCATCCGTATCGGATACGACGGCCGGCGCGGAGACCGGTGTGTCCGCGGAAACAGATGGAAACGCAGTCGGGGATTCCGTGTCGGCAGCGGCTCAGGAAAATGCAGGGGCAGCTGAAGCTGAATCCGCCGGGACGAACGGATCTGGGACAGAGACAGCTTCCGACGGCACGAACGGAACGGCTCCGGCGGAGACCGTCTCTCCCTGACATACGAAAGCGAGGCAGCATGTGATTGCAATCATCGATTATGATGCGGGGAATATCCGGTCTGTAGAAAAAGCCTGCCGATACTTAGGATATGAGCCGCTGATCACGCGGGACGCGAAGGAAATCGCTGCGGCGGATCATGTCATTCTGCCCGGTGTCGGTGCCTTCGGTGACTGCATGGAGCATTTGAAAAAGTACGACCTTGTAGATGTCATCAGAGACGTTACAGGAAGGGAGACGCCGTTTCTCGGCATTTGCCTGGGCCTGCAGCTTTTGTATCCTGCGAGCGAGGAGAGCCCGGGAGCAGAGGGCTTATCTATATTGCAGGGGAGTATTACGAGAATACCGGAGCATCCCGGACTCAAGGTTCCGAACATCGGCTGGAATTCCTGCAATCTATTAAATGATGGCCGCCTTTTCAAAGGAATCCCTGCGGATCCTTTCTTCTATTTCGTCCATTCCTATTTTCTGACGGCAGAGGACCGGTCTACGGTTCGGGCCCGGATTGATTACGGGGGAACGCTGATTGACGCCTCCGTCGAATCCGGAAATACCTTCGCCTGCCAGTTTCATCCGGAAAAGAGCGGGGAGACAGGGCTTGCAGTGTTGAAGAATTTCCTACGGATTTAACCCCTCAGCCGCGCCATTTCAGGGGCGCCCAGTTTCTACCCGAATTTTTTTGCACCGTGGTGCATCGCCAACGCGGTAAATGAGGAGAGAAGCGATAATGTATACAAAGAGGATTATTCCCTGCCTTGACTGCAAGGATGGCCGTGTCGTCAAGGGCGTCAACTTCATCAATTTCCGGGATGCCGGGGATCCGGTGGAGGTCGCGTCAGCCTATGACAAGGCCGGTGCAGATGAGGTTGTATTTCTTGATATCACGGCGTCTTCTGATCATCGGAATACGGCAGTGGAACTGGCGAGCCGGGTGGCGGAAAAACTTTTCATTCCCTTTACTGTTGGCGGCGGCATTCGGACGGTTGAGGATTTCAGAGCTATCCTCCGCGAAGGCGCTGACAAGGTTTCCGTCAATTCTGCTGCCATCGAGCGCCCGGAGCTCATCAGTGAAGCCGCTGACAAGTTCGGCAGCCAGTGTGTGACAGTGGCAATCGATGCGAAGGCTGCGGGCGACGGGCACTGGACTGTTTACAAAAACGGGGGGCGTATTGACGTCGGTCTTGATGCCGTCGAGTGGGCAGTAAAAGCTGAGAAATTGGGGGCGGGGGAAATCCTTCTCACCTCCATGGACGGAGACGGGACAAAGGACGGCTATGACATTGCCCTGACGCGCGCTGTCACGGGCACCGTGAAAATTCCTGTGATCGCATCCGGCGGAGCCGGCAAAAAAGAGGACTTTTCCGAGGTGTTCAATGAAGCTCATGCGGATGCTGCGCTGGCGGCGTCCCTCTTTCACTTCAACGAGCTGCCGATTTCGGAATTGAAGCAATACCTGCGCGGGGAAGGAATTCCTGTGCGGATTTGATTTTTACATGATGTGCGGGCAAATGGGGACGGTTCTCCTGGAGAACCGTCCCCATTTAGAGGTTTGTTCCCGTTTTGAGAAACGCCGTTGTCTCGGCTGTCCCGATTTAAAGGAGATACAATATGCTGCCCGGACTTCCGGAAGACTGGTGGAACGCCCTTTCCGCCGAATTTACAAAAGCCTACTTCAGCGCTCTCTGCGAGACGCTGGAGAAGGAATATCAGACACACACCATCTTTCCGCCCCGGGAGGATCTTTTTTCCGCCTTCCGGATGACGCCGGTCAATGAGGTAAAGGTTGTGATTCTGGGGCAGGATCCCTATCATGAGCCGGGGCAGGCCATGGGCATGTCCTTCTCTGTTCGGGAAGGGGTGAAAGTGCCTCCTTCCCTGCAGAATATTTACAAGGAGATCGGAGATGAATACGGAATCGATCCGGCTCCGATGATGTCCTCCGGCGACCTGACGAAGTGGGCGGAGCAGGGCGTTCTGCTTTTAAATACCGTTCTTACGGTCCGCGCAGGGCAGGCCGGTTCCATGCGGGGCATCGGCTGGGAAACTTTCACGGATGCCGTTATTTCCTGTGTTGACCGCCTGGATCAGCCGGTCGTCTTTCTCCTTTGGGGGCAGGACGCCCGGGCGAAGGCAGTCCTGCTGAAAAACCGAAACCACCTGACGCTGGAATGCCCGCATCCATCCCCCTTTTCCGCCCGCTATGGTTTTTTCGGCTGCGGGCACTTCCGGAAGGCCAATGCTTATCTGGAGGCGCACGACACCGCGCCGATCGAGTGGGTGATCAGCCGGACGGATTGACGCATATAGACTGTTTTCCGGGAGAAATATTTTGAACATTGCGATAATCGGCGGGGCCGGATTCATCGGCACGAATCTGGCGCTCAGCCTGGCTGCAGATCAAAAAGATGAGCTTACAGTCATTGACAGGGAGGAGAGCTACTTTGATACCTTGAAATCTCTCCATCTGCCGCATGTACGGTTTTTGGCCTGCCCCTTTTCGAAAGAGGCTGATTTTGACAGACAGGTGGCAGGACAGGACATTGTTTATCATCTCGGCAGCACGACCATCCCGGGAGATTCCAACCGGAATATTCCCGAGGAACTCGATGCCAACGTTACGGTTTCTGCAAAGCTTTTCGATTCCTGCGTCCGCCAGCACGTGAAGAAGGTGGTTTTCATTTCTTCCGGCGGGGCGGTCTACGGGAAAAAGGGAAAGTGCCCGATCGGGGAGGACACGGTGACCTATCCGATCAGCTCCTATGGCATACAGAAAATTGCCATCGAAAAGCTCCTTTATCTGTATCATTATCAGGACGGCTTGGAGTACCGCATTATCCGCCTGGCCAATCCCTACGGCCCGTATCAGAGACCGAACGGCAGGCTTGGCGTGGTGACGACCTTTGTATATAAGGCTCTGACCGACGGGATGCTGGAAGTTTACGGCGATGGCAGTGTTGTCCGGGATTTTCTATATATTGACGACGCTATCCGGGGCATTCGCAATATTGTCGACGGAGAGAATGATCTTCGGGTTTTCAATCTCGGATCGGGGCTCGGAACGAGCGTCAATCAGGTCATCGAAGCCATCCGGGAGAATATCCGGGAAGATTTGACCGTCGACTACATCGCTTCCAGAAGTACGGATGTGCCGGAAAATTATCTGGATATTTCCAGATATGAAAGCATCTATGGAAAGCTTCATCCGATCGGCCTTTCGGAGGGCATCCGGAAAACCGCGGATTTCATGAAAAAGACAGGAATGGTGTAATGTTCAGAGTTGCTGCAGTCATGGGGAAAATGAATTCCGGTGGGAAAAAGAACCTCGTCATGGAGTATTACCGGCATATCGACAGGTCACAGGTCCAATTTGACTTTCTCTGTGACGCCGATTCGAACTCCATTCCGGAAGACGAGATTGCTGCCCTGGGCGGGAAAGTATATGTCGTGGCGCCGTACCAGCGAATAGGGGAAAATATGAAGCAGATTGCGCAAATCTGCAGGGAAAATCAGTATCCGATTATTCATGGCTATAACGGCACTATGAATGTGTTTGCCTTACGCGCCGCAAAAAAAGCCGGCGTGCCCATACGGATCAACGAGAGTATTTCCATGGCGCATTCCGGGGACAAAAAAACAGTCCTGAAAAATATCCTGAAAGGCTTTTCTTCCTGCTATGCAACGAACTACATGGCAAACGGTCAGATGTGCGGAATCTGGCAATTCGGGCAGAAGGCCTTTGACGAGGGAAGAGTTCGTATATTCAAGTCTGTGATTGATGCGGATCGAAATGCCTTTGACTTTGCCCTTCGTGAAAAAACGAGAGAAGCGTACGGACTTAAGGACAATATCGTCTTCGGGCATATCGGCCGGCTTACCGCCCAGAAAAACACCCTGTTTCTGATGGATATCTTTCATGAGGCGCTGAAAAAGGAGCCGAGGGCAAAACTGGTCATTATCGGTTACGGCGAGCTGGAAAAGCCGATGCTTGAGAAAGTTCGTGATTACGAAATGGAGGATAATGTGCTCTATCTGGGAAGGACGGAGGACATCCGGAGATTTTATAATGCCTTCGACTGCTTCCTCCTGCCCAGCCTGTACGAGGGCGTACCGGTCGTAGGCATTGAAGCAGAATGCTGCGGCCTGCCCATGTTTTTCTCCACGGAAATTTCGAAAGAATCCAGTCCCTGCCAGGATCTGGGCCATTTTCTGCCTCTTTCCGCCGGGCCGGCTGTCTGGGCAGATGAGATTCTGAAAGCCATCCGGGAAACAGAGAGGACGGACCATTCGCAGGCCATCAAAGCGGCCGGCTTTGATTCGGTCACAGAAGCGGCCGGCCTTTTAAATTATTATAAGGAACTGCTGAAGGCAAATGGGCTGGAGAAGGCGGACTATGCAGGATAATGAAAAAACTGAGATATATATCGTCGCCCACAAGCAGTTCCCTGCACCGGGACTGGCCGGATATTTCCCTTTGCAGGTGGGCTTTGCAGAGACTGATTTTCCCGGTTTTCTCAGAGACAATACGGGAGACAATATCGCTGAAAAAAATCGGAGTTATTGCGAGCTGACTGCCCTGTACTGGATCTGGAAAAATTCGGATGCCGACATATCCGGTCTCGTTCATTACCGGCGGTTTCTTTCGAACGGACAAAAAGTCCGTTCAGGCGCTGATCCCGGAGAAAAGCAGACAAAAATATTGTCCCTGCAGCAGATAGAAAAAGACCTGGAAACCGTCGATGTGATTCTGCCGAAAAGGCACCATTATCTGACCGAGACGGCCGAAACCCATTATATTCACAATCACCACAGGGAGGGGCTTTCGCTGGCAACGGAGGCCGTGAAGGAACTGTATCCTTCGTATGCAGAAGCCTGGGAGGCGGCGCTTATGAGCCGGTCATCCCACCTTTTCAATATTTTCATTTGCCGAAAGCCTGTTCTCGACGGGTATTGCAAGTGGCTGTTTGACATTCTTTCCTATGTAGAGAACCGACTGGACATCACAGGCTATTCCGACAGCGAGAAAAGGGTATATGGCTATCTGGGCGAGCTTCTGTTGGATGCTTATGTGAATCACCGGGGCTTGAGCTGCCGGGAATATCCGGTTCTCTATATGGAAAAGCAGAATTTCTTCGCTCATTACAAAACCAGTCTTTTGGGAAAGCTTGGACTTTCCAATCCGAACAGGTAGGTTCGGCGGGCTTTGCATATGGATCAATTGACGGAAGCGGAAAACAAAAGAGAACCGAAGGTGGCCATTCTGATGGCATCTTTCAACGGAAGCCGGCATATAGAAGAGCAGCTCAAAAGCATCCGGGGACAGACTTATCGGAACTGGCATCTCTTTGTTTCGGACAATGGCTCCACAGACAGCACCCGGGATATTCTTTCTGCCTATGGGACACGCGAATCAAGAATGGAAAAGCTTCTCATGAATAATGAAAAGCGCGGGGCCTTCCTGAATTTTTATTTCCTTCTCCAATACGCCAAGGAGCATCTGGCCGATTCCTATGAATATTTCTTCCTTTGCGACCAGGATGACCTATGGGATGAGAGAAAAATATCTATTCAGGTCGAAAAAATGAAGGAGACAGATGGCAGGGTGCCGGCGCTTTCCTATACGGACCTTCAGATCATGAATGAGGATGGCAGCCCGGCTTCAAAAAAAATGAGCGACATCTATTTGCTCCCTCTGAAAAATGCGGCAGATATTTTCTTCAATCCCGTCCATGTGTGGGGGAATACCGTTTGCTTTAACGCCTGTCTGCTGAGAAATATTCGGATTCCTGACGATGTCTATAAGGGCTTCAGCCACGATCAGTTTCTGGCCTACTATGCAGCGGGTTTCGGACAATGCCTGTACCTGGATCTTCCCCTGACCTTCTATCGGAGGTATCAGGGCAATGTGTCGGAAATACGACCGAACGCGTCCCTTCATGCGATAGCAGGGAAGCTTGTTGGCGGGATTCAAGAGAGCATCGACCGGCATGCGGAGACCTATTCCAATGTGCTGGAGTTTCTGGATGCAAATGGCAGAGAAGGATCTCTGCTCGAAGATATTTATGAGGCTTATATTTACGGCGGCCGAAAGGCCATGGGCATCATCCGGAAATATCATGTCACGCCGGGACCGGACAGGGCCGGAGCTTTGACAAACCGCTTCATCCTGCTGACAGGAATCTACAAAAAATCGGACAAGTACAGATACCGGAAGCCGGCGGGAAAGGACTGATGGGAAACCGGATGCTGGCGCAGCCGTTTTCTGGAGATATGAAATTTTCACACCTATCGTCTGAAATATTTCCTTTTTTAGCCGATAGATGTTATAATAGAAGCGCTAAGTGGCGGGCAAGGCGGTTTTTCAAAATCCCAGGTGAAGAAAGACTTGTCGGATTTGCCCTTAGGCAGCGCAAGACTGCATACATTCAAAGGAGTGATCGTTATGTCGTCTCTTACGGTTTCAGCATTTGCTCAGAGCGGAGGCTCTATTTCGTCCCTGCTGGGAAGCACATCTTCCTCGGCATCGAATTCCATCTATTCCCTGCTCGGTGACTACAATACCATCCGGAGCGGTTCCTACGGAAAGCTTATGAGCGCCTACTTCTCGAAGGTAGAGGGGGCGGATACGAAGAAGTCTTCCGATACGGCTTCTTCCAAAAAGGACACTTCGCTGACGCCGCAGAATGCGACGCTGACCGCCATGAACGATGCCCGGTCCCTTTCAGATTCCATCGATGCCCTGCAGAAGGGAAGCCTTTTTGACAAGAAGACTGTGAAGGATGCGGACGGGAACGAGACAAGCGACTACGACCGGGAGGCCATCTATTCCGCAGTCAAGGACTATGTGACGAATTACAACGATATGGTGGAGTCGGGCAGTGATTCCGCGACCAGCGGGGTGAAGACGAATACTTCTTCCATGATCGGCCGGACGCAGGCGAACAAATCCGCTCTTTCCGATCTCGGCATTTCCATCAAGTCGGACGGCAAGCTTTCTATTGACGAGGACACCTTCAAAAAGTCCGATATGACAAAGGTTCAGAATATGTTCGGGAAGACAGGAGGCTATGCCTCCATGGTGAAGGTCGATGCAGAGGCCGTTGATTACTACGCCCAGAGCGCAGTGAAGTCCGGAAGCCTCTATGGTTCAAATGGAAGCTACACCTTCAATCCGGCTTCGACATTTTCTGTTTTGTCGTAAAACATTCTATGGTATAATTTTTCCCGTCGGCTACCATGGCCGGCGGGATTTTTTTATGTTCCTTAATCTGTAAGCGTTCATGTCAGGAGGTATGGTCTTGGAGCTTCATTCACTCAAAGCGGAACTCGCGGGGAATTCCTATCCCGGACGCGGCATCGTCATCGGCCGGTCGGAGGATGGGAAATTTGCGGTAACAGCTTATTTCATCATGGGCAGAAGTTCGAATTCAAGGAACCGCGTCTTTACTTTAGACGGTGAAGGCATCCGGACGGAAGCCTTCGATCCGTCAAAGCTCGAAGATCCTTCTTTGATCATCTACGCGCCTGTACGGGTACTGGGGAGCGATACCATCGTCACAAACGGGGATCAGACGGACACGATCTGCGACGGCCTCTCTGCCGGCAAGTGCTTTATGGGCTCCCAGAAAACACGGACCTTTGAGCCGGATGCGCCGAATTATACGCCCCGGATTTCCGGGGATCTTCATGTGGAGGGCGGGAAGTATTCCTACAAGCTTTCCATTCTGAAGTCCGCAGACGGACGGCCGGAGTGCACCCAGCGCCAGCTTTTCGTCTATGACACACCCTTTGCCGGGGAAGGCCATTTCATCCATACCTATCAGGGAGATGGCAATCCGCTTCCTTCTTTTGAGGGCGAGCCGACGCGGGTGGATATTTCCGGAAATATCGATGAATTCACGGATCTCGTGTGGTCGAACCTGAACGGGGAAAACAAGGTTTCTCTCTTTGTCCGCTATATTGATATCACAACAGGAAAATATGAGACACGGATTGTCAACAAAAATCACTGACGCAGAAAGGCCGGGTGCTTTTCTGCAGGCGAACCACGGGAAAATATTAGTCATGGAATAGAGATAGGAGCGAATCGATGAAGGAACTGGAACTCAAATACGGCTGCAACCCCAACCAGAAACCCTCGCGCATCTTTATGGAAGATGGGAGCGAGCTGCCGGTGACCGTTTTGAATGGCCGGCCGGGGTATATCAACTTTCTGGATGCCTTCAATGGCTGGCAGCTCGTATCGGAACTGAAGAAGGCGACGGGACTTCCCGCTGCAACGTCCTTCAAGCACGTATCGCCGGCAGGCGCAGCCGTCGGTCTGCCACTTTCAGAGATTGAACGGAAAATCTACTGGGTTGACGACGACGCCGAACTGACACCCCTGGCCAGTGCCTATGCCCGCGCCCGCGGAGCAGACCGCATGTCTTCCTTCGGCGACTTCATTTCTCTTTCCGATGTCTGCGACGAAGCGACGGCCAATCTCGTGCGCAGGGAGGTTTCCGACGGCATCATCGCGCCGGGGTATACAGACGAAGCTCTGGAAATCCTGAAGAAAAAGAAAAAGGGAAATTACAATATCATAGAAATCGATCCCTCCTATGTACCGGCGCCGATCGAGCGGAAACAGGTTTTCGGCATCACATTTGAGCAGGGGCGAAATGAGCTCAATATCGGACCGGACTTTTTCGACAATATTGTGACGAAAAATAAGAATCTCCCGGAAGAAGCAAAGCGGGATCTGGCGATTTCCATGATTACGCTGAAATATACCCAGTCGAACTCCGTCTGCTATGTCAAGGGCGGACAGGCCATCGGCATCGGCGCCGGCCAGCAGTCGCGTATTCACTGCACCCGTCTGGCAGGAAGCAAGGCGGACAACTGGTATCTGCGCCAGAGCCCCCAGGTGCTGGGGCTCCCCTTCAGGAAAGAAATCGGCCGGCCGGACCGGGACAATGCAATTGACGTCTATATCGGCGCCACGCCTGAGGATGTCCTCGCAGACGGGGCATGGGAGCGGGTTTTCACGAAGAAGCCCGACGCCTTCACGGAGGCAGACAAGAAGGCCTGGCTTGCAACGGAAAGCGATGTTTCCCTCGGCTCTGATGCCTTCTTCCCCTTCGGGGACAATATCGAACGGGCCGAACGATCCGGCGTCAAATATGTCGCCCAGCCCGGCGGTTCCATCCGCGACCAGCAGGTGATCGACACCTGCGACCGTTTTGGCATGGTCATGGCTTTTACGGGGATCCGCCTGTTCCATCACTGATTTTCTGAAATCCAATTCAGCAAAAGCACTCCCTTTGCCGTCAGTGGCGGAGGGAGTGCTTTTGCTCAATCTTTTTCAATCAGATCCGAAGAACCTTTCTGGAAAAGTCGCTTTTCTGCGGCTTTTTTGTTTTTTCCGTGAGAATAATATGATAAATATCGCTGGCGAAAATGTCCTTCTGCAGGACTATAGCAGCGTCACCTGTCAGCTCCCTTGCGGCAGGCTCCGAAAGGGCACAGAAGACGGGGACGCTTCCATTTCCTAAGCAGCCTGTATTCGGGAGGGAAGCCGGGGCTGCGCTTTCAGATGCGGTTTTTCTTTTTTTCTTCATTTCGCTCAGAAGAGTTTCTCCTCTCGCATTCATCGCCAGCACATGGATGTAGGGAGAATAGTTACAACTGGCCAGGGCTGCTGCATCTTCGTCAGAAATGCCGAGCGCGATGTGGAGGAGGGCGCGTCTGCACCGCGCCCGGGTGTAATTTCTGGCAGCCAAAGCTTCCGCAAATTCCGTAAAGCCTGTGAAGTCTTCCCGCATCTTCAGGATCCGGTTGGCAAGGTCACTGTCGATATCCGAAAACACGGTCAAATCCTGCTCTGTATAGAGCTTCTCGTGTAGGAGCAGGGAAAGGTCATCCGGGAAGACGAGGGCGTTTTCCGAAGCCGCCTGTATCAGGGCATCATAGGAAGCTGAAGGAAGGAAGGCAAGCTGCTTTTCCAAATCAGCGGGAAATTGGGAAGCGGATGCCGTAATTCGTTTTTTTGCAGATTTCTGTATGCTTTCATTGCAGGTCCGGGTAGTATGCAGCAAAGCTTCCCGGATGGCGGAAGAGGAGGTATAGGACATATTGCCATCCGCCGCTTCGTCATGGCCGGCTCCTTCACGCCGGACCGGGTGAAAGGAGATTCTTTCTCCGCCGTGCGCCTTTTCGTATTCCAGCAGAGCCTTCACATAGAGGACGCCCAGGAGGTCATTCGGTTGTTCAAATAAGGAAGCCTCTTTTCCGCAGGCGGCCGCTGCCCTGGCCATGGCAGCAGGATAGGAAAGGCCTGCCTTCATGCCGGCTGTGAGCGCCGTTTTAAACTCAGGCGGTTCGTCGGCAAGCAGCCGGGCGGTATCCTCAATTGCCTTCGTACTGCCGCCTTCCGAGCCGAAGACGATGTCGGTCACAATTCCCGTGGCGAGAAGGGTATTCACGCCTGTCCGGGCAAAGACTTCTGCATTTGCAGCGGCGCCGATGGCCGGGAGACCGATGATGAGATCTGCGGCGACGCGAGCCGGGGCGAGCGCCGCCCCCCGGTCATTTTCAGCGGAAGGCGTCGGGGCAATCGCTGCAAGTGAGCGCTCGTATTTCCCGATGACTGCGGGCTCGCCCCGTTGGACGAAGTCCCCGCTCATGCAGATGACAATAGCATCTGCGCCGAGGCTTTCCCGGCAGTAGGTCATGATTCTTTCGTGCCCTGTGTGAAGGGGGTTGAATTCTGCAATGATTCCGGCGACTTTCATTTTGTACCTCTTGAGATGCGGCTGCAAATTATCTATAATATTAGCCGCTGTCATTTTCCATTATATATTATTTTTATAAAGGAGAAAAATAATGAACGTACTCGTCATCAACTGCGGATCGTCCTCCCTCAAGTACCAGGTCATCGATTCCGACTCCGAGCAGGTGCTCTGCAAGGGGCTCTGCGAGCGGATCGGCATTGACGGCCGCCTCGTATACCAGAAGGCCGGTCTCGACAAGGAAATCACTGAAGTCGCAATGCCCACCCACAACGAGGCCATTGCCCAGGTTATTTCCGCTATTACGAATGAAAAGACCGGTGCCCTGAAGAGCCTTTCGGAGATCGGCGCTGTCGGCCACCGCGTCGTACATGGCGGCGAGCGCTTCAACAAGTCTGTCGTCATCACGGACGAGGTCATCAAAGATATCGAGGACTTAAGCCCTCTTGCGCCCCTGCACAATCCTGCCAATGTCATCGGCATCAATGCCTGCAAAAAGCTCATGCCCGGCGTTCCTATGGTAGCGGTATTTGATACGGCTTTTCATCAGACAATGCCTGAGAAGGCCTACATGTATGCCGTTCCCTACGAGTATTATGAGAAGGACGGCGTCCGCAAGTACGGTGCTCACGGCACGTCCCATTCCTATGTTTCAAAGAGGGCAGCAGAAATCATCGGAAAGCCCTATGATTCCCTGAAGACCATTGTCTGCCATCTTGGCAACGGGGCATCTGTCACTGCAGTCGACTGCGGCAAATCCGTTGACACCTCCATGGGGCTTACCCCGCTTGAGGGCCTGATCATGGGAACCCGCTGCGGGGACATCGATGCTTCCGTTGTCGAGTACCTCTGCAAGAAGGAAAACCTCTCCGTATCAGAGGTTCTGACGATCTTCAACAAGAAGTCCGGTGTGGCCGGCGTTTCCGGCGTATCAAGCGACTTCCGTGACCTGCTTGACGCTATGGACAAGGGAAATGCCCGCGCCAAGCTCGCTGTCGACATGTTCTGCTACCGCGTCGCAAAGTACGTAGGTTCCTATGCCGTTGCCATGAAGGGGCTTGACTGCATCGCCTTCACGGCCGGCGTCGGCGAGAACAACGGTTTCGTCCGTGAGCAGATCTGCGATTACCTCTCCATCCTTGGTGTCAAAATTGATGCCAAGGCCAATGACTGCCACGGGGTAGAGCAGAAGATCTCGACGCCCGACTCCCGCGTTCTCGTCTACGTCATCCCTACAAACGAAGAGCTGGCCATTGCCCGCGAGACTGTAGCCCTCGTGTGATGAAGCGTCTGCAGGCTTTCCGGATGAACTGAAAAAAACCCGACCGCGTCAAGAATATTTTCTTTACATTATTCATAATATTTTTCTTGACACGGACTGCGTATCGAGCGTATAATGCCATTTGTTGTGTTGCTGGAGAAATACTGCCCATGAAGCTTGATGTGTCTCTCGACCTGGCAAAAGGTCCCTTTGAAAAGGAGCTTGCCGTTCCCTTTGATGTAGCTGAGGTGACGGTTGCCGGAGAGGCGCGGAAGGTGGAAGGACCGGAAGAAGTTTCCCTTCATCTCGTTTTTGACGGAAGCCATCTTTCAGTGGACGGAGGCTGTGACTGCAGTGTCACCTATCCCTGTGACCGGTGTCTTACTGATACTGTTGTAGACAGCCCTGTTGAAATTTCTCTGGATTTCCCCGTTTCTGACGGACATATTCAGGTGACGCCTGATGATCCGGAGGACTTTGTGGAAAACGGCCATATCATCGATATTTCAGCGGTGATTGCTGAAGAGCTTCTCATCGGAAAACCCGGGAAAGTTCTCTGCCGGCCGGACTGCAAGGGAATCTGCCCCGTCTGCGGACAGAATCTGAACGAGGGAACCTGCAATTGTGATCGAACAGTTCCTGATCCGCGTATGCAGCAGTTTCAGGATGTTTTCAAAAAATTCAAGGAGGTGGAATAAATGTCAATCTGTCCTAAGAATAAGTCTTCGAAGGGTCACAGAAATCAGCGCCGCGCAAATTGGAAGATGAGCGCGCCTGCACTCGTTCGCTGCAGCAAATGCGGCAAGCTGATGATGCCCCATCGCGTCTGCAAGAACTGCGGTTCTTACAACAAGAGAGAAATCATTACGGCTGAGTGATTCTTGTCAGCGGTATGATATACGTATGAATGTACGGGCCCTGTACCTTTTGGTACAGGGCTCTTTCTTTCCTTGCAGGGAGGGCATTTGTATAGTAAAATACTCAGGTTAGTGCAAAGGAGAGCGTCATGGAACGGGTACGTATCGCTATAGACTGCATGGGCGGGGACAATGCGCCTGAAGCTCCGGTAGCCGGGGCATTGGACGCCCTTGCAGCCTCTTCTGAAATCGAAGTCATCCTGGTCGGACGGGAAGAGGAAATCCAAAAGGCGCTTGCCGGGAAAAAATATGATGCAGGCAGGCTTTCCATCAGGAATGCTTCCGAGGTGATAGAAACCGCCGAGCACCCGGTCAAGGCAATCAATTCGAAGAAGGATTCTTCAATGGTGGTTTCCCTGAAACTGGTGAAAGAGGGGGAGGCCGATGCGGTTCTTTCCGCCGGGAATTCCGGCGCCCTTCTGGTCGGCGGGCAGACGATTGTCGGCCGCCTTCCGGGAGTGAAGAGGGCACCTTTCGGCGCCATGATTCCGACGACACACGGAGGAAGCCTTCTCGTGGACTCCGGTGCCAATGTAGACTGCCGGCCTGACATGCTGATTGATTTTGCCCGCCTTGGCTCAGTCTACGTCAGTGAGGTCCTCGGTCGGAAGAATCCCTCTGTCGGCCTGGTCAATATCGGGGCGGAAGAGGAGAAGGGCAATGCCCTCGTCAAGGAGACGATTCCCCTCCTCAGGGAGGCGGCCGGCTTAAATTTCGTCGGCTCCGTCGAAGCCCGGGATATTCCGGAAACACCGGTGGACATCATTGTGTGCGACGCCTTTGTCGGCAATGTCGTGATCAAGATGTACGAAGGTGTTGCAAAGACTATGATGAAGGCCCTGCAGACCGGCTTTAAGTCAAATCCCGTTTCTGCACTCGGTGCCCTGATGTCCCTGCCTTCCCTGAAGAAGTCCCTGAAAGATTTTGATGTCAGCCAGTACGGCGGCGCTCCGCTGCTCGGCCTGAAGGGGCTCGTCATGAAGACGCACGGCAGCGCGAAGGCGAAAGAGTTTACAAATTCCTGTCTGCAGATGATAGCCTTTGTCCGGAACGATGTCGTCGGAAAGATGCAAAAGGCGCTGGCTGAGGCGGAGAAATCCAAAACAGCGGAAAGCGCTTCTACGGAGTGACCGGCAGAACCTTTTTTTGAAAAGCATTCAAAGGAGAATGAGAATAATGGAACTTGAACTGCTCAAAAAAGTAATTGCGGATGTTCTGAACGTAGATCCCGATGAGATTACGGAAGACACGACTTTTGTTGAAGACCTGGGAGCAGATTCTCTTGACCTTTTCCAGATCATTATGGGCGTCGAAGAGGAACTGAACGTCGAGGTCGATACGGAAGAGGCCGAGAAGATCAAAACCGTAGGCGATGCCGTTGCCCTGATCAAAAAGACGAAGGGCGAGTGAACCCGGTTATTTTCGGATTGAAACACCCGGGAAACAGCCTTTGCCCGGTGATTCCTGTTTCATCAGTCTTTGTAGAAGCCTTCGGGAATATCCAGAGGCTTCTTTCCTTGTGTCATAATGAAAGACGGTATTTCTTCTGTCTTTTCCGGATTTCTGCTTGAAAGGATCGGACATACATGGAAAATTTTTTGGACCTGCAGGAAAAAATCGGATATACGTTCAAAGATCCCGTCCTTCTGAGGCATGCGTTGATCCACAGCTCCTATGCGAATGAACACGGTATGCCCAAGTTTTCGGACAATGAACGCTATGAGTTCCTTGGCGACAGTGTCCTCGAACTGGTGTCGTCGGACTTTCTCTTTCATAATTATCCGGATCAGAACGAGGGGCAGATGTCGAAGCTCAGGGCTTCCCTTGTCTGCGAGATGGCCCTGGCGGATGTGGCGAATGAACTTTCCATCGGAAGATTTGTCTTTCTTTCAAACGGCGAGGAAAAGACCGGGGGCCGGGAACTCAAGTCTATCCTGTCCGATGCCCTGGAATCCGTCATCGGGGCAATCTATCTGGACGGGGGACTTGCTCCGGCGGATGCCTTTATCCGGAAAAATATCCTGACGGATATCGAAAACCGGACGCTTTTCTACGACGCAAAAACGGTTCTGCAGGAACTCGTTCAGGCAGGTTCCTATGGCCCGCTCCACTATGAAGAAACAAAGGAAACGGGACCGGAACACAGGAAGACCTTTTTCATGCAGGCTTTCGTCGGTGACCGTTTGATCGGAGAGGGTTCCGGCGCAACGAAGAAGGCAGCCGAACAGGAGGCGGCCTATCGTGGGCTGCTGCTGCTCCGGAAGGAAGAGGATGCAAAGAAGATCCGCTGAGGAGAGTCATATATGTACCTGAAATCCATTGAAATGCAGGGCTTCAAGTCCTTCGCCAACCGCATGGTTCTGACTTTTGAAGGCGGAATCACCGGTATCGTGGGCCCGAACGGATCCGGCAAGTCGAATATCGCAGATGCCGTCCGCTGGGTATTAGGCGAGCAGAGCGCGAAGGAGCTCCGCGGCGGCTCCATGCAGGATGTCATTTTCGAAGGAACCGAAAACCGCCGGGCACTTTCTTTTGCCTATGTAGCGCTGACAATTGACAACTCTGACCATACCCTTCCCGTGGACTATGAAGAGGTAACGGTTGCCCGCCGCATTTACAGGTCCGGCGAGTCCGAATACCTGATCAATGGCACTTCTGTCCGTCTGAAGGATATCAGTGAGCTCTTCTATGACACCGGTATCGGCAAGGAAGGCTACTCCATCATTGGTCAGGGACAGATAGAGAAAATCCTTTCGGGCAAGCCCGAGGACAGGCGTGAGCTTTTCGATGAGGCAGTCGGCATTGTGAAATACAAGCGCCGCAAGGCCGATGCCGAGAAAAAGCTGGCAAGTGAACACGACGATCTCACGCGTGTCAACGATATTCTCTCAGAACTGGAAAAGCAGGTGGGCCCCCTGGCCGAGCAGGCGGAGACGGCCAAGCAGTATCTGCAGAAAAAAGAAGAGCTGAAGAAGCTCGACGCCAATTATTTTCTGGCAGCGACAGCGGCAAAAAAAGCGGAAAACGAAACCCTTTCCGAGAGCAAAAAGAATGCGGAAAAGGATCTCTCTGATCTTCATGCCGAAGACGAAGAAATCCGGAAATCCTATGATGCTCTGTCCGGCCGTTTGGCTGCTCTGGATGAGGAAATCGAGGAAATCCGCCGGCAGAAGGACGAGAACGTCGAAAGCAGGAACCGCCTGAACCAGCAGATTGCCCTGCTGACAGAGCGAATCTCCTCCGGGGAAAAGAACGAAGGCTCCTTTGACGACCGCCTGAAGGAACTGGCCGGAGAGAAGGAGGGACGTCTGTCCGAAAAGGACAGCCTGACAAAGGAGAAGGAAGAGCTCGATACGTATCTCTCCGAGACGGAAGAGCGCCTGAAGCAGGTAGAGACGGAATACAACGCCCTTGAAGACGGCATTCGGGAAAAGAACGAAAAGATTGAGAATAATAAAAACGCCCTTCTTTCCCTCCTTTCCGAACGGGCAGAGATCAAGTCGGAAAAGGAGAGGAACAGGACTCTCCTGGAACAGATCCGCATTCGAAAGGCCGGACTCAATAAGCAATTCCTCGAAAAGAAGACGCATGAGGAGGAGCAGGCGAAGGAGCTTGCCGACCTGAAGGCAGCCTGTGAAAAGGCTGACGAAAAGCTTCGCACGATGAAGGCCAAGGCAGATGATTTCGCTGTTCAGACGAAAGCCTGGAATGAAAAGCTCGCGGAGGCCCAGGCAGGACTTGTCGAAAAGCGGAAGGATATCTCCGTCCTGCAGTCCAATCTGGAAATTCTTGAAAATATGGTCGAGCGATACGAAGGCTTCGGCAATGCCGTCCAGAAGGTCATGGAAAACAAAGACCGCGATTCCGGTATCATCGGAACCGTGTCTGACCTGCTGACGGCAGAAAAAAAGTATGAGACGGCCATTGAAACGGCCCTTGGCGGCAATATCCGGAATATTGTCACAGAGGATGAAGAAACGGCGAAGAGGCAGATCGGCTTCCTGAAAGACCGCCACCTGGGAAGGGCTACCTTTCTGCCCTTGTCATCCGTCCAGCCCCATGATATCGGGGATGACGGTGCCCTGAAGGAGAAGGGAGTCCTTGGACGGGGCTCGGACCTCGTAAAGACGGATAGCAGGTACAGGACAGTGGCAGAGAATCTGCTCGGCGGATTTCTGGTCTGCGATACGCTGGACAATGCCATTGCCCTGCAGAGGAAGAAGAGTTTCCGCCTGCGGATCGTGACGCTGGAAGGAGAGCTCCTGGCTCCCGGCGGTTCCATGACCGGCGGTGCCTTCAAGAACAAAAGCAATGTGCTCGGCAAGAACCGGCAGATGGAGGAAATCCGCAATCGAATCGATTCCCTGGAGAAGGAAATCCGGGAGACGGAGACACGGGTAGAGGACATCGAGACGGCCAAAGCGCTTGCTGCTGACGATGCCGCAGAGAATTCTGCTTCCCTGTCGGAAGCCATCCTGGCGCAAAACACGGCGAAGGTTTCCTATGATGCCGCTCTCGCCCGGAAGGAAGAAGAGGACAAGGCCATTGGCAGCGTAGAAGGCGAAACTTCTGCTGCAGACGCAAAGATTGCCGAAATTGAAGAAGCCCAGAAGGCCATCGACGAAAAGCTTGCCGCATCAGAGACACGGGAAAAGGAACTGAATGCTGAAACGGACAGCCTGAAGAATGCGCTTGACGAGCAGACCTATATGGAGACTTCGTCTACGCGGGCGCTTTCGGAAGCCCAGGTAGAGGCTGCTTCCGCCCGGGAAAAGCAGGGCTTTGCCGCTGAAAATCTGGCCCGGATCGAAGAGGAAATCAAAAAGGCTGAAAAGACAGAAGCCGAGATCCGGACGAAATCCGCTGACCAGCAGGCTGAGATTGAGAAGATGCGGGCGGATATCGCTTCCATTCAGGAGACACTTTCTCATGCAGATGGTTCGGATACGGCTCTTGAAAGCGCCCGTCAGGACAAGCAGGCAGAAAAGGAGGAGGTATCTGCTTCCTTCAAGAAGTTCTTCGACCAGAAGGAAGAGGTACAGAAGAAGATTTCTTCCCTCGAGCGCGAGGTCGACCGTCTTTCAGACCGGATGGAAAAGAACGATGAGGCGATAGACTACCAGACGAACTATCTGTGGAATGAGTATGAGCTCACGCCTCATCAGGCAGAGGACCTGGCGGATCCGGATATGGCAGATATCGGCGCTACAGGCAGGCGGATTTCCTCCGTCAAAAACGAGATCCGCGGCATGGGCAATGTCAATGTCAATGCCATTGAGGACTACAAGGAAGTTTCGAAGCGCTACGAATTTCTGAAGGGACAGCATGATGATCTCATTGAGGCAGAAGAGTCCCTGAAGACCATCATTGCTGACCTGACGGAGGGGATGAAGCAGCGGTTCAATGATGGTTTTGCAGATATCAATAAGGAATTCAAGGAGGTCTTCCGCACGCTCTTCGGCGGCGGCACGGCCAGCCTTTCCCTGACGGACGAGGAAGATGTCCTCGAGAGCGGAATCCGCATCACCTGCTCGCCGCCCGGCAAAAAGCTGCAGAATATGATGCAGCTCTCCGGAGGGGAGAAGTCCCTGACTGCGATTGCCCTGCTTTTTGCCATTCAGAACCTGAAACCGTCACCTTTCTGCCTTCTCGATGAGATCGAGGCGGCGCTGGATGACGCGAATGTCGACCGCTTTGCCAAATACCTGCACAAACTGACAAAGAATACCCAGTTCATCATCATCACCCACCGGAGAGGCACCATGAAGGCGGCAGACCAGCTCTATGGTATTACTATGCAGGAAAAGGGTGTATCTACACAGGTATCTGTCAACCTGGTGGAAAACGACCTGACGGATTGACGAGGTAAGTATGTCTGCTTTTGATTATGATTATGTACCCCAGGTCATCATCCGGGATGAGAAGACCGGCGTGGGTGTTTCTCAGTCGGTGACACAGGAAGAGCTTCTCGCCGTTGAAAAAAGAGAGGCTGAAAAGAAGGCAGCTGAAGAGGCAGCGCTTTCCGCGGCAGCGGAAAAAGCCGCAGCTGAAGCCGGAGCGGATGCCCACGCAGGAACCTCTGCAGCAGAGGGGGATGAGGCTGCGGAGGACAGCAGCGAAGGCTTCTGGGCCCGCCTTTTCCGTGGTCTCTTCAAGTCCAGAAAATCCCTGAAGGAAAAGCTGGCCTTCATATTTTCCGGTTTTTCGGAGATTGATGACGAATTCTATGAGGAGCTTGAGGAAGTCCTGATTTCCTCGGACATCGGCGTCCGTACGACGGAGGACATCCTTGACGACCTCAGGAACATGGTGAAGGAACGCCATATCAAGGAACCGGCAGACTGCCGGGAACTCCTGATGGAATCGATGAAGGAGCGGATGAAGACGACAGAGTCCTCCTATGACTATGTCGATCGGACGTCCGTCGTCTTCGTCGTCGGCGTGAACGGCGTCGGGAAAACTACTACTGTAGGGAAGCTGGCGCAGAAGCTCAGAAAGCGGGGCAAAAAAGTTCTGATCTGCGCCGCCGATACTTTCCGGGCTGCTGCAGTCGAACAGCTGACAGAGTGGGCCCGCCGGGCAAATGCAGACCTCATCAAGGGGGCAGAGGGCAGCGATCCTTCTGCCGTTGTATTTGATGCGGTTTCCGCGGCAAAGGCCAGGAAAGCGGATGTCCTTCTGATCGATACCGCCGGCCGTCTGCACAACAAGAAAAATCTGATGAACGAACTTTCAAAGATGAATTCGGTCATCGACCGGGAATTCCCGGAGGCTTACCGGGAAACCCTGCTCGTTCTCGATGCGACGACCGGGCAGAATGCCATCATTCAGGCGCAGGAGTTCTCTGAAGTCACCAATATCACCGGGCTTGTCATGACAAAGATGGACGGGACGGCAAAGGGCGGAATCTGTGTCGCTGTCGAAAACGAACTTCACATCCCGGTCAAATACATCGGCGTCGGCGAGCAGGTCGAGGATCTCGCGCGGTTCGATGCGGATCAGTTCGTAGATGCGCTTTTCGCAGAAGAGGAATGAAATTTTCCAGGTACCGCGAAACGTATGTTTGCTTTACTGGAGACAATATAGAACAAACGTTTGACAAAGTCAAGCAGAAGTTTTATATTAGTCATAAATAAAAATGAGTGATGCAAGGGAAGGAATGACGATGCTGACAAAAAAGGATTTTGACGAGGCCTACCGGATTGTTTCCGAAGTGACGACGGAGACGAAGCTCATCCACAGTGATTATTTTTCTGAGGTGAGTGGAAATGAAGTCTATCTGAAGCCTGAAAATATGCAGGTGACGGGCGCCTACAAGGTTCGCGGCGCATATTACAAGATTTCCACCCTTTCGGATGAAGAAAGGCAGAAGGGACTCATTACTGCCTCTGCCGGGAATCATGCCCAGGGAGTGGCTTTTGCAGCGAAGAAGTACGGCGTCAAGGCCACCATCGTCATGCCGACGACGACGCCCCTCATCAAGGTGAACCGGACGAAGTCCTACGGAGCAGATGTCGTTCTCTACGGAGATGTCTATGACGAGGCCGCCGGCAAGGCTCTTGAACTTGCAAAAGAGCACGGCTACACCTTCATTCATCCTTTCGACGATCCGGCAGTCGCTACCGGCCAGGGCACGATTGCCATGGAAATCTTCAAGGATCTTCCTCTCGTCGATATTATTCTTGTACCGATTGGAGGTGGCGGCCTGGCGACCGGTGTTTCAACCCTGGCAAAGCTTCTGAATCCGAAGATCAAGGTCTACGGTGTCGAGCCGGCTGGCGCAGCCTGCATGCAGGTTTCTCTTGCGGCAGGAAAGGTTACGACGCTCCCGACGGTCAATACCATAGCGGACGGGACGGCCGTGAAGACACCGGGCGAGCACATTTTCCCTTACATTCAGAAAAATATTGACGACATCATCACGGTGGAAGACGACGAGCTGATTGTGGCTTTCCTTGATATGGTGGAAAATCACAAGATGATCGTGGAAAATTCCGGCCTCCTTTCCGTTGCAGCCGCTTCCCATCTGAAGGAGAAGGGAAAGAATGTTGCCTGCGTCCTTTCCGGCGGAAATATGGACATCATCACGATGTCTTCTGTCGTCCAGCACGGCCTCATCATGCGCGACCGGATCTTCACTGTTTCCGTCCTTCTTCCGGACAAGCCCGGTGAGCTTGCTGCGGTTGCCCGGACCATTGCAGATGTACAGGGAAATGTCATCAAGCTCGAACACAATCAGTTCGTTTCAACAAACCGGAACGCTGCAGTGGAGCTCCGCATCACGCTGGAGGCATTTGGAACGGATCACAAGGAACAGATTCTCTCGGCACTTGACGAAAAGGGCTATCGGCCGAAGATCGTTCGGACATCACTGTAAGTTTTTCAGAAGCGCTTTGATCGTTTTTTTACAGCCGGCTATGGTTTTTCGGTATTTGCCCGGGAGCCAGTGCCCTGGTACCGCAAAGCCCGGCATTTTGAACAGCAGCATAGCAGCAGGTAGGTAGATTTTGGCAGCAGAAAAGTACGACGCATCATCAATCACAGTCCTTGAAGGGCTGGATCCCGTCCGCAAGCGGCCGGGCATGTATATAGGCTCGGTTACCCAGAAGGGCCTGAACCACCTCGTTTACGAAATCGTGGACAATTCCGTGGATGAGCATCTGGCGGGCTTTTGCGACCGCATCACCGTTACCCTGGAAGCCGACGGTTCCTGCACTGTAGAGGACAACGGCCGTGGTATCCCTGTGGAGATGCATGAAAAAGGCGTCTCCGCAGAGCGGGTTGTTTTTACAACCCTGCATGCGGGCGGGAAGTTCGACGACACTGTATACAAGACCTCCGGCGGTCTGCACGGCGTAGGTTCCTCTGTCGTCAATGCGCTGTCCACCTATCTGGATGTGGAAATCAGCCGGGATGGGAATATTTACCACGACCGCTATGAGCGAGGCATCCCTGTACAGAAGCTCGATATGGGGCTGCTTCCGATTATCGGCAAGGCAAAAAAGACAGGAACGAAGGTCAACTTTCTGCCGGATCCGGAAATCTTTGACAAGACGCGGTTCAAGGAAGACGAGATCAAGTCCCGTCTGCATGAGACGGCCTACCTCAATCCTGCCCTTACGATAGAATACAGGGATTTGCGGGGAGAAGAGCCCGATATTGAGACATATCATGAGCCGGAGGGAATCCGGGGCTTCGTCAAGGACTTGAACAAGTCTTCAGAGGTCTTTCACGAGGTGGTCTATCTTTCTGGCGAGAGCGACGGTATCCAGGTAGAAATTGCTTTTCAATACGTCAACGAATTTCACGAGAACGTTCTCGGCTTCTGCAACAATATTTACAATGCGGAAGGCGGCGCCCACATTACGGGCTTCAAGACTGCCTTCACCCAGGTCATCAATTCCTATGCCCGGGAACTCGGAACACTGAAGGACAAGGATCAGAACTTCAACGGTACAGAGGTCCGGAACGGGATGACGGCAGTGGTTTCCATCAAGCATCCGGATCCCCGCTTCGAAGGCCAGACGAAGACAAAGCTCGACAACCAGGACGCAGCCAAGGCGGTCGCGAAGGTTACATCAGAAGAGGCAGTTCTCTATTTCGACAGGAACCTGCAGACACTGAAGACTATCATTGACTGCGCCGAGAAGGCGGCGAAGATCCGCAAGTCCGAGGAGAAGGCCAAGGCAAACCTGCTGACAAAGCAGAAATTTTCCTTTGATTCGAACGGGAAGCTGGCGAACTGTGTTTCCAAGCAGGCGGAGAAGTGTGAAATCTTCATCGTCGAGGGTGATTCCGCAGGAGGATCGGCAAAGACGGCCAGAGACCGCATGTATCAGGCAATTCTGCCTATCCGCGGAAAAATCCTGAATGTCGAGAAGGCTTCCATGGACAAGGTTCTGCAGAACGCAGAAATCAAGACCATGATCAATGCCTTCGGCTGTGGTTTTTCCGAGGGCTACGGCAATGACTTCGATATCACAAAGCTCCGCTACGACAAGATTATCATCATGGCGGATGCCGACGTCGACGGAGCGCATATCTCCACCCTGCTCCTTACCTTATTTTACCGCTTCATGCCGGAGCTCATCTATCAGGGACATGTTTACATCGCCATGCCGCCCCTCTACAAGGCCATTCCGAAGAGCGGGGACGAAGAGTACCTCTATGATGACACTGCCCTGGACAAGTACCGGAAGACGCACAAGGGGGCTTTCACTCTGCAGCGGTACAAAGGACTTGGAGAAATGGATCCTGAACAGCTTTGGGAGACGACGCTGGATCCGGCCCGTCGGAAGCTGAAACTCGTGCAGATCGAGGACGGCCGCCTGGCGTCTGACGTCACGGAGCTTCTGATGGGGAACGACGTCACTCCCCGCAAGGATTTCATATACAAAAACGCCGCTGAAGCAGCGCTCGACGTGTAATTTTTTCGAATGCTTCAGAAAAATATTTTCCGCCATGGCGGGAAAATGCAGTCATAAACATCATTCGCCCGGAACATTTGCCGGGAGATGGGACAAGCAGGTAATCTATGCCGAAAACGAAAGCTCCGGAGACGGAAATCTCCGGCGAGATCATTGAAACCGAATACTCCTCGCTCATGAAAAAGTCGTATATTGACTACGCCATGAGCGTCATCATTGCCCGGGCCCTTCCTGACGTGCGCGACGGTCTGAAGCCGGTGCAGAGACGGACACTCTATGACATGTACGAGCTGGGCATCCGCTGGGACAAGCCTTACCGCAAGTCCGCCCGTATCGTCGGTGATACCATGGGAAAATATCATCCCCACGGGGATTCCTCTATTTACGAGGCCCTTGTTGTCATGGCTCAGGACTTCAAGAAGGGACTTCCTCTTGTGGACGGTCATGGAAACTTCGGCTCCATCGAGGGCGACGGGGCAGCGGCCATGCGGTACACTGAGGCCCGCCTGCAGAAGATCACCCAGGAGTATTTCCTCGGTGACCTCGACAAGGATGTCGTAGACTTCATGCCGAATTTTGACGAGACAGAGAAAGAGCCTGTCGTACTCCCGGTACAGATTCCGAACCTGCTGGTAAACGGGGCAGAGGGCATTGCTGTCGGTATGGCGACATCCATTCCTCCCCACAATCTCTCGGAAGTCATAGACGGCTGCATTGCCTACATGAAAAATCCCGACATCAATACAAAGCAGATGATGCAGTATGTGAAGGGACCGGATTTCCCGACCGGCGGTATCGTCTGCAATGCGGAAGAACTCGAAGAAATCTATTCGACAGGTGTCGGGAAACTTCGTTTACGCGGCAAAACAAAAGTAGAGACGGCCAAGAACGGGAAGCCTCTGCTTGTCGTAACGGAAATTCCCTACACGATGATTGGCGCAGGCATCGGAAAATTTTTAAATGATGTGGCAAAACTCGTGGAAACACGGGAAACGACTGACATCACGGATATCTCGAACCAGTCTTCCAAAGAAGGCATCCGTATTGTCATCGAGCTGAAGAAGGGAGCCGATGTCGAGGCAGTCGAGAACCTCATCATGAAAAAGACGCGCCTGGAGGACACTTTCGGCGTCAATATGCTGGCGGTGGCTGACGGAAAGCCGGAAACCCTTGGTCTCGTTCCCGTCATCCGTCATTCCGTCGAGTTCCAGTACGAAATCTGCACCCGCAAGTATCAGACACTCCTTCAGAAGGAAGAGGAAAAGAGGGAGATTCAGGAAGGCCTGATCCGGGCCTGCGACTGCATCGACCTGATTATTGAGATTCTGCGGGGCTCGAAGACCCGCCAGCAGGCGAAGGACTGCCTGGTAAACGGAGTTACGGAAGGCATTCAGTTCAAGAGCGCTGCATCGGAGAGGGAGGCAAAGACGCTTTCCTTTACAGAGAAGCAGGCAGACGCCATTCTTGACATGCGTCTCTACCGTCTGATCGGGCTGGAAATCGATGCCCTTAGAAGAGACTATGCCGAGACGATAGCCAATATCGCTTCCTACAAGGATATTCTCGGCAACCGGGCATCCATGGCCCGTGTCATCATCGGAAACCTGAAAAAAATCAAAAAGGAATTTGCTGTCGAGCGGAAGACGGAAATTACAGATGTCGATGAGGCAGTGATTGTTGAGAAGCCTGTGGAGGTCACGGATGTCTACGCCGTCATCGACCGTTTCTTCTATGCGAAAACGCTGGATTCTTCCACCTACGAACGGAATACTGAAGCTGTGCAGGCGGACGCCCGCTACATCTTCCATGTGCAGTCGGATGACCGCATTGCTGTCTTCACTGAGCGGGGGAATATGCACCTTTTGAAGGTGGCAGACCTTCCTGTGGCCAAGCTCCGGGACAAGGGCGTACCGATTGACAATGTCTCGAACTTCGATTCCTCCAAGGAAGAGGCGGTATTCCTCGAGCCGGTTTCCGCAATGAATGCGGAGAAACTTCTATTCGTTACGAAGAAGGGATCCTGCAAGGTGACGGATGGATCTGAGTTTGATGTCAGCCGGAGGACGATTTCAGCTACGAAGCTTCTTGAAGGGGACAAGGTTCTTTTCGTTGGCGCATTTGATCCGGCGGCATCTATTGTCTTTGAGTCGGAGAAGGAATACTTCCTCCGCGTCGCAGCGACCGATATTCCGGAAAAGAAGAAAATTGCTGTCGGCGTCAAGAGCATGGAGCTTTCGAAGGGAGATGAGCTGAAGCACGTCTATATCCTTCCGGAGGAAACCGAAATGACGGCAGATGTCGGAGACCACAAGGTTCTTCTGCACCGGTTGAAAGTGTCCGGTCGGGCAACAAAGGGCAGTAAGCGGTAATACGATCCGGTGGAAACCGACAGGGGAAGGGGGAATTTTTGCTGCTGGGAGCGCTTCGAATGAAAATGTATAGAAATCTCTTCTTCGACCTGGACGGAACCCTCTTCAACACGAAGCCTGGCATCGTTCACTGTATTGAATACACCGCGCATGAGATGGGGTTCCCGGTACCTGACGATGCCACTATTGATTCCATGATTGGACCTCCCCTCGGGGATTCGCTTGTGAAGAAGTGCGGTGTCCCGGAGAGCGAGGCCGGGCGGGCTCTTACAATTTGGCGGGGAGAATATTCCCGGGTCGGCTGGTCCATGTGCGATCCTTATCCCGGAATTCTTGAATCTGTTCGGGATCTAAAAACTGTCGGATACCGTATTTACACGGCTACTTCGAAGAATGAGCATGCGGCCCGGACAATTCTGACAGAAAAGGGATTTGCCCCATATTTCGACGATATCTGCGGATCGACAGAGGACGGAAGCATCGAGAAAAAGGCGGATGTCATTTCCCTGGTGGCCCGCCGGAATACTTCGGTTCACCTGGCTGAATCCGTTCTGATCGGGGATACCTTCTTTGACTGTGAAGGGGCGCGCATAGCCGGAATAGATATGGTTGGCGCCGGCTGGGGCTTTGGCGATGATGTAACCCTGTACGAAAACGGTGCGCTGACGGTTTTCCATCGTCCGTCTGAGCTCGTCGATTATTTTTCGGAACGCTTTGCGGAGTAGTTTTTCAGCGTATTATCATCTGAGCTGCAGGCGGAGATTGCCGCTGCAGAGAAAAGCAGATGAGTTGTCTGTCCATTTCTGATTGCTGGGAGGAGGGACACTATGGCAGGGAACAAAACAAAGAATGAGAAGAAGGAACGGGAAGAGACGAATTTCTTCGGCATGATGACGCAAATCATGTTGTCCTCCCTTTTTGCGCTGACAGGCGCCCTGATGCTATTTGTGCCCGGAATGAAGAGCTTGTATTTTCTCTATGTCACATCCGGCGTCCTGTTGGTGGCCGGTGCCTGGCTTATGTTTCGCTTTTTCCTGAAAAAGGGCTATCAGCGCATTACGGATTACAATTTTTCCATTGGCCTGCTGATCTTCGTCTTCGGTGTCGTCGTTCTGATCCGTGCCGGAGATATGACCGAATTTTTTACGACTCTGCTGGGCATATTGATTGCCATGGAGGCGGCGATTCTCTTACAGCTTGCCATCCAGATCATCGGTCTGCACGGCAAGGCATGGCCCCTTCCCATGTTTTCCGCCATTATTGTGCTGGCATATTCCCTGCTGGTCCTGACCGGCTACAAGGGAATTTTCAAAAATAATGAAACACTTTTCTACGGTTGTCTCTTTGGATCCGGCCTGCTTGGCCTCATTTCCCTGATTGCCGCAGCCGGTCGCAGCCACTCCTTCAAGAAGGAGGAGCAGGCCCGTGAAGAGGCCATGCGGGCAGATGTTGAAGCCGACTATGTGATTGCTGATGAGCCCGAGAAGAAGCCGGAACCTCTTCCTGAGGTGAAGACAGAGTCGCTTCCGGAGAAGGAGACGGAAACGGCCGGCCATATACCGGACACAGAGAGCAGTGCAACGTATGATACTTCTGTAAAAACTGACACGATGGCTTCTGCTTCGAAAGAAGAAAAGAAGGGCTTCGGCTTTTTCGGGAAGAAGGCAAAGGACAGCACCTTTTCAGACGGAGCTTCTGTAAAGCAGGGCGCAGGGAACGAAAGCAGCGGCACTTCCGAAAACCGTGCGGAATTTTCCGGTAGCAGTTCGGCAGAGGAATCTTCAACTGCCATTCATACTGACCTCTTTACGGACGACGAGTTGCGGCTCCTGTCCGACGAGGACGACAACAAGTGACATCACTTCTGCAGGAGAGGACAGGTGGAGCCCGTTTACTCCTGCATTTTTTCGGCGAATAATCCTAAATTGTTTTCGAATAAATACAAAATAGCTCTTGTATTTGGAGGGCAGGAAAACTAATATAAGCATTGTTGATTAGCACTCCAATTAATCGAGTGCTAACAAACCAGAAAATCAAGGAGGCTACAATTATGAAGTTAGTTCCGTTAGCAGACAGAGTTGTCCTGAAACAGCTCGAGGCTGAAGAAAAAACCAAGTCCGGCATCATCCTGACATCCAGTGCCCAGGAAAAGCCCCAGGAGGCTGAAGTCATTGCAGTCGGCCCCGGTGGAGTTGTCGATGGCAAGGAAGTGAAGATGGAAGTGAAAAAAGGCCAGAAGGTCATCTATTCCAAATATTCAGGAACGGAAGTCAAGCTCGATGAAGAGAAGTACATCATCGTAAAGCAGTCCGACATCCTCGCAGTAGTAGAAAAATAAAAGGAGAATATTATCATGGCAAAGGAAATTAAGTACGGCGCAGAGGCTCGCGCAGCCCTGCAGTCCGGTGTTGATCAGCTGGCAGATACCGTCCGGGTTACCCTCGGACCGAAAGGCCGGAACGTAGTTCTTGATAAGTCCTACGGCGCCCCCCTCATCACAAATGACGGCGTCACAATCGCAAAGGATATCGAGCTCAAGGATCCCTTCGAGAATATGGGCGCCCAGCTTGTCAAGGAAGTCGCTACAAAGACGAACGACGTAGCCGGCGACGGTACTACCACAGCTACTGTCCTCGCTCAGGCTATGGTTCAGGAAGGCATCAAGAACCTTGCAGCCGGCGCAAACCCCATCGGCCTCCGCAAGGGTATGAAGAAGGCTACCGACAAGGCAGTTGAGTCCCTGAAGGCCATGTCCCAGAAGGTCAAGGGCAAGGAGCAGATCACCCGTGTCGCTGCCATTTCCGCCGGATCTGAAGAGGTCGGCGATATGGTTGCCGATGCCATGGAAAAAGTCGGCCACGATGGCGTCATCACCATCGAAGAGTCCAAGACCATGCAGACCGAGCTCGACCTTGTAGAAGGTATGCAGTTCGACCGCGGCTATATCAGTGCCTACATGTGCACCGATATGGACAAGATGGAAGCATCTCTCGACGATCCCTACATTCTGATTACAGACAAGAAGATTTCCAATATCCAGGAAATCCTTCCCCTTCTTGAGCAGATTGTTCAGCAGGGCGCCCGTCTCCTCATTATCGCAGAAGACGTTGAAGGTGAAGCCCTCACAACCCTCGTCCTGAACAAGCTTCGCGGCACATTCAATGTTGTCGCAGTCAAGGCTCCCGGCTACGGCGACCGCCGGAAGGAAATGCTGCAGGATATCGCCATTCTGACAGGCGGCCAGGTCATCTCCTCCGAGGTCGGCATTGAGCTGAAGGATGCTACCATTGATATGCTCGGCCGCGCAAAGTCTGTCAAGGTCGACAAGGACAATACCACGATTGCAGACGGCGCAGGCAAGAAGAAGGACATCGAAGCCCGCATCAACCAGATCAAGAATCAGATTGAGACGACGACATCCGATTTCGACAAGGAGAAGCTGCAGGAGCGGCTTGCAAAGCTCGCAGGCGGTGTAGCTGTCATCCGTGTCGGCGCAGCTACCGAGACTGAGATGAAGGAAGCCAAGCTCCGCATGGAAGACGCCCTGAACGCTACCCGTGCGGCCGTTGAAGAAGGCATCATTGCAGGCGGCGGATCTGCATATATCCACGCTCAGGACGATGTCAAGAAGCTTGCGGATACGCTGGAAGGCGATGAGAAGACAGGCGCTTATGTCATCTACAAGGCTCTCGAGGCTCCTCTGTTCTACATCGTAAAGAACGCCGGCCTTGAAGGCGCTGTCGTCATCAATACGGTCCGGAACGGCAAGGTCGGTTACGGCTTTGATGCGGCAATGGAAGAGTACGGCGATATGATCAAGTCCGGCATCCTCGATCCTGTAAAGGTTACGAGAAGCGCCCTGCAGAACGCTACATCCGTAGCTTCCACCCTGCTCACGACAGAGTCTGTCGTTGCAGACATCAAGGAGCCCGAGCCCGCAGCGCCTGCACAGGCGGCTCCCGGCATGGGCTACTGATGAAGCGCATTCTTTAGAATAATATTTTTCAGGCGGTCATCCGAAAGGGTGGCCGCCTTTTTGTAAGCAACGAGCCAAGATGGCTCCGTACATGCGTGCATGTGAAGGAGCCATCTTGGCGACTGCAATCAGCGAAACAGCCGAAGGCTGTGAGCTGGTTGCAGTGTTGCTGCATCGAGTAGGAGGATGAAATCCTTCTACTCGATCGGGGAAAATGCCCGGGGAAATGGGGTACGCGGCTTTGCAGACCACTATATTTTGTATATTTTTTTCAGCCCTGTCAGGTCCAATCTCTATTTCCCTGGCAATATCACCAAAAACTGTCCAACAAAACTGTGAAAACCGCACAAGAAAAGTACATTTTGCACAAAAAACAAGCGGATTTCAAAGAAAGACCACAGAATTTCCTAGATTATTTCTAAAATCGATATGCTATATTTCAAATCGTTGAGGGAACGGAGCGCAAAAAGAGGGACTCCGGTTTCCGGAAACGCTTATTTGACAATGGTGTCAGAAAGAAAAGTCTAGGAGGTTATTCAATGAAGGGTAACGCAAGAAGAGTACTGGCAGTTGCAGCTGCAGCAGTCACCGCATTCTCGATGGCAGCCTGCGGAAGCACATCGGGTTCAGGAAGCGGTTCATCCAGCTCAGGCGGATCGGCTTCCTCGGGTACAGCAAACAAGGATAAGCCCGTTTGCTGGTACAACCGTCAGCCGTCGAACAGCTCCACCGGAGAGCTCGACATGACAGCCCTGAACTTCAACAAAGATACCTACTATGTAGGTTTCGATGCCAACCAGGGTGCTGAACTGCAGGGAACCATGGTTCTCGATTATATCAAGGCTCACAAGGACGAGATTGACCGCAACGGCGACGGTGTCATCGGGTATGTACTTGCCATCGGCGATATCGGCCACAACGATTCTATTGCCCGTACCCGCGGTGTAAGAAAGGCCCTCGGAACTGCAGTAGAGAAGGACGGGGCAATTGATTCCGCACCTATTGGAACGAATACAGACGGTTCCGCAACAGACGTTCAGGATGGCGAGATTGAAGGACTCAAGGTTCGCGAGCTTGCCAGTCAGGAAATGAAGAACTCCGCAGGCGCTACCTGGGATGCTGCTACAGCCGGCAACACGATCGGTACCTGGGCTTCCTCCTTCGGCGATCAGATTGATATCGTCGTTTCGAACAACGACGGCATGGGCATGTCCATGTTCAATGCATGGTCCAAGGACAACAAGGTTCCCACATTCGGTTACGATGCAAACTCCGATGCCGTTGCAGCCATTGCTGAAGGCTACGGCGGAACGATTTCCCAGCACGCAGATGTTCAGGCTTACCTGACACTTCGTGTTCTTCGCAACGCTCTTGACGGCGTAGACATCGATACCGGTATCGGAACGGCTGATGACGCAGGAAACGTTCTTTCTGACGACGTTTACAAGTATGTAGCTGACGAGCGTTCTTACTACGCACTGAACGTAGCAGTTACCGCTGACAACTATCAGGATTTCACGGATGCGACAAAGACATATGAACCTGTATCCAACCAGCTCGATGCATCCGCACATCCTTCAAAGAAGGTATGGCTCGACATCTACAATGCAGCTGATAACTTCCTTTCATCTACTTATCAGCCGCTCCTTCAGAACTATGACGACCTGCTGAACCTTGATGTAGAGTATGTCGGCGGCGACGGCCAGACAGAGTCCAATATCACGAACCGTCTCGGCAACCCCGGCGCTTACGATGCATTTGCAATCAATATGGTGAAGACCGACAACGCATCTTCTTACACTTCCATCCTTAGCCAGTAATGGAAATTGAATATGCGCTTTGAGTGAAAGCCAGGGAGATTATCAGTGCAAGAGATTCTGGTAATCTCCCTTTTCTTGTAGAGGTGACAAAATGGCAAGTGAAAACAATGATGTCATCCTTTCCATCCGCGACATGTGCAAGTCGTTCGGACGAAACCGTGTTCTCGATCATATTAATCTCGATGTGAAACGGGGCACCGTCATGGGGCTCATGGGAGAGAACGGGGCCGGCAAGTCCACGATGATGAAGTGCCTGTTCGGTACCTATCAGAAGGATGAAGGTCATATCTTCCTGGACGGAAAAGAGGTCAATTTCTCCGGTCCCAAGGAAGCGCTCGAAAACGGGATCGCCATGGTCCACCAGGAGCTGAATCAGTGCCTGGAGCGGTCCGTCGTGGACAATCTTTTTCTGGGCCGCTATCCGACGAACTCCATGGGCGTCATCGACGAGGGCCGCATGAAGAAGGAGGCTGCGGATCTCTTCCGCAAGCTCGGAATGACGGTGAACCTCACCCAGCCCATGCGGAACATGTCCGTATCCCAGCGGCAGATGTGTGAGATTGCCAAGGCAATTTCCTACAATTCAAAAATAATCGTTTTGGACGAACCCACATCTTCCCTGACCGTACCCGAGGTCAAGAAACTCTTCGAGATGATGCGGAAGCTGAAGTCCGAAGGCATCGCCCTGATCTATATCTCCCACAAGATGGACGAGATTTTCGAAATCTGCGATGAGGTCTCCGTTCTCCGCGACGGCTGCCTCGTTTCCACGAAGCCCACGAAGGAAACGGATATGAGTTCCCTGATCAAAGACATGGTCGGCCGATCGCTCGAAAACCGCTTCCCGCCGGTGGACAATACGCCGGGCGATACGATTCTTTCCGTCAAGCATCTTTCGACGAAGTTCGAGCCCCATCTCACGGACATTTCCTTCGATGTGAAGAAGGGTGAGATTTTCGGCCTCTATGGCCTTGTCGGGGCCGGCCGGACAGAACTCCTCGAGACCATGTTCGGCGTTCGCACCCGCGCGGCCGGTCGTGTCATATATAACGGCCGCATCATGAATTTCAATGATGCCAAGGATGCCATGAATCACGGCTTTGCCATGATCACAGAGGAGCGGAAGGCGAACGGCCTTTTCCTGAAAGGGGATCTGACCTTCAATACGACAATCGCCAACCTCAGCCATTATATGGTGGGGCCCGCTCTTTCAAATCCCAAGATGGTCAAGGCAACGGTAGGTGAGATCAACACCATGCATACGAAGTGCATGGGACCGGACGATATGATTTCGTCTCTCTCCGGTGGCAACCAGCAGAAGGTCATCTTCGGCAAATGGCTCGAGCGGAATCCCAACGTCTTCATGATGGACGAGCCGACACGCGGTATCGATGTCGGCGCCAAGTACGAGATCTATGAGCTCATCATCAAGATGGCAAAGATGGGAAAGACCATCATCGTCGTATCTTCGGAGATGCCGGAAATCCTCGGCATTACGAACCGGATCGGCGTCATGAGCAACGGACACCTGTCCGGCATCGTCAATACGAAAGAAACCAATCAGGAAGAGTTGCTGAGACTCAGCACGATGTACCTGTAAGTACTTGGGCAGGGCCGGATTCCCAAAGTCCGGCACGAAAATCCTTTTTATATTATTTATGAGGTGGAAAAATGGCAGAAATGAATGACATTCTGACAGCCGAAGAGGAGAGCGCACTGCTGAAGCCCATCAGTGACCATGTGGCTGAGATTCAGAAGCAGATTGATGAACTCCGCAAGGACGGAACCACGAAGGCTGTAGAGCTCCGGAACCATATCGCCGTCCTGAAGGAAGACAAGAACCTCTCGAAAGACGAGCGGGCTGCAGAAATCGCAAAGGACAAGGCAGCCCTTGAGAAGGCGGTCGCTGTTGAGAACGCAAACAAGGACAAGGTGAATACCCTCGTCAAAGAGGCGGAGGATTACCTGAAGGAGCACTACGACAGTGAGTACTTCTCCAAAGTGAAGGAAGCCTGCGAAAAGCAGAAGGTCGTCGCGAAGGATAAGTATCAGGCCGTCCTCGATACCTACAAAAAAGAGCACGAGCAGAACCTGGCCGAGGCACAGAAGGAAGGCGCCCAGGCGGTCAAGGACGAAAACTACGTCTACAAGAACCGCCAGTTCGACGCAAAGATGATGTACCAGAAGGACCTGCAGGAGGTCAAGGACCGGAAGCATGAAGCCTTTACGGGCCGCTATCATATGATTGACCTTCTCCGCATGTCAAAGTTCACATTCCTTGAGGGACGGGCCCAGGCGAGAGAGCTTTACAGCTATACCTTCAACCGACGCCAGTTCTTCCTGCGGAACGGACTCTATATTGTCATCGTGCTGATCTTCATCTTCCTCGGGATTATTACTCCCTTTGTGAAGAACACCCAGCTGTTCACGCTGAACAATATTCTGAACATCCTGCAGCAGGCATCGCCCCGTATGTTCCTGGCTCTCGGCGTAGCAGGCCTGATTCTCCTGACCGGTACCGACCTTTCCATCGGCCGTATGGTCGGCATGGGCATGGTTACCGCGACGATTATCATGCATCAGGGCCCCAATACCGGCGCGGTTTTCGGCCATATCTTTGACTTCACGGGCATGCCGGTCGGCGGCCGGGTGGTTCTGGCCCTCGTCATGAACATCATCCTCTGCACGGTCTTCACATCGATCGCCGGTTTCTTCACCGCCAAGTTCAAGATGCATCCCTTCATCTCGACCATGGCAAACATGCTGATCATCTTCGGTCTCGTTACCTATGCGACGAAGGGCGTTTCCTTCGGTGCCATCGAGCCCACGATTCCGGCCATGGTCATTCCGAAGCTGGACCGCTTCCCGACGATCATCCTCTGGGCCATTGCAGCAATCATCATCGTATGGTTCATCTGGAACAAGACGAAGTTCGGCAAGAACCTCTTTGCTGTCGGCGGAAACCCTGAGGCAGCTGCTGTTTCCGGCATCTCTGTTTTCCGTGTCACGCTCGGCGCTTTCGTTCTGGCCGGTATTCTCTACGGCTTCGGTTCCTGGCTTGAGTGTATCCGGATGGTCGGCTCCGGCTCCGCAGCCTACGGGCAGGGCTGGGATATGGATGCGATTGCAGCCTGCGTTGTCGGCGGCGTTTCCTTTACCGGCGGTATCGGAAAGATCTCCGGCGTAGTAGTTGGTGTCCTGATCTTCACGGCGCTGACCTATTCCCTGACCATTCTCGGTATCGATACGAACCTGCAGTTCGTCTTCGAAGGTATCATTATTCTTGCAGCCGTTACCCTCGACTGCCTGAAGTACGTTCAGAAGAAGTGATACTAATATAAAACATCTATTATCCTTTCTCCTTTCG
>OMTX01000081.1 GCA_900314085.1 uncultured Lachnospiraceae bacterium | reverse complement strand
GGAAGCCCGCCTGGGCCTTTTCTGCGCGGATTTTCCCTGCGTTTCCGAAAACCGAAGACCTGTGTGTAATCTGTGTTCTGGCATGAACGTTCATCTCTGCGGCGTGAATGGTGAGCATTTCCGCATTCCCGAAATGTTTTGATTATGCTATACTCGGCGTGTAAGTGGGAGTTTTGTGCGCGAAAGGGGTGCGGACATGAATTTCTCAGACAAGGATGAACTCGAGCGCGAACAGTATCTCGTTTCCCATTTCGATGAGGCGATAGAGCAGGGCTGGATTCAGGTCTATTACCAGCCGGTCGTGCGGACCATGACGCGCGACCTCTGCGGCATGGAGGCTTTGGCCCGCTGGGTGGATCCCGAGTGGGGGCTGATTGCGCCTTTCTTTTTCATTCCGGTTTTGGAGGACCACGACCTCATTGCCCGCCTGGACCTCTATATGCTGGAGCACATCTGCATGCTCTACCGCGAGCGGGTCGACGCCGGGCAGATGTTCGTTCCCGTTTCCGTGAACTTTTCCCGCAAGGACTTCAACCTCATCGACATGGTGCCCGCCATTGACAGCATCGTGGCAGAGTACCGCATGCCGCGGGAATTCCTCCACGTCGAGATCACGGAGTCCGTCTTTGCCCAGTCGTCAAAGATCCGGACGTATATGGAAGATTTTCAGAAGCGGGGCTATGTCGTCTGGATGGATGACTTCGGATCCGGCTATTCTTCCCTGAATATATTGAAAAATCTCGACTTTGACACGATCAAAATCGATATGGAGTTTTTCCGCAACTTCACGGAAAAGTCCCGTGTCATCATTACGGGACTTGTCAATATGGCGAAGGACCTCGGCACCAAGACTGTTGCAGAGGGCGTCGAGACGGAAGACCAGTACCTCTTTCTGAAGGAAATCGGCTGCAACAAGATCCAGGGCTACTATTTCGGCAAGCCCGAGCCCTACGACGAAATGCTTGCGAATCTCTCCGGCCAGGACATCCGCCTCGAGCCCTTTGCCGATGCGGAATTCCTTGACCGGACGGGTATGGTGAACCCGCTCTCCCAGTACCCCTTTGGCCGGCAGGACGCGAAGACGAACGACCAGGCTCTGGCCCTCGTCGTCTACGACGGGGAGCACTACAAGTTCCTCTACCGGAATCCCCCCTTCAAGTCCTATCTCGCCTCTGTCGGGGTGGAGAGGGAAGTGGACGGGCTCTTCGGCCCTGCTTTTCCGGGCAATCCCGTTGAAGCTACCCTGCTGAAGTTCCTGGATGAAGCCTATGAAGCAGGCGACTACCGGACGAACTTCGCCTACAACCTGAACTACTACGGCGCCCGCCTCAAGGTCGTTGCCCGCCACGGGAAGAAGTCCTCCATTCTGATGCGCTTCACGGATCTTTCTGACGGAACCGTCGTTTCCGGCCAGCAGAAGCTCGATGCCTACCTCCGCTACATCTACAATATTTTCAGCGGCTTCTATATCTACCACGAGAACACGGACGAGGTCGAGACCATCTACCAGAACCGGCAGATGACATCGCGGCGGAAAGAGCCCTATACGATGGCTCTCATGGAGACGGCCGACCATGGCATCTACGCGGACGATCGCGAACGCTACATCGAATTCTTCTCGCGTGAGCATCTCAATTCCCTGTCCGGCTCCTACGAGTCCGATGAAACGTACGTCCGTTACCGGACATCGTCGGGCCAGTACGAGTGGAAGTACTATATTATTCTTTCCATTCCCGATGACCGGATCATGATTCTGGTCAAGGATGCGGACACGGACATCGCGGAAGAGTGGTACCACGGCCTCACGGAGAACGAAGAGGATCTGACCGGCGTGAACGAGGAAGTCCTGCGCGATGCGGATATGTGGAATGCCATCGTGAACTTCTCGTCGCAGAAGATCTTCTGGAAGGACAAGGATCTCCGTTTCGTCGGGGCGAATGTGAACTTCCTCCGCTACTACGGATTCGACTCGCAGAAGGCTGTGCTGGGGAAGACGGACATCGATATGGGCTGGCACGTGAACCCGGCCATCTACTTCAGTGATGAAAAGGACATCGTAAGCAAGGGCAAGGTCGTCGAGAACGTCCCCGGCACCTGCATCATCCAGGGGAAGAACCACCACATCACCTGCGACAAGTACCCGGTTTATCGCGACGGGCAGATCGTCGGCCTCGTCGGGATGTTCCACGATATGGATGCAGGCGAGGAGCAGGATATGCCGGACTTCCTGAAAAAGGTCGATCCCGTGACGGGGCTCCTGTCCCTGCCGGGAATGACCGGGGCCTTCGCGTATTATCTCGATGATTATAATGTAGCCCACCGGGATTTTGCCGGAATTCTCGTCACCGTCACGAATTTCCACGATATCGTCACGGCATACGACGAAGACTTCGTCAACGCCGTCCTGAAGCGCGTCGGTGCCATGCTGGTTCAGGCCTTCGGCGCCTACTCCGTCATCGGCCGCGAGAGCGGGGGCAACTTCCTCATGCTGACGCGCCCGACCGGGAACACGACCGTCGATGATCTCGTTCAGGACGTAGAGAATATGTTTGCGGCAGATATCACGGTGCAGAAGCGGTCCGTCTCCGTCTACGTCTCCGTCGCCTCCTACTGTTCGAAGTGCATCGGCTCGCCCGAGCAGCTCGCCGGCATCTTCACGAAGGGGCTGATGGGGGAATCCTGGGAGGAGCAGAAGGAGGAGATTGATGCGGAGATGAAGGGAGAAAAGAAAAAAGACTGATGCAGTGCGTCACCTGTACAGCACTCAAAGGCGCCGGACGGCACCTTTTTCGTGTGTACAGTCGCCGCAACGTACGAAAAGGAGCCTTACGGCACCCGGGAAATAATTTTCCCTCCTGCCGCAAGGCTCCTTTTCTATGTCGCTTCTCGTTGTAATAGCAGATGACGGGAATCGAACCCGCCTCTCAACCTTGGGAAGGTCGCATTCTACCAATGAACTACATCTGCAATATGCACTGCGCTCCATCTGCGCAACGGAGATATCATAGCAGTTTTCTCGTTGCCTTGCAAGACGAAATATCAGGCATATTGCAGGCGGCCTTTTGGCTCAGGAATGATGCGGCCGAGACTTTTTGCGGTTTCAATCCATTCGTTGATTACGACATCAGAGTTTCTGATTGCCTCTTCGACAGTCTCTCCATCTGCCATACAGCCGGGGAGCTCAGGAACTTCAACTACGAAACGATTGTCTTCAGCTGACCAGAAAACGATTCGCTCATATTTAGTCATTTTCGTTCACCTCCAGGTGATATTTAAGAATCAGCATACGAACCTGCTTTACCTGATAGGGTTTCGCTTTGTTTCCATCCGGCTGGATATTGATGATCTCAACAATACCGTTTTTCCAATAGATGAAATGGTCACCATTGACCCTATATTGGAAACCAAGCTTTTCCAGCAGTCTTTGCAGGTCTCGAAAAGCTGTATTTGTATCCTGTAAACCGGAGAGGATGGAAAAATAAATCTTTTGAATGGAAGACACAGATTTTTCTCCTATTTGCATGCATTATAGCATGAATTTCTCCGCCAGTACAATCTCTCCCTTCCTGAGCGTCGCCGGAACGTCGATGATCCGCTGGTTTTCGGAGCCGCGGAATTTGAGGGAGATATTCTTCTTCTCGGCGACGAAGCGGCCGTCGACCAGGATGTCGACGAGGGGGAGGATTTCGTCCGTCCACTCCGTCCGGCAGCGGGAGCCGAGGGAATCGTCCGTGAGCTCTTCCCAGGTGAAGCCGGAGTAGAGCCAGACGGTTTTGTCCGGGCAGGCGGTCTTCACATCCTTTAAGAAGGGCAGGAGCTCTTCCTGGTTTTCCGGCTCCATGGGCTCGCCGCCCAGGATGGAGAGGCCTTCTATATAGGAAGGCTTGATGGAAGTGATGACCGTGTCCTGGACTTCGGCGTCGAAGGGCTTGCCGTAGGAGAAGTCCCAGGTTTCTTCATTGAAGCAGTCCTTGCAGTGGTTCCGGCAGCCGGAGAGGAAGAGAGAGGTTCGGCAGCCGACGCCGTTTGCAATGTCCGCGTAGTAGATCTTTCCGTAGTTCATTTTTCTTTCCTTCTATCTAAACATTCTTTCCCGTATGGGAGAAAAAAAAGGCCGCTCCGCGCAAACAGCGAAGCGTCATCCCCTCCCAAGCCCGGCGGGGGCAAAAAACAGGCCGGTCCGCGCAAACAGCGAAGCGTCATCCCCTTTTGCCGCTCCTATCCCCCGCCTGCAAAAATTTGTGGTGATTTTGTGAAATTCCCTCTTCACATTTCCGGGCGACTAGTGTATTATAACACTCGGACACAAGATGTGGTAGTTAAATCCACCACATACATCTAAATATTGTGAAACACTTGTGAAACAAGCGTTTCGGGATTTTTGCACGCATTGCGTGCGATTTTTTGACTGTGAAAGGGAAAACTATGGACACGCATCCGATTGAAGTCCGGACAAACATCATCAAGAGGAACGGGGCGGAGGTTTCGTTTGATGAAGTGAAGATCATCAACGCCATCAAGGCGGCGAACCACGAGGTAGACGACATCCACGCAATGTCGGAAGCCCAGATCCGCGCGGTGGCGGACGGCATTGCCCGCCAGGTGGCGGATGCCCCCCACGCCGTGAACGTCGAAGACATCCAGGATATGGTGGAGAAGGGCATCATGGAGATGCGGGGCTATGAGGTTGCCCGCCTCTATGTCCGCTACCGCTACCAGCGGGAACTCAGTCGGAAAACAAATACGACCGACGACGGCATCCTTTCGCTCATCGACCAGATGAACGAGGAGGTCAAGCAGG
>OMTX01000096.1 GCA_900314085.1 uncultured Lachnospiraceae bacterium | reverse complement strand
CCGTTCCCTGGTGCAGGAGCTGGTAGAAGGAGTGCTGGCCGTTCGTTCCGGGCTCGCCGAATATGACGGGGCCGGTCTTGTAGTTCACCGGCTCGCCGAAGCGGTTCACGCTCTTCCCGTTCGACTCCATGTCGAGCTGCTGCAGGTGGGCAGGGAAGCGGGACAGAGCCTGGGAATAGGGAAGCACTGCTGTCGCAGGATAGCCGAGGAAGTTCCGCTCATAGACGCCAATCAGGGCATCGAGCATATCGGGATTCTTCAGGGGATCCGTCTCCGTTGCAAGACGGTCCTCTGCTGCAGCCCCATCCAGGAAGCGGGTGAAAACGTCGGGTCCGAAAGCGAGCGACAGAACAGCGCCGCCGACCGTGGAGGTCGAAGAATAGCGGCCGCCGATATAGTCGTCCATATAGAAGGCGTCGAGATAGTCGTCGCTTTTTGCGAGGGGAGACGTCTCCGATGTTACCGCGATCATATGCTTGGCAGGATCGAGGCCGGCCTTCTTTAGGGCATCCATGACGAAGGACTGATTCGTCAGGGTCTCCAGCGTGGTGCCGGACTTCGAAACGAGAATGAAGATGGCGTGAGCGACGTCCGTACCCGCGAGAACCTGGGAGGCATCGTCGGGATCTACATTTGAAATGAACTTCGCTTCCATGAGGAAGGTACCGTTCTTCTTCGCCCAGTTCTCAAGCGCGAGATACATGGCCCGGGGACCGAGGTCTGAGCCGCCGATTCCGATCTGGACAGCGGTCGTGAACTTCTCGCCCTTTTCGTTTGTGATCTTGCCGGCATGGACGTCATTTGCGAAGGCTGCGATGCGCTTCTGCTGCCCGATGTAGAAGTCGCGCTTGTTCACGCCGTCTGCCATCACGTCGTTTCCGAGCTGGCCGCGTGTCAGGTGGTGAAGAACCATCCGCTTCTCGCCGGTGTTTACGACTTCGCCATTGTAGAGGGCAGCAAACTTGTCGGAAAGCTCTGCTTCCTTCGCAAGGTCAGAAAGCGCCGCAAGGACTTCATCATCGACTTCCTTCGGCGCATAGCTATAGGTCATGCCGCATGCCATGGGAACCGCATACTTTGCTACGCGGTCAGCGCCGCTCTGCCCTGCCATGACTTCCTTCAGCTTCACCTTGCCGGCAAGGGCGGAAAGCTTTTTCACGGAAGAGAGTTCATCGAAATTCTTCCACTCGATCATAGGTGTACTTCCTTTCTTTCCTGCAAGAAACAGGAATATTACCTGAATACAGGGACTGTCCGCCATATACGGACACCTGCACGACTCAACTGCTGCCGTGCGAAATCCGCACAGCAACTGCATCATAGCAGAACAGGCACAATGGAACAAGAAAAATAATGTAAAAAGATGGAAGCGGTTCCGCGCTTTTTGGGTGCAGCAAACAAAGTCGTTGCACTTTCACGGAAATCTGCTTATGATGGAACCGGTTACTTTACAGAAGATATGCCTTTTACACAAAGGTTTGATATCTGAAAACGCAGAAGCCGCAGGGGATTTGCGCGATGCTTCTGCTGCAGGAATTTTTTGAGAGGAAGCAGCATTTTGAAAAAGATCGTTCTGACCGGGGGCGGAACCGCCGGCCATGTCACCCCGAACCTGGCTCTCGTTCCGGCGCTGAAAGAAGCCGGCTACGAGATTGCCTACATCGGCTCATACACCGGCATTGAGAAGGAGCTCGTTGAAAAAGAGGGCATCGAATACCACGGGATTTCCTCCGGCAAGCTGCGCCGCTACTTCGACGTGAAGAATTTCTCCGATCCCTTCAAGGTCCTGAAAGGATACGGAGAAGCGAAGAAGCTCCTGAAAGAGATGAATCCTGACATCGTCTTCTCCAAGGGCGGCTACGTCAGCGTTCCCGTCGTCCTGGCGGCACATAGCCTCCATATTCCCGCCGTCATCCACGAGTCGGATATGACACCGGGCCTTGCGAACAAACTGGCCGGCCGCGGGGCGACGGCCTTTTGCTGCAACTTCCCCGAGACCATGCAGTATCTGCCTGCTGACAAGGCCGTTCTCACGGGAACCCCTATCCGCCAGCAGCTTTTCGACGGCTCGCGCTCCCGCGGGCTCGCCTTCGCCGGCCTCACCGGTGAAAAGCCTGTCCTCCTCATCATCTGCGGCAGCCTCGGCTCTGTTTCCGTAAATACAATGATCCGGGAAATCCTGCCGAAGCTCACAGAAAAGTTCGACATCATCCACCTGACGGGCAAGGGCAATCTCGACGAATCCCTTGTCGGAAAGTACGCAGGCTACAAGCAGTTTGAGTACATCAACGAGCAGCTGCCCGACCTCTTTGCTGCGGCGGACGTCGTGATTTCCCGGGCAGGAGCGAACGCGATCTGTGAGCTCCTCGCATTGGCAAAGCCGAATGTCCTCGTTCCGCTTCCGGCTTCTGCCTCGCGCGGCGACCAGCTCTTAAACGCCGCTTCTTTCGAAAAGCAGGGCTTTTCACTCGTCATTGACCAGGACGAAAAGACGGCGGAAGATCTCTACAATGCCCTGACGGAGGTCTACGACCACCGTGAAAGGTACGTGAAGGCCATGAAGGACTTCGGCGAGGGCAACGGGGCCATCGCAAAGATTGTCGGCATTCTGGAGAAGTACCGGAAAAAGTAACTCAGAACAGTGTCGCCTGCAGAACAGTTTTGCCGCGAATGGCAGAAGTCTGCAGAACGGCCTATGAGTCAGGAGTTTTGCATGTCAAAGATTTTCAGCTACGACGGGCCGGTGTTTACGGCGATGGAGGGGTTTGCGAATCTCGTCCTCTTAAACCTCATCACCCTTGCCCTTTGTGTTCCCGTCATCACGGGCGGCGCCGCTCTCACGGCTTTACATTATTCTGTCCTCCACATCGTGCGGGGCGAGGAAGGCCATATCTACAAGGCCTACTTCCGCGAGTTCAAGGCAAACTTCAAGTGGGCGACTCTCCTGTGGATCCCGATGCTGGTCATGTCCGCCCTCATCCTCTTTGACGTCTGGCTGATCCGCAACTACCCGGAGATGTTCCCCTCCGCCCTCCGCATCGCCTTCGGCGCCGGTTTCATCGTCATCGGGATGGTCCTCGTGTGGATCTTCCCTCTTCTCTGCCACTTCGCCTACGACAAGGCTTCGACCTACATTCACAATGCAATATTAATATCTCTCGCCAACCTCCCGCGGACCGTCGCCATGCTGGCCATCACCTTTCTTCCCCTGCTGGCGATCTACAGGGCGCCGTATAAGTCCCTCGCCTGGCTCTTCATCCTGGGAATCTCAGGACCCGCCTGGCTCAAGGCCTGGCTCTACGGCAGTACTTTCAAAAAGTATGAGCCGAAGGAGGAAGATGATGATGGCGAGATTGAAGATGCAGGGGAAGATGAGGGGAAAGCTACGGAAAATAAAGGATGATGTGGCATTGCGGGGCTTTTGATGATCTACTCACCCATTTGCAGGTCAAGCAGGTGACGCTGCGGAGCGTTTGATGCGCCGCTCACCCATTTTTTGGAAAAGCCGGTGGCATAGAGAGCATATTGATGCGTGGCACACCCATCTGCCGGGCAAACAGGTAACACAGCAGGCGTTTTGTTGCTCTGCTCACCCATATGCAAAGGAAAGATCTACTATGAACAGAGATTACGACCGTATCGAATATAGCGAAGGCGACAAGACGCGCGCCATGGAGCGCCTGTTTGCGATTGACGCTGCAGAGCTCGCCCCTGCGCCGGGGCAGGACATCCCCGGAGGCGACATGCCGGGCGACATCACGGACATCAATGAAGAGGCCGTCGCCGCTGCCGTGAAGCTTTTCCCCGCCCTGAGGGAGCAGATATTGCAGGCCATCGCGGACAACCCTTACGGCCGCTGCGTTGTCTCCATCAGCGGGGGCTCAGGCTCAGGCAAGACCTGCAGCGCAGCGATTCTTGCTTATATTCTGAATTCTGCCGGCATTGAAACCTATACGATGAGCGGCGACAACTACGCCCACCGCATTCCCCACGAAAACGACGAGGGACGGCAGCGGGTCTTCCGCCATAACGGCGTCCGGGCAGTCGTTGATTCCCGGCTTGCCGAGGACCCATCCGTCTTTCAGGAAATCATGGCCTTCCAGCAGGAAGAAAATGAAAAAGGCCACGCGGAGCCTCCCGAAGGAGCCGAGTGGTTCGACACGTATGTTGCCGGCGGAAAGGCTGCATTGAAGCGGCATCTGGCGACCCCCCACGAGCAGAATTTCAACGAGATCAACGATGTCATCTCCGCCTTCCGCGACGGCGCCCGGGAAATCTGGCTGCGGCGGATGGGGCGCGACACGACGGCCTTCTGGTACGAAAACAGGGACTTTTCCAGGACCTCTGTCCTCATCCTCGAGTGGACGCTGGGACTCTCCCGCTACCTGACCGGCATTGACGTGCCCGTCTATATTGAGACGACGCCGGAAGAGACCTACGCTTCCCGCATCGCCCGCGGCCGCGATGCCAACGCCCGGACAGACCTGATCCAGGCCGTCATAGAAATAGAGCAGGGTCTTCTGACTCGCGACGTTCCGCGCGCTTCCATCATTTCCACCCGCGCCGGTGACGTCCTGACGCTCGACGAGTGGCGGACGCTGCACGCGAAATAAGGCGTCGGGCAAAATTTACACGATTTTACATAGGGAATTTTTTTCTTTGAAAGAATGTAAAGTTCTGTAAAATCCTGAATTTTACAGGCTTCCTGAAATCAAAAACTGCAGAATATACCCTGTGGAGGATTTGAAATGGCAGAAAAAACGTACACAGACAACGGTCCCATGCTGAATGCCTATCCCGACAGCGTCGGCGGGCGCCTGTCCGAAATGGTGAAGTTCTTAAAGAGCGACGCGGCAAAAGACACCTTCCAGTCCTTCTACATCCTGCCGTCCCTCTACCACAGCGACCTCGACAGAGGCTTTTCCGTCATCGATTACGACATCAATGAAGAGCTCGCGACGGAACAGGACTTGCGCGACCTGCAGAGCATTCCGATCAACCTGAAGCTCGATATTATTCTAAATCATGCATCCGTGCAGTCGCCCCAGTTTCAGGACCTGCTGAAAAAGGGCAAGGCCTCGGAGTACGCCGACTTCTTCATCGACTGGAACGAGTTCTGGAAAGGCCACGGAACGATGACGCCCGAAGGCTATATCCAGCCGGACGCAGACCTCATCAGGGATATGTTTTTCCGCAAGCCCGGGCTCCCCATCCTGATGGTACAGATGCCGGACGGATCCGAGGTTCCCTACTGGAACACCTTCTACCAGGAGGTCTGGGAGGAGGGCGGAAAGCGGAAGTACCTGGGCCAGATGGATCTGAATGTGAACTCACCTAAGGTCTGGGACTTCTACAAGGCAACCCTCGAAAAGCTCGCCGGCTACGGGGCGCGGATTGTCCGCCTCGACGCCTTCGCCTACGCACCCAAGGCCGTCGGCCGAAAGAACTTCCTGAACGAGCCCGAAACCTGGGACCTTTTGGACCGCATCAAAGGCATTGCAGAGCCCCTGGGCCTGACTCTCCTCCCGGAAATCCACGACGCCTACGAGAAAAAGATCTACAGGAAGGTCGCAGACAAGGGCTACTTCACCTACGACTTCTTCCTGCCGGGGCTCCTCATCGACGCCATTGACCGCGCCGACCCGTCGCGGCTTCTCCTGTGGGCGAATGAGCTCTATCAGAATAATATAAAGACCGTCAATATGCTGGGCTGCCACGACGGGATCCCGGTACTCGACCTGAAGGGGCTGCTCACGGACGCCGAAATCCAGGCCCTCATTGACCGCATCACCTCCCGCGGCGGCATGATCAAGAACCTCCACGGACAGAAAAATGTCTACTATCAGGTGAACGCCACCTACTATAGCGCCCTGGGCGAAGACGACGCGGCGCTTGCTCTGGCTCGCGCCATCCAGCTCTTCATGCCGGGCAAGCCCCAGATCTGGTACCTCGACCTCTTCGCCGGGAAAAACGACTACGAAGCCGTGAAACGGGCAGGCGAGGCCGGCCACAAGGAGATCAACCGGACGAACCTTTCGGCGAAAGACGTTGAAGCCGCCCTGCAGAAGCCCGTCGTCAAAGAACAGCTGGACCTCCTCCGCTTCAGGAACACCTGCCCGGCCTTCGGCTTTGGCAGCGCCTTTTCCTGCAGCAGCGAGGGATCGCGTCTCACGATGAAGTGGGAGAAGGACGGGCACTCCGCGACGCTCACCGCAGACCTCGCGGCGAAGAAGTACAGCATCTCGGAAAAATAATGTTTGGCAGTCTCAGATTACCGGACTGCCCGCAAGGTTGCCCGAAAACAGGGGGCGGCGCTTTCGCGCC
>OMTX01000051.1 GCA_900314085.1 uncultured Lachnospiraceae bacterium | reverse complement strand
GCGAAAGCCTGCTGTCCTCCCAGGCATCCCTCCAGCTTTGGTGGATGCTTGCAGCGGAAGCCCGCAGCACACCCAACTGACCTTGCGGCTTTAGTGGAAGCTTGCAGCGGATCAGGCCTCTACGCAAAACTTCACATTTTCAGGAAAGTGCATTAGAATGAAGTTTCATTACAGCGCAATTTCAGGAGTTCATAGTGAATCCACAGTCTATAGAAAAAAGAAAACCTTCCGGTACGAATCTGATGACGACGGGTCCTGTCGGGCAGCGGATCGTCCGTTTCGCCCTGCCCCTCTTTCTCGGGAATATCTTCCAGCAGCTTTACAACACGGCGGATTCCCTGATCGTCGGAAACTTCGTCGGAAGTGAAGCTCTTGCCGCGGTGAGTTCCTCCGGGAATCTCATCTTCATGGTCACGAGCTTTTTCATCGGCATTGCGTCCGGCGCAGGAGTTCTGATCGGAAGCAGCATCGGCGCCGGCGACAGGAAGCGGACGGAGACGACCGTTCACACGACCGTGGCCTTCGGCATCATTTGCAGTCTTCTGATGACGGTAATCGGCGTCCTCTTTGCCCCTCCCATTCTCATCCTCATGCAGACACCGGAAGATGTCCTGCCGCTTTCCATTACCTATTTCCGGGTGTACTTCTTCGGCGCCGCAGGCTTTGTCATGTACAATACCTTCGTCGGCATACTGCAGGCGGCGGGGGACAGCAGGCATCCCCTCTATTACCTGATTTTTTCGAGCGTCGTAAATATTATTCTGGATCTGATTTTTGTCGGGCCGCTCCGGATGGGCGTTTCCGGCGCTGCGCTCGCCACGGACATTTCCCAGATTGCAAGCGCCCTCCTCTGCTTTGTCCGCCTGGTACGGACAGATGCCGACTATCGGATCATTCCGAAAAAGATTCGCATCGACCGGCGGACACTGAAGCTCGTTCTCGGGCAGGGACTGCCGGCCGGCCTGCAGAATTCCGTCATGGGATTTTCAAACGTCGTCATCCAGTCCTATATCAATGCCTATGGAACCGCTGCTGTTGCCGGCATCGGCGCCTATATCAAGATTGAAGGCTTCGTCTTCATTCCCATTACTTCCTTCGCTCTGGCCATCACAACCTTCGTCAGCCAGAACCGGGGAGCCGGGCAGAAGGAGCGGATCAAAGACGGCGTCCGCTTCGGCCTCATCTGCACGCTTGTCATAGCGGAAATCCTCGGCCTCCTGCTGGCCGTCTTTTCACCGCAGATGATTTATCTCTTCGACCGGAATGCGGAAGTCATTCACTATGGCGTCATGCGGGCCCGCATCGTCACGCCTTTCTTCTTTCTCTGCGCCTATACCCACGCCATGAGCGGCGTCCTCAGAGGTCTCGGCAAGCCGATACCTTCCCTTCTCGCCTTCCTCCTCTGCTGGTGCGTCGTCCGCGTGGCGGGGCTCGCCATCGTGGAGCTCTTCGTCCATACCATCATGACAACCTACATCATCTATCCTGTCACATGGACGCTGAGCAGCCTCTTCCTCTTCTTCTGCTACCGGCGGGTGAAGCGAAGGGAGCTGGCGACATGAAAGGAAGGCACGCAGGAGCATCTGTTTCAGGACAAATCCCGCCTCACTCCGCCTCGTCGAGTACCGTGACAAACACGTTGCCGGCGGCGGCGAAGGCCGCCGCCGCATCGTTTCGGCCCATCTTCCGTGTCTTCCCGTCTGCAGGATCGAAGAGGGTGATGTTTGCAGAATCGTATGCCGAGATGATGGCGGCCGTGCCGTCTGCGAACTCCGCATAGACGGGCTCGCCGCGGCTCACATAGTAGAGAACCTCCGGCAGCGTGGCGCCGGTAAGGTTCAGAACCTTCCTGTCCGGAAGCGCCGCCGTCATGATAGAGGAGACAGACTGGCCCTGGGCCAGGAGGGAGTCGACGTCCACATTTTCCCCGAAGGCTGAGAGCATGGCGGCAAGGGCCTGCCCGCGCGACGTCTCCGCCGTCGAGGCGGACAGCTTGCCGCCTGCTTTCCCGGACGAAGGCAGGCCGCGCTTCCAGATGTAGTTCTGGGAATTGTCTATGACAATGCCCATCTGCTCGTCCGCGACGGTGACAGCCTCCGTGACATCATATGTCGCTGCGACGACGCGGCTTCCGACATAGACGAAGTACTGCTCCTCCACGTCGGAGACCTCGATGTCGATGTCGTGCCCCTTCGCCACAAGGACGAGAGGAGCCTTTGCTGCTGTCACGGCCGGAACCGGCTCGCTATCCCCGAGCTTTGCCATGACAAGGGTAGCGGCAATGCCCTTCCCCTCGGCGGCTGCCCGGGTGATGGAAACCGCCCGGTTCGTCTCCCCCTCGCTGTTCCGGATCGTGTCGCTTTCCGCAGCGGCAAATGTCCCGTCCGCATTCTTCGTGACACGCGTCAGGTTCAGGGCGGCCTCTGCCTTCCGTGAATCCGTGACGTAGATTCCCGGCTTTGAGTAGGTCATCAGGACATCATTATTCTGATTCGAAGCAGAAATGATGGAAAGCTCATACATGGGGTAGAGAGTGAGTCCCGACGCGGTTTCCGATATATCCCCGCTGTGGACGCGGCCGTATACCAGGTCGTCGTCCATGAAGGCGAGAACGCGCAGCTGCTCTCCGTCCTCGGGCGAAATCGTCCGGTCCGTGCCGGCCTCGAGATCCATGATGACGACGGTTCCCTCCGTCCGACCGATGGCGCCCCCGTCCAATGCCACATAGCGGCGGGATTCGGATACGGCGTACTCGGACTCGGCCAGGCCGTAGGCAATGGTGTCGATGGCCATCGTGGACAGGTCGACATGGACGAGGGAGCCCTCTTCAATGATATAGAAGTCGTCAGTCGAGGACTTGTAGATGAGCTCCGAGAAGTCGGCGTTCAGGATCTGGAAGGACTTCTTTGACTTGATGAAGGCCTGCTCCGTCGTGTTCCCGGTTGTGGCGTCGTAGCGCATGACGTCAATGCCGCAAAGCCCCTCGTGGCGGCCTGCGTTCATATAGCCGTAGACGACGAAGTCCACGGTGCCCGTTTCATCGATGGAGAGGATCCGGATGGCATGCTCGTTCCACCGCGTCCGCTCATCAGCCTCTGTCCCGGCTGCCCCGTTTTCGAATGAGAATAATGTAAGGAACTTTCCCTTTGGCTCAATATATTCATACAGCGACCCGCCCTGGACAAAGGCGGCGATTCGCCCGTTCTCGTTCGACCGCATATTGTAGTCCGCAGGGATAACGCCCAGGGAGAGATTGTTCCCGGAAACTCTGGCTGCAGAAGGCACGAAGCGCTCCGTCATCCGCCGGTCGTAGTCGAGGAGAAACATGCGCTCCGTCCCGTAGCGGACCTTGAAGTATTCCGTCACGTCGTAGAGGTCGCCTGCGCTGTCCCTCATGGCGTAGTACATCGTAAGGGCGCAGTAGTTGTCTGAAATATCGTTCCACTCGAAAACAGTGTTTCCGGCCTTCTCCCCGGAAAAGCCCACCCAGCAGACATTGGAAGCTGTCGAGCGGATCGTCACTTCGGCAAGGCCTGTCGTATCCGTAGACGCAGCGTCTTCCGCGGGCTCTATGTAGGTGGCAAGGGCACCGGAGTCCCCGTTCTGCGCCTTTGCGCTGAAGTCCTCGGCAAAGGAGGCGATGGCGTCCTGGTGGGCATTCTTCGGCATGATGATGCGGGTATAGAAGCGGAGGTCCCGCCCGTCGGCCTTCATCGTCAGGACGAAGAGGTACTCGTCCCCGTCCTCGATCAGGTTCTCAAGCTCCGGAGACACCGTAATGACGCCGTCTGCCGCCGCAGGAATGTCCCTGATCTCTGTCTCCGCAATCTTCCGGGACGTATCGAGGGAGCGGATCTGGTAAGAGACGTCGGTGATCCTGTTCCCGTAGGTCCGGATATTGATCGGCAGTACCCGCGTGTCGTCGAGCGGCACGACGGCATCCCGCATGTAGCAGGCGTCCATGTCCGCCGTGTAGGCGCGAAGTGAGCTCACTTCCCGGCCGCCCGCCGTCATCGTAACTGTCGGAAGCGACGGCGCGGTCATTTCCGTCGTCGTCTCCGCGCTCTTGTAGTTCAGGATATATGAGAATAATATAAGGCACCCGATAAAAACAGCCGCGAGGAGCAGGACGCGGCGGATGAGCCCCTTGGGCAGCCCCTTGGTTCGAAAGGTAAGGTTCACGGTTTTTTCCTATTTCAGTAAATCGGATTTCGTGCTATACTTTGGACTTTGCGGGAGTGATTTTCCTAAAAGCCGCAGGCGCCTGCGGCAGGGCATCCCTCCCCGCTGCATCGCAAGACTTCATTATACATATTATTTTTGCAGTTTCAAACTATGAGCGTGAAAAGCGTCTTCAAAAAAATATTCACGATGCCGGAGGCTTCCACCAAAAAGCCTTCTTTTCTGGCGCAGCATCCCCTGCTCTACAACATCCCGACTGCCCTGATTACTGACTTTGTTGTAGAGGCCATCAGCCGCCACACGCCGACATCCGCCCTGTCCTTCGTCATCAACCACCCGGTTCCCTACCTCTACAATTCCTATATTATCTATGTCTTCCTGACGCTCTGCGTCCTCGTCGTCCGCCAGAGCTTCTGCCGGGCCATGGTCATCACCCTGTTCGTCTCCATGGGAATCGCCAACGGCATCATCCTCACGAACCGCGTCACCCCCTTCGGCTTTTCGGACATCGGGATGATCGGAGACCTGCTGACGATGCAGAATACGGGCTATTTCACCCGGGGCGAAGCCATCCTCCTCATCATCGGCATCCTGATCTTCTGGCACTTCATGCGGCGCCACCTCCATGCGGCAAAGCGCATTCCCGCGAAGCGTCCCTTCAAGGCCCGCCTCCTTCTCGTCATCATTGCCTTTTTAAGCCTCCCCCTCGTGACGCTGACTCTGCAGAATACCCGCCTGCTCGAAACCTACTTCGGCAACCTGGCGCGGGGCTATCTCGACAACGGCTACCTCTACGGCTTTGCCATGTCGGCTGTCGGCCGGGGCATGAATACCCCCAGAGGCTACAACGCCAAAGCCATCGAAAAGATCACGGACGCCGATGAAAAGTACGTGAAGGAAAATGAGACAGATTTCTCCGCAGAGAACAGTCCCAATGTCATCGTCATGCTGCTCGAGTCCTACCTGGATCCGACCGAGGTGAAGTTCCTCGATCTCTCCGAGGATCCGAACCCCTACTTCCACGAGCTGGAGCAGAACTACTCTACCGGCTACCTCACGGTTCCCGTCGTCGGCGCCGGTACTTGCAACACCGAATTCGAGGTTCTGACAGGAATGTCCTGCCGCTTCTTCGGTCCCGGTGAATACCCCCAGAAGACGATCCTGAAGAAGACGGACTGCGAGTCCTTCGCCGCGGACTTAAAAACCGTGGGCTACGGATCCCACGTGATTCACAACAACGGCGGCAACTTCTACTCCCGAAAGAATGCCTTCTCGATGATGGGCTTCGACTCCTTCACCTCGAAGGAGATGCTCGACATCACGGAGTACAATCCCCTGAACTCCTGGCCCCTCGACTATGTCCTGACCGACGCCACGAAGGAGGCCATGGACAACACCCCGCAAAGCGACTTCGTCTATACGATTACCGTCGAAACCCATGGCGACTACCCGACCTACAAGGTCTTCGACGATCCCGCCATTTCTGTCAAAGCAAACGGAAAGGACGAGGAAACCCGGTACAAGTGGGAGTACTACGTCAATATGATCCACCACCAGGACGGGTTCCTGCGGCAGTACATAGAGATGCTGAGTGAGCGGGATGAGCCCACCCTCTTCATCGCCTTCGGCGACCACATCCCGACCATGGGGCTCGACAACCGGGAGCTGAAGTCCGGCGACACCTACAAGACGAAGTACATCACCTGGAACAATTTCGGGATGGAGAAGAAGGACAAGAACCTGTCCTCCTACCAGCTCGTCTCCGAATACTTAAACCGCCTGGGCTTTCACGACGGCACGATGCTGTCCTACAACCAGCGGCAGCTGGCGGCAAAGGTTTCCTTCTCGTCTCCCGCCTACACGGACAATCTCCAGATGCTGCAGTACGACCTCCTCTACGGGAAGCGCTACGCCTACGGGGACAATAAGGACAAGTACCCGGCTTCTGACATCGTCATGGGCACCCACGATATCACAGTCGACAGGGCCTACCTCTACGGCGGCCGCCTCCACATCTACGGCGACGGCTTCACCCGCTGGTCCAAGGTCTATGTCAACGGCAAGAAGGTCTCCACGTCCTACCAGTCCGGCCAATGCCTGTCCATCCGGGGTGACGCCATCGAAAACGGCGACCTCATCACGGTAAAGCAGTTAGGCTCCTCCGACACAGTCTTCCGCGAATCGAATGATCTCGTCTATATAGAGCACCACCTAAGCAATACAATCCCTGTCGTGCCGGCAGGCGAATGAAATGAGAGGACAGTGAAAACACTGCCCTCTTTTTTTGCAGTACGGCCCTTTCTCCGGCGGCTCGCCTGCCTTCCTCTCAGAAAGGCCGTGGCGGCCAGCCCCTCGAGCTCCGGCCTCCTGATGGAATTTTTCGTTCGATTCGATTACGGCTCCGGCCGATTGCACCTTTTCAGCCGATGCGTACGGAGCCCGTTCGCAGAAAGAAGCCCCTCCCAGCCACCTTGGCGGTCTACGGACCGCTCGCGGTGGCCGATGAAGGGCTTCTTCCCGCTACCGTACCTTTCTATGGCGTCTGCCTGAAAAGGCGCAAATTGCGGAGCCATTTGGCCGATAGAGCGACTTTTCGCCGGCCTGCGTCGAGCGGGCTGCCTTCGGCTTAGGCAGATGTCTTGCAGGCCGGCAGGCTCGTGCCGGCTGCTGCGCCGATTGTTTACCGACTGCATTTCCAGCCTGATGTAGGATTTTCTTTCCTCAGCCGATAGCCGATCGATACGCTAAGGACTGCACGCGGGCCGGAATACAGTCTCCTCCCGTACGGCTTCGGAGCCCGGCGCGAGCCTGCCGGTCAGCAAGGGTAATGAGGAAGCCGCAGGAATCCCCCTCGGAGGAGGCCGGCAGAGAACAGCTCCATCGGGCCAAACGGCTCCGCCACTTGCGGCTTCGCCGGGCAGACGGAAATGGAAAGTACGGAAGCAGAAAAAAGTCCCTCATCGGGCGCCGCGGACGGTCCGTAGACCGTCATGGCGACCGGGAGGGATTTTTCTTCTGCGGACGAGATCTGTACGCACTGTCCGGAGGAGCGGCAATCGCATGGAGCCGCAACTCCTCCAAAGAGAAAATGCAGTCAGAAGGCCGATGGCCGAGGGGGTTCCGATACCGGCCTTTCTGAGAGCAAGGCAGACGAGCCGCCGGCGAAAGGGGCGATCCATCAAAGGAAAGGTGTTGCGTTTGCGGCCTGCGGCGGCATTTTTCAGCTGTTTTCAAACAGGAAATCACAAATCGGCACAATTCTCCGCCCACCGCCTCATGGCGGAAATCAGGGCTTCCATCGTTTCACATTCATTGATCTCCCGGCGCAGGGCAGCTGAGTCCCGCGTCCCCGCGGTGTAAAAGCCCGCATGCTTTCGCATCTCGCGGACAGCTATGTACTCACCCTTTTCCTCCGCAAGCTTCTCTGCATGCCAGATCACGGTATCTGCAATTTCATTCGGTCCCGGCTTTTCCCTTCCGGAAAAAATCCAGGGATTCCCACGGGCCGCGCGCCCGATCAGGAAGCCGTCGCAGCCGGTCTCTTCATACATGGAAATGACGTCTCCCGGGCAGGAAATGTCCCCGTTTCCGAAGACAGGTATCTTCACTGCCTTCTTTACGTTCCCGATGACAGACCAGTCCGCATGCCCCCGGTAGAACTCTTCCCGCGTCCGCCCGTGGACAGATACCTGTGAAACGCCTGCTGCCTCAAGAGCCTTTGCAACTTCGACGGCGTTTTTATGATTCTGATCCCAGCCGGCGCGGATTTTCACGGAAACGGGATGCCGTCCGGCCACGCCCTTCACCACGGCTGCCGCGATGCGGCCTGCCTTGTCGGGATCCTTCATCAGGGCGCTCCCGTCCCCGTTGTTCACGATTTTCGGCACAGGGCAGCCCATATTGATGTCTACGATATCAAAGGGAAGCGAAGCCACATAGGCAGCCGCCTCTTCCATGGGGCCTTCCTCACTGCCGAAAATCTGCACGGCAGCCGGCCGCTCCTCTTCCACCGTTTCAAGGAGGCTGACCGTGTTTTTGTTGTGGTAGGTAATGGCCTTGGCGCTGACCATCTCTGTCACGACGAGACCGGCCCCGTATTTCTTCGCAAGCAAACGGAATGGCAGGTCATTTACACCTGCCATCGGAGCCAAAACCATATTGTTCTCTAAGTGTACATTTCCGATGTCGATCGGATGGATGGGAGAAGCCACATCATCTCTCCTGAATATATGCTTCCTCAGGCAGAACCGTCTCTCTCTTGCCGGTCTCCTGCCAGCCGCCCTCAGTGCAGCTCTTCGTTCTTCTCGAAGACGAACTCCATGCCCTGCAGCGTCAGCGTCGGGTTGTAGATGTCGATGCAGTCCGTCTCTGCGGAGATCATGCCGCCGAGGCCGCCTGTCGCAACGACCTTCATGTCGGTGAAGCCCGACTCCTTTTTCATCATGTTCACGATGTACTCGGTCTGGCCGATCTGCCCGTAGACGAGGCCGGCCTGCATGGAAGAAATCGTCTCCTTGGCAAGGATGGATTTCGGCTTGATGATCTCGACCTCCGGCAGCTTTGCGGTGTCTTCCCAGAGGGCGCGGGCGGAAATCCGGATGCCCGGCGCCGTAACCGCCGCCATGAATTCCCCGCCGGGTCCGACGAGGTCGTAGGTCGTTGCCGTGCCGAAATCAAGCACGAGAAGCGGCCCGCCGTAGAGGCCGTAGGCGCCTGCAGCATCGACGATCCGGTCCGCCCCGATCTGCTTGGGGTTCTCCGTAACAATCTTGATGCCTGTCTTCACGCCGGCCTCCACGATGAGGGGCGTGATGCCGAAATACTTGATAATGGCCGACGTCAGGGAATACATGACCGCCGGCACAACGGAGGCGATGATGCAGTGCGTGATTTCCTTCCGCCCGTCCCCGCTCTCCCCGCCGTTCCGCGGGTGGTGGTGGATGTCGTTTTGCCGCAGAATCTCGCGGATGACGACGCCGTATTCATCGGACGTCCGCTGCGTCTTCGTCGTCAGGCGGAAGTCCCCGACCAGGTCGCGCCCGTCGAAGACGCCCATGGTGATATTCGTATTTCCGACATCAATTGCAAGCAGCATGTCTTTTTTCCCCTCATGACTAATATAGGGCGCCGTGTCTCCTATGCGCAGACATTTTCACCGGTGCCGATTCTTTGTCCGCCCGTCGCGGACACCTTCAGCTCAATCCCCGTCGTCTGCCGGAAGCGGTTCACCCAGGACCGTCACCTTGTAGTAGGTCTGTAAGCTCTCGAAGAGCTCGCGTTTCTCCGCCTGCAGGGCCTTGACCTTGAGCCCTGCCCCGATCTCATCGTAGGCGGGATCATACTCCCTGGCGCTCGTCGCAATGGTAAGTGTCCCGTCGTCTTCGAAATACAAGGTCAGGATGCCGCCGACCTCCTCCGTAAAAATCACGCAGGCGACCTGCAGCTCCTGCTTCACCGCCGTCGGCAGCAGCTCATACTCAGGATTCAGGTAATATTTCTTCTGGTAGGAATTCGAGACGCAGAGAACCGCGTCTTCATCCATTTTTTCTTCGCTCATAAATATTTCACTGCCGGGCAGGCGCTTTTCTCCTGTCCCGTGTTTCCATTCGCTTTGACCGCCCGCTCACTGTCTGCGAGCAGGTATTTCACGCGTACCCGTAGATACCACGCACAGAGACCTCACCCGAATCAATCGCCGCACAGGTTCCGTTGTCCTTCACGACAAGGAGGCGGCCGCCGTTGTCGATGCCGGTCGCCCGGGCCTCATATTCCCCTGCCGGATCCAATACCTTCACCCGTTCGTTGACATTGACCAGGCGCTCTTCGTAGAACTGGCGGATTTCCGCCAGGTCGCCCGTCTTCAGAAAGCTCTGATAGTAGACGAGGAAGCGCTCCCAAATCTTCTCCGTGATGGCCTTCCGCGAAAAAGCCTCCGCCGGCTTTCCGGAGGAAAGCTGTAGCGATGTCGCCATGTCTGCGATGTCCGGCGGAAATTCCTGCACCGTCACGTTGACGCCGATGCCGACGACCATATAGGGCTTCCGGTCTTTGTCAAAGCAGAGCTCCGTCAGGATGCCGCAGATCTTCCGTTTCTTGAGCAAGACGTCGTTCGGCCATTTGATCTGTGTCTTCATCCCCGTTGCCTCTTCCGCCGCATCGCAGACCGCAAGGGCCGAAAGAATCGTAATCCGGGGGATGCGGTCGAAGTCCACCCCTTCCGGGCGGAGCAGGATGCTCGTCGCAATGGACGTCCCTGCAGGAGACTGCCAGACGTGGCCGCTGCGCCCCCGCCCCGCTGTTTGCTCTCCGGCGCTTACGACCGTAAACTCTGCTGCCGTTCCGTCCTCCGCCAGGCGCTTGATTTCATTGTTTGTCGAGTCAATGGACTCGTGGTAGATGTATGTGGGTTCAAACATTCGTATGCATCCCCTTACGCTGAAAGGAATACGTTCCAGGCGTTTCGCGTCCGATATAATTTTCAACCTCTATAAAGTGTCGCGTACATCACGGCCTTGATCGTATGCATGCGGTTCTCCGCCTCGTCAAAAACCACGGACCGCGGGCTTTCGAAGACGTCGTCCGTGACTTCAAGCTCGGAGAGTCCGAACTTCTCGTAGATTTCCTCGCCGATCGTCGTATTGCGGTCGTGGAAGGCAGGCAGGCAGTGCATGAAGACGGCGCTGTCCTTCGCGTAGGAGAAGGCCTTTGCGTTCACCTGATAGGGGGACAGCTCTTTGATGCGCTCCGCCCAAACCTCGTCGGGCTCACCCATGGAAACCCAGACGTCCGTATAGATGACGTCAGCGTCCTTGCAGCCCTCTGCCACATCGCTTGTCAGCGTGACGGAGCCGCCGGATTCCTTTGCAAATGCGCGGCACTGCTCCACCAGCTTCGCGTCCGGGAAATACTTCTCCGACGTGCAGGCCACATAGTCCATGCCAAGCTTGGCGCACGTCACCATCAGGGAATTTCCCATATTGTAGCGGGCGTCGCCCATATAGACGAAGCGGATGCCCTTTAACCGGCCGAACTTTTCCTTCACCGTCAGCATATCCGCGATCATCTGCGTCGGGTGGGACTCGTTCGTGAGGCCGTTCCAGACAGGAACGCCGGCATCCTTCGCCAGCTCTTCTACAATTTCCTGCCCGTAGCCCCGGTACTCGATGCCGTCATACATGCGGCCGAGAACCCGGGCCGTGTCCGCTATGGATTCCTTCTTCCCGATCTGGGAGCCGCCGGCGAGATAGGTCGTTGACATGCCGAGATCGTGGGCCGCCACCTCAAAGGAGCATCGCGTCCTGGTCGACGTCTTCTCAAAGATCAAGGCGATATTTTTTCCCCGCAGAACGTCGTGGGGAATGCCCTTCTTCTTCTTTTCCTTGAGTTCCGCCGCGAGATCGATCAGGTACTCAATCTCCTCCGCGGAGAAATCCAGCATCTTTAAGAAATTCTTTCCGTACAGATCAGCCATCGCTTCTCCTTTCAAAAAGGCACCACTCCGGGAGCCCGGAATGATGCCATTATAATTTTTTTCACGCCTGTTTACAATTACAGGCGCGGGGAGATTATTTCTTTTTGTCTTCCTTCAGGACTTCACCGATGGACGTCGCAAGGCCTGCGATACCGGAAATATCCGAAGGGATGATGATCTTCGTCGCCTGGCCGTTCGCAGCCCTTCCGAAGGCCTCGAGGGATTTCAGCGTGAGAACGGCTTCATCTGCGCCGGCCTCCTTGATGAGACGGATTCCTTCAGCATTCGCCTGCTGGATCTTGATCGTCGCCTCCGCCTGTCCTTCCGCTTCCTTGATCGCCGCTTCCTTCTTCGCCTCGGCGCGAAGAATCTGCGCCTGCTTTTCGGCTTCCGCGTTCAGGATGGCGGATTCCTTGTTTCCTTCTGCAATCAGGATGGCCGACTTCTTCTGGCCTTCCGCAATCGTAACCTGCTCACGGCGTTCCCGCTCCGCCTTCATCTGCTTCTCCATGGCGACCTTGATGGCCTCAGGCGGGATGATGTTTTTGAGCTCGACGCGGTTGATCTTGATTCCCCAGGGATCCGTTGCAACGTCAAGGGCTTCGCGCATCTTTGTATTGATGGTCTCGCGGGACGTCAGCGTTTCATCGAGCTCGAGATCACCGATGACGTTCCGCAGTGTCGTCGCTGTCAGGTTTTCAATAGCGACGATGGGATTCTCGACGCCGTAGCAGAACATCTTCGGATCCGTGATCTGGTAGAAGATGACCGTGTCAATCTGCATCGTGACATTGTCCTTTGTAATTACCGGCTGGGGAGGGAAGTCAACGACCTGTTCCTTCAGGTTCACGTTCCGCGCCACGCGGTCAATGATGGGCACCTTCACATGAAGGCCGACGTTCCAGGTCGTCATATAGGCGCCGAGCCGCTCGATGACGAAGGCGTGGGCCTGGGGCACGATGCGGATATTCGGTACGATCAGTATCAGCGCAATGATGATCAGAATAATCAGAACAATGGCTCCCTGCATTTTTTGTTTTCCTCCTGTCCGAAAACTCTCCCTGTGTCAGCTTCTGATTCTGTTTCCGCCGTGCCGCAATGTCCGGCTCCTGCAGAAAATCCGCTCCCAGTATACTACACTTCTCCCATATGAGACAAGTGGGCGCCTTCCGGCGCCCGCTTGTCTTTCTATGGTTCAAAGCTGTGGGAGATTGTCAAATGCTGTGTGCGGCAGAAAACCCGCAAAGTGTTCCTGTCAGACGATGTACGTCTGCAAAGCCGCCAAAATATTCCAATCAGTAGAATACATGGGCTCCGATCACTACGCCTGCGTGGCCTGAAGATGCCCGTTTGAAGGACAGGGCGCCGCCGGTGGGATCCGTGCCGGCAAGAGCCGTCTCAGCAGCGCTGAGGCAGTGCTGGTAAGCCCCGCTCGAAATTACCCGGGAAAGCTTTCCGTTCCGGGCAGGTGTGAACTGGTAGGGCTGGTAAATGACGTCATACATGGACGAAGGATAGCGGGAAGACCGCATGCGGTTCAGCACAACAGCTCCGACTGCCACCTGGCCGTCGAAGGGCTGGTTGCCGCTCTCGCAGTAGATGATGCCGGCAAGAAGCGTCGTCTCATCGGCAGATGCTGCAACCGAAGCATTCTGAACGGTTGCGTTCGCAGTCGTCTGGGCAGCCGCCTTCTTCTTTGCTGCTGCTTCCTTCGCTGCCTCCTCTTCCGCAGCCTTCTTTGCAGCTGCGGCTGCAATTTCCTGCTGCTCGGCAACGGTGATGGCTGCCGTATAGTTCCGGGCAACCGTGACGTAGGCTGCATTCACATAGCCTGTCCCCGCCTTGACGGAAACCTTTACCCAACCGCCGGCCGTATCATAGGAAGGATCTGCCGTAACGACATTCCCTGTATTCAGGATCGTCAGGGCAGAAGCATCCGTCGTGGCATCCGACCGCACACGGAGACCGTCCGTCGTTGCCGTCGCCGTCATAGGCGTCAGAGAATCGGCAAGGGCATGCGCCTCGTCTCCGAAGACGAGATACTGATCGCTCACATACCCCGTCACATTCCCGGATGTGATCTGCGTCCAGCCGTCGGCCCGGCTGACGACGTCAGCGACGTCACCCTTCCGCAGGTAGCCGACAATGGCACCGCTTTCCGATGCGCTGTCGCGGACATTCATCTGGCTGTCAACATTTGCAGCAACCTTTGATGCCCACTCATCTACAGCTGCCGTCCCTTCCTCTGTGGCCGATTCTGCTGCAGCCGTGGCATCCGCGGATGTCTCACCGTCTTCTCCGGCAGCAACGACGATGACGCCGGACTCTGCCAGCCGGAGGGAAGAAGCGTAGGCATCTGCCTGGATTTCTCCGAGCTCGCCGACAACGCCGGCGCGGGCATCCTTTTCTCCCGTGTAGACTGCTGCCTCAGCCGGCCGGGGTGCGCCCGCTGCCGTCGCGACGAGCATGGATGCCGCCAATGTGAGGGCCAGTGCCTGGGAAATCTGCTTCTTTTTTCCGAAATGATATGCCATAAAAACCTCACGTTGTTTGTAACTCAATGATTACAATGTTTAAACCATCGTTTCATTTATTACAAATATAT
>OMTX01000050.1 GCA_900314085.1 uncultured Lachnospiraceae bacterium | reverse complement strand
GTGAGCTGCGCACCTATTATTATTCTCCGCACAGGCGGAGGATGGCTTCCGCATAGACCTCTGCGGCGGTCACCAGGTTTGAAATGTCGATGAACTCGTCGGCTCCGTGCATGCGGGTGTCGATGCCGGGAAGAACGGCGCCGAAGGCAACGCCGTTTTCAATATCGTGAACGTAGGTCCCGCCCCCAATAGCCATGCATTCGCCCTTGAGCCCGGTCACATCCTCGTAGGCGGAAAGCAGCGTCTTTACAAAGCCTGAATTACCGGAGACAACGTGGGGCGGAATCATGCCCGGTGTTGAGAAGTCAAAGCCGGCGGCCCGGACAGCAGCTGCTGCCGCGTTTTCACAATTTTCCTTTGTCGCGGAGACAGGCGTCCTGGCGTCGAAGGAAAATTCGATGTGCGCAGGGTCGATATGATAGAGATCCAGCGTGCAGGTCAGGGCATGGGATTCCGGATCCGACATGGCAATGCCGATACCGGATCCGTCGGTCACCCCGTAAGGAAAAAGATCCGGAATCTTTTTTTCGAGCTTCATTTCATCCGACTCTGCCAGGGGCAGACGGGATATCAGGATAATAGCTGCAAGACCTGCATTGCGCCCGTTCTCCGGGGTGGAGGCGTGCGCCGATTCTCCGATGACAGTGATTTCCTGTTCACCCGTAAAGGCAATCTCCACATGGCATTCCTTCGAAACAGCCTCCATTACAGGCTCTGCGGCTGCTCTTTCCAACCCCTCAAATGTGATGACCGCCTTCTGGGGAACTGCATTCAAAGCGACGCCTGCATCCAGGGAAAGCACCCGGGGAAGGGCCGTATCCCTTGCAAAGTCCCTCGACAGGGTTCCCCGGAACTGGCCCTTCTCGATATTGATGAGGGGGAATTCCGCATCTGGCGAAAAGGTCATCTCCGCCGGCTTTTCTGTTTCAAAATAATGGGCGATGTCCGTCGATCCCGTCTCCTCGTCCGAGCCGATGATGACACGGACACCCTTTTTCAGAGGCGTTCCCGTTTCTTTGATGGCGCGCAGGGCAAAGAGGGCGGAAAGAAGCGGGCCCTTGTCGTCGGAAGTTCCGCGGCCGTAGAGACGGCCGTCCTTCTCGATGATATTGAAGGGCTCTGTCACTGTCCAGCCTTCACCGGCCGGGACGACGTCCGTATGGCCGAGGATGTCAAGTGTGTGTGGAAGAGCCGGATCGTAATCCGCCGTGGCGACAAAATTATCATAATTCTTCGTGGAGAAGCCGTAGGAGTTTGCAATTTCCATTGCCTTCATCAGGGCCCTGTACGGCTGCTCCCCGAAGGGCTTATCGCCTGCAGCCGGCGCATTCACGGACGGGATTTCACAAAGAGCTTTTACATCCGCCACCAGTTCCTCCTGATGGGCTTCTATCCAGGTCTTTACTGCTTCATTCATTGAATTCAAATCCTTTCAAGCGTAGAAAACAGGCTGATTTGCGCCACTCATTATAACACTTATCTTTCCTTTTCCAAGAAGCGGGGCGGCATCCGAACAGATTTTTAGGAAAATTGAATATGGAAAAGACGGGGATACGACAGTAGAATGTACTCTGTATGTTTTAAGGAGATAATCTATGGATGAGGAGACAAAAGAATTTCTGGAATGCGAACAGCCCTGGGTCTATGTAATGCTGATCTTTGCGGCGGGCTGGTTCGGGGCCTATACCTTTGTGCTGCGCGGTGGAATTTTCTGCAACGCCCAGACCGCAAACGTCGTCCTTTTCGGCATAGCTTTAGGCAGCGGCAACTGGAAAGGGGCGGCCTACCTCCTGCTCCCGATCGGTGCCTATCTCTTCGGAGCCTTCATGTCGGAGTTCCTGGGGAAGACCGTGAAGCGGGCGCATCTCCTGCGCTGGGATACGATTCTGACCTTGCTTGAGGCGGTCGCGGTCTTCATCCTGGGCTGCCTTCCGGCAGAGGCCCCGGATCAGATCTGCCAGGTGACGCTGAACTTCATCTGCTCCATGCAGTTCAACACCTTCCGGCAGATGACGGGAATCCCGGCGGCCACGACATTTGTCACGAACCATCTGAGGCAGATCGGTTCCAACCTGGCAAAATACATCCGTCATCACGATCCCGTCTCCTGGCGGAAACTCAAGGTCCACGGATCACTCACCGTTTTTTTCGGTCTCGGCGCTATCGTTTCCACCATCGGCTGCCACTTCTTCACCTACCGGTCCATCTGGGGAGCCTGCATTGTTCTACTGATCATCTTCGGCCGGCTGGCCTATACGGACATTGTGGTAGAGAAGGACTTTCTGGATCAGGTACCGCACGGGCACTGATTTGAGGAAATGAGGAATTATGAATACAGATGAATATCCGATCATTCGGCGGCGTGACGAGCGGAAAAAGACAGTCAGCCCCTGGAGAGTCCTGTTTTCAGCTATCTTTTTTCTGCTTGCCGCGTCGGCCATCGGTTACGGCGCATTCGTGCACGCCGCAAACTCCGGCACCGGATTCTACCTGGTCTGGATCGGCGCAGGTGCCTTTCTGCTGCTGCTTGGATTCGTGACGGCAGGCAATTTGCGGAGAAAGGTGCCGATGGTCTTGAGAATAATATTTGCAGCCCTCGTCGCTGCGGGCATCATACTGGTGGCTGTGACCTGGAGCCTGATTCTGCCCCACTTTTCGGATACGGGCAAACCCGGTGCGGATGCGGTTATAGTGCTTGGAGCCCAGGTGAGGAAGTCAGGGCCGAGCACGATCCTCAAGTACCGATTGGATGCGGCAGCCGCCTACCTGAAGGAAAATCCGGATGCGGTCTGCATTGTCTCCGGAGCGCAGGGATCGAACGAGCCCTTTACGGAAGCGCAGGGGATGAAGGAATACCTCGTGAAGCAGGGAATCCCGGCGAAAAAAATTATTCTCGAGGAGAAGGCGGAAAATTCTGCGGAAAACCTAAGCTACAGCAGGAAACTGCTGCCGGAGGAGGATTCCTCCGTCGTCCTTGTTACGAACAATTTCCACGTCTACCGGGCCCTTTCCATCGCGCGGAAGCAGGGATATTCCGATGCGTCAGGGCTCGCGGCCGGCTCGCCGAAGGCCTACCTCCTCAACAACATGCTCTACGAAAGCGCGGCGATCCTTAAGAATACGCTGCTGGGGACGATGAACTGAAGGAGCCGGGAAAATCCAGGCATAAAAAAACTGGCACGCGATGCGTGCCAGTTCTGTCTCGTCAAAAACCGCTCGTCTCACTCGTGGGAATCGTTCTCTTCGTCATCGCGAAAACAAAGGGGATTCTTCGGCCCATGGAAAGGGTTCCTCTCCGGAGTTTCCTGTTGTCTGGCTGCCCAGCCTGTGGCTACGCCGAGAGCGATTCCGATAATGAGAACAGCGAGAACTATCAACATATTTCACCTCCCGTTTTCGCGTCCTCTTGGAAACTGCTTCTATTATAACACTATTTGCGGCAAAGGAAATAATATTATGCTAAATCAATATTCACGAGCAGCTCTTGTCATGGGGCAGGCAGCTATCGACACCCTGCATAAAGCCAGAGTGGCGGTCTTCGGCATTGGCGGCGTCGGAGGAAATGTAGTTGAAGCCTTGGCAAGAATGGGGATCGGCGAGTTTGACCTCGTCGACGACGACAAGGTCTGCCTGACAAACCTGAACCGGCAGATCCTGGCGACGCGCTCCACAATCGGCAAGTACAAGGTGGATGTGGCAGAGGAACGGATCCATGACCTGAACCCGGACACTGTCGTTCATACATACAAGACCTTCTATCTGCCGGAGAACGCGGATGAGTTTCCGTGGAAAGAATTTGACTACGTCGTCGATTCCCTCGATACGGTGACGGCAAAGATTGATATCATCCTGAAGGCTCAGGAGGCAGACGTGCCGGTCATCTCCGTCATGGGCTGCGGCAACCGGATGGATCCATCGAAGCTTCGGACCTGTGATATATATGCAACACAGAACGATCCCCTGGCCCGCGTCATGCGGCGGGAACTGAAGAAGCGGGGCGTGAAGTCCCTGAAGGTTGTCTATTCCATAGAGCCGGCGATTCGGCCGGATGAGGATGCGGACAACTCCTGCCGCACCCACTGCATTTGCCCGCCCGGTTCTGTTCGTAAGTGCACACAGCGCAGGGATATTCCGGGTTCCACGGCCTTTGTTCCGCCTGCAGCAGGGGCTCTGGCGGCTTCCGTCGTCTGCACGGACCTCACGCATTTCGATCCGTCGCCGAGAATCAAGGGCGGCCGCCCGTCTGACAGGCAGAAGGCTATGCAGAAAAATAAAGAGCAGCAGCGGAGGAAGCAGGCCGCCCTGCAGAAGGCGAAGGCGGCTGCAGGGGCAGAAAGAAAAGCCGTAATGAAATAAAAAAGAATCAGGTGTGGAAGAAACCGGCTGGGATGGGTGAGCAGCGCACTGTAGAACATTGCCTGCAACCCGGCGCTGACGGGAATGGGTGAGAGAAGTACCGGAACTTGCCATATGTTACCCGTCGCTGATGGAAATGGGTGAGTGGAGCACCGGAAGCGACCGTCTGTCACTTGGCGCCGGCGGAAATGGGTGAGAGAAGTACCGGAACTTGCCATGTGTCACCTGTGTAAAATTCTTAATAAAAGTTTTAGAATTGCTTTTCCCTAATCGTGATATGATTGCATAGTACATTTCAAATTCAGCTTTCTGCTGGTTGGTGTACGTTCGCCTATCAATTTGATAATCATGTCAAAGGAGCAGTTCTATGAAGAATGCAAGAGAAAATCCCCCAAGCGATGTTTTTTGCAACAGAAGCCCTGCAAGGAGTGGAGAAATTCACTCGGATCTGAAAAAACTTCTGAAGGAGAAAGGCCGGCTCGAGAAGATTTTGGCAACGGATGCAACACCGAAAAAACAGCTTACCATCTACTTCAAAGGCAATGCTGCAAAATGGTATATTTCAGAAGATGGCGCCAGAGCTTATCTTCCAAAGTCTGAGCGGGATGAGGCTGTTCGTCTTGCTAAGTTTGCCTGGTGCAGGGCAAGACTTTCTGAAATAAATACTGAAATCCTTGCCTGTCAAAGATATCTTCGGGTGTTTCGTCATTCATCGTCTCACTTGCAGATTCTCTTGAAAAATAAAGAGTTTTGCAATTTGATCGGCGAGTCATCGCCTGATATTGAGGAGTGGAAAAACAGTTCGTTTCAAAAAAATCCTACACATCCGGAACATCTTCAATATACGACCAATACCGGCCTTTGTGTTCGCTCTAAGTCTGAAGTTTTGATCGCGACATCTCTTGAAAAGTATGCAATTCCTTTCCGTTATGAGTGCCTGCTTGATACTCCTTCCGGTCCCATTTATCCCGATTTCACAATCATGCATCCGAAAACCCGCAGATTATATATTTGGGAGCATTTCGGAATGATTGACAATCAGGCATATTCAGCAAAATCACTTCCAAAGATCTGTACATATTCTCAATTAGGCTATTTCCCCAACGACAATCTAATTATGACTTTTGAATCCAAAGATCACCCATTCAACCTGCCAGAGGCCGATGACCTTGTTCGGAAGTACTTTCTGAGCGAGGCACTTAAATAGTGAGAATAATGAAAATGGGTGAGAGGAGTACCGAAACTCGCCGCCTGTCACTCGTCGCTGGTGGAAGTGGGTGAGAGGAGCACCGGAACTTGCCATATGCTACCCGTCGCTGGTGGAAATGGGTGAGAGGAGTACCGGAACTCGCCGCCTGTCACTCGTCGCTGGTGGAAATGGGTGAGAGGAGCACCAAAACTGCGTACATTGATCGCGGGAGGCAGGAATCTTGGAAAAATCAGGACACGATATCCATGATCTTCTGCGGATCCGCTTTGAAGTCCCGGATCATGGTCCAGGTCAGGGCAAGGGCGTTATCCTCAGCCTCAATTTCATCAGGCGTCATCCAGACGGCCTCGGCGAGTTCGCCGAGGCCGTCTGTGTTCAGCGTAATCTTCCCATCGACGGCGCGGCAGAAGAAGCCGGCAAGGAGGCTCTGGGAAAAGGCCCAGGGTTGGCTTTTGTAGTAGGTGATATTTGTGACGTGAAGTCCGGCCTCTTCATAGACCTCCCGTCTTACCGTGTCTTCAAGAGCTTCGCCGACCTCGCAGAAACCGGCGACCAGGGCATGGCGGCGGTAGCCACGCGGGTCTGCGTAGCGAGTCAGAAGAAGCTTTCCTTCATAGAGAGCGCCGACGATAACGACCGGGGCAATAGCCGGGTAAATCCTGGTCTCGCAGGAGGGGCAGATGAGGGCTCGCTCATCGCTCGCCGGAATCCGCATCGTTCCGCAATGCCCGCAGTACCTGTTTTCCTGATACCAGACAGCCAGGTGGCAGGCGGTTGCAGCCGCGAAGTGAAGTCCCTGCTCTTCAGAAACGAAGAGGGTTCGCATGGCTTTGTATTCAAGCTTTGTGTCGCCGGCAAAGAAGAGGGAAGCGGCCCTGTAGACAAGCAGGGCATAGAAGGCTTTTCCTTCGTAGGTCAGCAGGTACTGCAGGCGGGCGCCTTCGTCTTCATTCTCTGTCCAATCCGCTTCGGTCTTTCCTCCCACGGAAAAACTTCCGTATTTTCCAAAGATCGTGTCCGAAAGCCCGCATTCGGCAAGTGTCGGAAGAAAACCGTCTTCCTTCAGCAGCACTTTTCCATGATCCATCCGGATCAGGTAGTCGCTGTCCTGCGGTGCCCGTTCGTTTCGTTCGATTTTTCCTTCGATATCCTGAAACATATTTTCCTCCGGGGGGATGGATTTTTTCCCGTTTACCCCATATTATGATTAGTAAAAAATGATTGCCGCAGGACCTCGCAGCCGGCGGCAAAGATTCGTCACGGATGATGACCTTTGGCGCCGGAAGTTTTGTGTGGTGCGGCCAACGGTAATTATACTATCAGTCTGATCATATTTTTCAAGGAAGCTCTTAGGCGGAGGCTGTCATGAGCGAACCGATTGTCACCCATCAGGAATTTGAGTACGAGAAAAATATCCCTTTTCACGTCTACAATATTTTTCAGTCGGAGAATATGGTGAGTGAAATTCTTCCCCACTGGCATGAGGAGCTGGAACTCGTCTACCTCTATGCAGAGGACGAGCACTATATCGACGGCTACGATATCGTAGGAGAAGCCGGTGACCTCGTAATCACAAATTCGAATGCCATTCACAAGATCGTGGCCCACCCGGTGCAGGAAGAATTGCCCGACCGTATCCTGGCTACGGTAGTTGTACTGAATCTGCCTTTTGTCCAATCCTTCGTGCCGGACTATGGGAAATATATCTTCACGAATGAACGAAAGCAGGCTCCGGAAGAGATTTCATTACTAATGAAAAAAATTCGCAAATTCAGTGAAAACGGGGTAAACGGCTTCGGTGATGCGAATGGGGCAAAGGGAGGATACGCCTATCTCAAGGGACTTTCACATATCTTTGACCTCCTCTGCTACATGTGCAGTGACCGTCTCGCCCTCCATGAGAATGTCTCGAATATCAATCACGAGAAAAATATAGAGCGTCTGCGCGGGATTATCCAGTACATTGAGCAGCACTATCAGGAGGCAGTATCCGAACCGGCGGTCGCGGAAAAATTCTATTTCACGCCGACCTACTTCTCCCGTTTTTTCCGTCAGGCGGTGGGAATTACCTTTTCCCAGTACCTCAGGTCCTACCGGGCCGAACAGGCCAGAACCCTCTTGCTCAGTACAAATCTGAGTATCCTCGACATTGCGCTCGAAGTCGGTTTCCAGGACAGCCGGCGTCTTTCCCTGGCTTTCCGCGAACAGTACGGTTGCACACCGAGTGACTTCCGGAAGCGGATGTCCTGAGCTCTGTGCAAAAAACGGTAAATATCAGGACAAGAGGCGGTAAGAATTTTTTCCCTCAGGATGTAAACTTTAACCATCAGAAATTCAGGGCAGCCGTAAAGGGCGGTTTGCCGCGGAAAAGAAAAGAGGGAAAATATGGACAAATCGATTCAGAGCGGGAGAGCCATGCAGAGTACCCTGCCGAAGGCAAAGGTGAAAACGGATATGGCCGGACATCTTCCGATCAGTGAAAAAATCTGCTACGGTCTGGGGGACTGCGCTGCGAATATCTATGCAGTGGGTCTCGGCGGTACCTTCCTGACCGGCTACTATACGGATACGGCAGGAATTGCCGCAGCGGCAATCGCTACCATGATGCTGATCACCCGTGTCTTTGACGGAATCACGGATCTGATCATGGGTGGGATTGTGGACAAGACCAGGAGCCGTTTCGGCAAGGCCCGCCCTTGGCTCCTCTGGACGGCACCTCTGATGATGATCGGCATGATCCTTCTCTTCATGGTTCCGCAGAATGCATCGGAGGGCGGGAAACTGCTCTATGCGTATCTCACCTATATCTTCATGAGCTGTATCGTCTATACGGCAAACAATCTGCCCTATAATGCCCTGCTGGCCCGGATGACGCTGGACGTGCAGGAGAGAGCGCAGACGGCCTCCATCCGCTTCATTATGAATTCGGTCGTGACCATTATTATCAACGCCATCACACCGGTTCTCGTTCTGAAGATCGGCTTTACAAATATCGCCATCGTCTACGGTATCATTGAAATGATCCTGCTGCTGATCTGCTTCTTCGGCTGCAAGGAACATGTGGATGTCGACGATACGGGCAAATCCAATGTGGAAAACGTACCGCTGAAGAAGGCGCTTCCTGCCGTACTGAAAAACAAATACTTCTACCTGCAGGCGGCTCTTTTCCTGGTACTCTATCTGGGAACCGTTGCCAGCGGAACACTGAGCTACTATTATTTCAAATCCGTCATGGGAAATCTTGCCCTGCTCAGCATCATGTCCTTTGCCGGCGTTCCCACGATCATCATGAATTTCTTCGTTCCCCACATGGTAGCGAAGTTCGGCAAGCGGAAGCTCATGATCTACGGCTCGATTGTTACTGCCATCGGCAGCATTATCATCGGTCTTGCCAATACATCCGTTCCCATGCTCCTTTTCGGAACCGTTGTCAAGGGTATTGGCTCAGCCCCTATCCTTTCCGGAATCTTTGCCATGACGGCGGATATCGTTGACTACGGCGAGTGGAAGACCGGCATCCGGTCCGAAGGGCTCATCAACTCCTGCACATCCTTCGGTATGAAGGTGGGCATCGGCCTCGGCTCCGCTGTCGGCACGGGTCTTCTCGCCATCGGCGGCTATAATGGGATGGCAGACGTCCAGTCCGCCGGCGCCCTTTCCGCCATCAAGTTCGGATATGGCTACCTCGGGGCGATCGTTGCCGCCGGCTGCATTATTATCCTCCTCTTCATGAATATCGATAAGGATCTGGACCGGATCCAGGCAGACCTTCGCGCACGGCACGAGTGAGAAAACGGAAGATGTGAAAAGTTACAGCCGGAACCGAAAAGCTCCCGGCTGTCTTTTGGAGAAAAGCTATGTCAGAATTCAGTGAAAATATGCGCCTCATGTGCGCAAAGGCCGATCGGGAACGGGACGAGGGCCTTAAGACCCCGGAGGATGTTGTGCGATACGATGACATTTCCTACGGACCGGATCCGGAAGAAGTTTTAGACCTCTACCGGCCGCAAGCAGAAGAGGGGAAGACGCTTCCTGTCATCATCAGTTTTCACGGCGGCGGCTGGGTATACGGGGACAAGGGTGTCTACCAGTACTATGGCATGTTCCTTGCCGAGCAGGGCTTTGCCGTAGTAAACTTCACTTACCGACTCTCCCCGGAGCACAAATTTCCCGCCCCTCTCATCGATATGAATCTCGTCATGAAATGGGTGAAGAATCACGCCGACGAGTACCGCCTGGACGCGGAACATATCTTTGGTGTCGGGGACAGCGCCGGCGGCAACGGACTGGCCCTCTATGCAGCGCTCAGCACAAATGAGGCATATGCCAGGGAATATGCCCGACTGGCCAAGAACCTGAGTCCGGAGGCTCTTGCTGAAATGAATTCCAATCCGGATTTTGCCAGCCTTGATGAAGGGGGCTTTCACCCGGTACCGGGGATTTCCCTGCTGGCTGTTGCCCTGAACTGTGGCGCCTACCGCCTGACTGCACAGGATCAGACCATGCGGGACTATCTGCCCCACGGACCGGAGGACGCAGAGGAGCTTGCCCTGGCGAACGTTCCAGAGCACGTGACGGAAAAATTTCCTCCTGCCTTTGTGATGACGTGTCCGAAGGACTTCCTGATCGATCAGCCGAAAGCACTGCTGCCGAAGCTCAGGGAAGCAGGAGTGGACTTTGTTTACCGTTTTTACAGCGATGAGAAGAGAAGCCTCGGACATGTCTTCCACTGCAATATGAAGCTTCCGGACGCAAAGCGCGTCAACCGCGAGGAATGTGAATTTTTCCGGCACTATATGAACTGATTTCAAAGGAGAAAACATGGCACGCGATCTGAAAAAACTCATAAGCGAAATGACCCTGGAGGAGAAGGCTTCCCTGCTTGGGGGAAAGGACTTCTGGCATACGAAGGCCGTTGACCGCCTCGGCATTCCGGCCGTGATGGTGTCCGATGGCCCTCACGGTCTCCGGAAACAGAATGACAAGGCGGATCACCTGGGGGTGAACGAGTCCATCAAGGCAGTCTGCTTTCCGGCCGGCTGCGCGACAGCCGCTTCCTTTGACAGGGACCTGGAGAGGGAACTCGGGGAGATCATCGGAAATGAGTGCCAGGCCGAGGATGTGGCGGTTGTTCTGGGACCGGCGGTGAATATCAAGCGGAGTCCCCTCTGCGGGCGGAATTTCGAGTACTTCTCCGAAGACCCGGTTCTGGCGGGGAAGATGTCGGCTGCCTATATCAGGGGCGTTCAGTCGAAGCACGTCGGAACATCCATCAAGCACTTTGCCATGAACAATCAGGAAACCCGCCGCATGAGCATTTCGGCGGAGGCAGATGAGCGGACGATACGGGAAATATATTTCCCTGCTTTCGAAATTGCCGTAAAGGAAGCGCAGCCCTGGACGGTCATGTGTTCCTACAACAAGATCAACGGGACATTTTCCTCCGACAACGAGTGGCTGCTGACAAAGGTTCTGCGCGATGACTGGGGTTTTGAAGGCTTCGTCGTCACGGACTGGGGCGCGGTCGACGACCGCGTGCAGGGGGCCCGGGCTGGGCTCGACCTGGAGATGCCGGGCGATACTTCCTTAAATGATGCGCAGATTGTTGAGGCAGTGAAAAAAGGAGAACTTCCTGAAGAGGCTGTCGATGCCTGTGTGGAGCGGGTTCTTGACGTCATCTACCGATTTTTAGACAACCGGGATGAGACAGCGGTTTTCGACCTGAAGAAGGATCATGAAAAGGCCGTCGGTCTGGCCGGCCGCTGCGCCGTCCTCTTGCAGAACGACGGAACGCTGCCGCTTACTGCAGACGCGAAAGTCGCCTATATCGGCGGATTTGCGAAGAAGCCCCGTTTCCAGGGCGGCGGCTCCAGCCATATCAACTCTTTCAAAGTGGAGTCTGCCCTGGAGAGCGCAGAGAAGAAGGGACGGAAGGTGACCTATACGGAAGGCTTCCTGCCGGATGATACGGCCGTCGATCAGAAGCGGATTGACGAGGCTGTGGCAGCGGCAAAGGCCGCGGATGCAGCTGTAATTTTTGCAGGTCTTCCGGACAGCATTGAATCCGAAGGCTATGACCGGGACGACATGAAGCTGCCTGCCTGCCAGGATGATTTGATTGCCGCGGTCTGTGCGGCCCAGCCCCATACGGTTGTCGTTCTTCATAATGGCAGCCCCGTGGAATGCCCCTGGGCAGATGATGCTGCCGCAGTCCTTGAAATGTATCTCGGCGGAGAAGGTGTCGGTGAGGCCACGGACCGCCTGCTTTTCGGCGAGACCAACCCCTCCGGGCACCTGGCGGAGACGTTTCCGCTGAAACTTTCCGACAACCCGTCCTGCCTGAACTTCCCGGGACAGATGAAGTCCGTGAACTATGCGGAGGGCGTGTTTGTCGGCTACCGGTATTACGAAAAGAAGGAAATGCCTGTCCGCTGGGCCTTCGGTCACGGCCTGTCCTATACGACATTTGATATGACTAATGTAAAGCTCTCCACTGAGGAGATGACGGATGACAGCGAGCTTACCGTGACAGTGGATGTAAAGAATACAGGAGCCATGGCCGGCGCGGAGGCCGTTCAGCTCTATGTGGCCGACAGAAACGGCACACCGGAGCGCCCCGTGAAGGAACTCAAAGACTTTGCGAAGGTATTCTTAAATCCCGGTGAGACAAAGACTGTGGAGATGCATCTCACGGCCCGGGATCTTTCATACTTTGAAGAACGGCTGGGCGACTGGTATGCTCCGTCAGGGAAATACGAGCTTCTGATCGGCGATGCCAGCGATCGTATCCTCCTCACGAAGGAAATCTCCTTTACGACGGAAAAGGTCATCCCCCTGCATGTGTCCGTGGATACGATTATGGAGGAACTTCTCGCCAATCCGAAGACGGCGCCCATCATGAAGGAATTCCTTGCAAAGGGGACCGCGAACATGGGCGGCGAAGCGGAAGAGGGAAGTGCAGCAGCTGAAGCCATTACGTCAAAGATGAATGAAGCCATGGTGAAGTACATGCCTTTAAAATCCCTGCCAAGCTTCGGCTTCATGACACCGGATGAGCTGCAGAAGCTCATTGCAAAATTGAACGGGTAAAGACAAACAAGAGAGGAAAGTTTTTCCACTGAGGACGTGCGAAAAAATTTCACCGTCGGAGAGGGACGGATTCTGCTTCCGGGGCGGCAGCCCCTGCAGACAGAACCGTCTCTTTTCTTTTGTTTTTTGGCAATATGTGCCATTGCCCGGGAAACGCGGATGTTTTACATTATTCATGAAAAAGAAGCAGAGGGAGAATACAGTATGGGCGGACTGGTCATACTTCAGCAGATGGGCGTCATATTCATTCTGGTTGCCATCGGCTATTTCCTGCAGAAGGGAGGCGTCCTCACCAGTGAAACCTGTCAGAAGATGTCCTTTGTCGTTGTGAATGTCACTAACCCCTGTCTCATTCTGACGAGTGTGCTCACCAGTGATCTCTCGGTTTCCCGCCACGACTTCCTTCTGGCTCTTCTGGTCTCCGTCGTTTTCTATGCGGCGCTGGCCTTGCTCGGATGGCTTTTTCCCAAGACCATGCGTTTTCCCGCTGACGAGCAAAAATATTATTCCATGATGATTGTCTATACAAATGTCGGCTTCATGGGGATTCCGATTGCCAGCGCCATCCTGCCTCAGGAGGCGATGGTCTACGTCGTCCTCTGCAATGTCGCCTTCTTCTTTTTCTTCTATACTCACGGCGTCAGTCTCCTGGGCGGGAAGGGGAGCTTCAACTGGAAGAAATACCTAAGCCCCGGCATTCTCTGCTCCCTGCTGACCATCGTCCTCTTCTGGTTTGACCTGCGTCTGCCTGCCCTGATCGAGCGGAGCGTCACCCATCTCGGGAATGCCAATGTCTTCCTCTCCATGGCTCTGCTCGGGGCGTCGCTGGCTCATGCGGATATCCGGCGGAGCCTGTCGAAGTCTGCGGTCTGGCTCTATTCAGGCTTCCGCCTGCTGATCATTCCAATTGCCCTTTTCTATATCCTCCGGGCAGCCGGCCTGCCGATGGAGATGGTATATGCCTTTTCCCTCATGGCCATGATGCCGGCCGGAAACCTGCCGCTCATCCAGGCGGAGGCGGACGGCCTGCCGACGGGCACCCTGTCCGAGGGCATTGTCGTCAGCACCGTGCTTTCCTTTTTCACGATTACGCTGCTGATGAGTATTCTTTTCTGAGAAGAGAATCATATAAAGCCATATGATTGAGCGGGACGGCTCTTTGCAGCCCGCGCTGAAAAAGCATATATTTGAGTGTCGAAACGAAGGCCTTTCCTGCATATGAGGAATTTTTCGGAGGAATGCTGTTTTGAAGAAAGTACTGTACTTCAACATCCCGGATACGCTCGACTACGAGAGGAGCCTGCTTCACGAGTGGGGCGTAGACGACGTCGAACTTACGGAAATCAAGGACAGAGAATATTCTCATTCTTTTGCGGAATATATAGCCCGCGAAAATCCGGACGGCCTGGTCGTAATCTACGACGATGTGACGGCCGAAATTCTCGACACCTGCCCTGCTCTCAAGATCATCTCCCTTCAAAGCATTGGCTATAATAATATTGATGTGGGGGCAGCCACGGACCGGCACGTCGCTGTCACGAATGTGCCCGGCTACTGCGCGGAGGAAGTGGCTCTTCACACCATCGGGATGGCAATCGACCTCGCGAGGAAGATTACCTTCCTCGACCGGGATGTGCGGGAGGGGCAGTGGAATCCGGTGGCCGGGTACCCGGTTTACCGCCTCACTGACAAAGTTTTCGGCATGGTCTTCTTCGGGAATATTCCGAAAAAGATGGCTGCCCCTCTGCAGGCGCTGGGGCTTTCCGTTCTGGTTTATGCTCCCACGAAGTCCGCGGAGGAGCTGGCAGGATACGGCTGCGAAAAGGCGGATTCCCTGGATGAACTTTTGGAACGCTCCGATTTCGTCTCCATGCACTGCCCTTTAATTCCCGGGGTGACGGAGCATATGATGGGGGCAGAGCAGTTTCATCGGATGAAGGAATCGGCCTTCTTCATCAACACGGCCCGCGGTGCGGTTGTTGATGAAGCGGCCCTGGCCCAGGCCCTGAAAACAGGAGAGATCCAGGCTGCTGCCGTCGATGTGATCGAGGATGAAGAGAAGGCAAAGAGCGAACTCATCGGGCTTTCGAATTGTATCGTGACACCTCACGCTGCCTTCATGTCGGAGGATTCCTATTATGAAGAACGGCGGCGGTGCCTTGAACACCTCTGCCAGCGCCTGTCCGTAAAAATGAAAAAGCGGCCGGAGGACCTTGTCAATCCGGAGGTACAATACGAAGAGTAATCGTTTCAGGGAAACCGTACCTTCGGATTTCCTGACGATTTTTTCCGCCTGCATTCCGCAGACGGTTCTTTTATGCTATGATAAATATGTATGTGTAGAAATCCGCCGGTAAGGGGCTTTGCTCGCCTGCATTTCCGGCAGTAGTATTTATGGGAAAAATGAATGATCGATGAAATATTAAATGCCGGAAATGATATGGCGCAGGCCGTCAGTGATGCTGTCGCATCCGGAGACTTCTCCCATTTGAATGAAGACCTGCAGAATTCCGCCCGGAAGATGACGGATTCCGTCAAAGCAGGCGGGCAGGACTTTGCCAACCGGGTCAAATCCGGATTTTCTCAGACGCCTTATGTGGATCTGAACGGGGCGGACGTCCGCGTCGGACAGCGCGGGGCAGGAAAGGCGGATGGAAATACCTCCTGGACGAACGGGGGCAATGCCGGAACCTATCAGACGCAGAACGGACAGAATCCTTATACGTCCGCTTCTGCAGGAGCCGCATCCTATGGCAGCGGCCAGACAGGAACCCATGCGTATGGCGGTACACAGACTCGAACGAATCCCTACGGCGGGAACACGGCCTTCGGAGGGGCTTTTACGAAGCCGGACGGCGGCAGGCAGACGCCGCCTGCGCCCACACGGGAAACGGTGGAGTCTCTGCGCCAGGCCGGGCGGACCGGAAGGCGGATGCGGTCGAACTATTTCGGCGAAGGCAAGAATATCGCCCTGACCATTGTCGGCTTCATCGGGCTGGTCGTCAATGTCCCGATCTGTATCGGCTTTCTCGGGGAAATCGTTCAGGAACTATCCTACCATTACATGCAGCCCGGCTATCTGGCAGGCGCCATTTTTTTCGGTATCTGCTCCGGCATCTTCGGCTGGATGACGGCTGCGAATCTTTCGACTATCCGCACCCGGAACTTTGCCCGCCTCATCGATTCGGCAGCAGGGGATGCAGAGTATATCGACCTGAAGGATCTGGCGGCGCGTCTGGCCATGCCTTTTGAGAAGGTACAGAAGTCGGTCATGAAGGTTCTGCAGAAAGGAATCCTGCCGGATGCCCATATCGATACGCAGGGGACGACTCTCATGCTTTCCGACCGGGCGTATAAGCAATATGCCGAGGCAGAGCATTCCCGTATTCAGAGAGAAGCGGAAGAACTCGAAAAAGAGCATACGGCCACGGCGAAGGCCCGGGCTGCAGCAGCAAAGGCAAAGGAAGAGGAAAAGGCTGCGGAAAAGTCCACGGGAAACAAGGATGTGGATCGGATCCTCTCCGAGGGCCGCGACTATATCCGGACCATCCGGGAGATCAATGACAAGATTCCGGATACAGGCGATACGAAAGAAATGTCGGACAAGCTCTATACCTTGGAAGACATTGTCCGCCGCATCATGGACCAGGTGCGGAAGGATCCGGGATCTGCCGGAAACGTGCAGATGCTGATGGACTACTACCTGCCGACGACCGTGAAGCTTCTGAATGCCTATGTCGGCGTCATGAACCAGCCGGCGGGTGAAAATATCGAGAGCACGAAGCGTGAGATTGAGGCTTCCATGGATACGATTAATGCTGCCTGCCTCAAGGTTCTCGACGGCATGTTTGCGGACGTTGCCTGGGATGTCTCCTCCGACATCAATGTCATGAAGCAGATGATGGCAAGAGACGGTCTGACGGAACCGGGCGCGAAGAAGGAAAAGGCTCCTGTGGAGTGACAGATTTTTGCAGAAAAATAAGAATCCCCCGGCGGAGGCTGCCATGGCTTCTGCCGGGGGATTTGTTTTTCTGAAAGGAAATTCTATTTGACGGCAAAGATGGAATAGGACGGATCCTCAAAAATACATTCAAAGGAAACATTCGCATCGGAATACTCTTCCAGATCTTCTTTGGAGAGGACATAGGACACGCCGATGGCTTTGAGCTCTTCCGGGGACAGCTTCACGTGGAAATTGTCAACAGCTCCCTGCAGGGAAAACTTCTCGTCTTTCGAAGCTTCGGCTTCCGGCACGATGTCCGTATAGATATAGGCGTAGCGATTGTATACGGAGCGATAGCGCCCGTCCGGATCGAACGCCTTCCAGAGAGTCAGGTTCGGGTAGGTATTTGTACAGTTGATGGTCCGGGCCCCCATCATCAGGGGATAGTTCATGGCGGGGAAGGAAATTCCGTTTGCAACCAGCCATTTGGCCTCCGGCTCCGCCTCGGTAAGGGAACGCATCTCCTTTGCCAGGTCGGTTTCGTAGAGGTCTCCGAAGCCCTGTTGAAGCGGGTTTACTGCGATGCCGCTTGCCAGGGCGGAAAAGACGGCAAGGGAACATGCGGCAGCAGCTGTAAACACGCGCTTTTCCTGCCGGAAGGCATAGGAAAGAAAGGCTGCAAAGCAGAGGCAGAGGAATAGACAAAGGGCAAGCGCTTTTTTCTTTGAAATATAGACAGGCCCGAACCAGGCATAGACACCGCCGGCCAGCAGGACAGAGAGCCCTGCGGACAGCATGGCTGCTGCCGGGACAAAGAAGCGGGGGAGGGAATGATGTTCTTCTGCTGCCTGATCTTTCCTGATTTCCGAGACTGCCCGGAGGAGCAGAAGAATATCAAGAAAGGAGACGATGGCGGCTGCCCGGATGCCGCGCGATTTGGAAAGCAGGGTGATTTTTGCCAGGATGCCGGGGAGACCGACGTAGGAGTATACGGTCAGGATGGCATAGGCAATGAGAAGGAGGATGGTGAGCGGTTCCCTTCCTTTTCTCCGGCCCAGCAGGAAGATAGAGAGAAGCAGGCCCAAAGGAGCGAAGGAGAAGAAAAGGGAGGCTTCGCAGACGTTCAGCACCGGAATGCTTCCGATATCCTGCCAGGCGAAGAAAATTCCTGCCGGCCAGAAAAAGAACATCTGCGCCCAGCCGCCGCCGGTTTCCACCCGGCTGCCCGGGTAATCCGTATGCATGACGATGTCAATGACTTCCCGGGATCGGTAGCAGATGGCGCCAAGAGACAGGGCCAGGGCCGCGAGGGTACAGATGACGGCAGAAATGTCCCATCTGCTGAAATGGCAGGCCGCTTTGTTTTTCAGGATAACCCAGATGAAAATGGCGAGAAAGACGTAGGCCAGGGGAATCATCCAGGCAGGATACATGGTGAGGGCATAGCATCCGGCGCTCCAGCCGATCAAAGCCATGCAGAAAACCCGCTTTGCAAAGACCGCCTCATTCATCAGCCGGTCGGCGCAGATGATGATCAATTCACCGAACAGGAGCATTTCCACCAGTCCGTTGATGGCGAACCACCACTGTACGACAGGGGAAAAAGTCGTAAGGAAAGCGCCGGCCAGGGACAGGATTCGGTCATCCCCGGTAAGAACCCGCAGGAAATCAAATGTGACCAGCAGGAGAAAGATCAGGCGGCCGCACCAGAAAAAGGAGAGTCCCCTTTCCGGACCGAAAAACAGATAGCCGATCTGAAACGGATGGAAGAGGACGGCAGGAGACCTGACAGGGAGGGAGTAGACCATGAAGACGTCCGTATCCGTCCCCCGCAGGATGTCGGAGGTCCAGGCGTAGGGCTCATTGCCGTACGATTGGGAGATGGTCATGGGCGTCAGCGTTCCCCATTCGTCCGTTCGGATGACTCTTGCCTCGCCGGCCAGAAGCCCCGTGTTTTCTTCCGGCGCGCCGAAAGCGCTCCAGAGGGAAATAGAGGAACCGTTCAGATTGAAGAGGACACCCAGCGCGACCAGGAGGACGGCAAGCAGCAGGCGGTAGCGGAAAATGAAGTCCGCAATTTTTTTCATTGTCAATAATCTCCTATTCACCGCGGAGCAGCATTATGAAAATCCGACTATCCTTTGCAGCACCTGATAGATGCGCTCGGTAATCTTCCGGGGAACGCTTCCTTTCATCGTAATGCCGCGGCCGATGAAGCGGTGGGTGATTGCCTTGTAGGTATTCGGATCTTTCTCCTCGAGGTAGGCCCAGAGTTCATCCTTTTTTTGCAGAGCCTCGTCCGTATGCGCCCGGATCAGGAGGACGGAGGAAATCGTCGAGATGATTTCAAGATCCGAGATCATGTACTTCTGCAGGCGTGGCCGGTCCGTGATCAGGGGATCGTCCATGAGGCGCCAGGCATCCATCATGATTTTGTTCACGGCGATCTGCTGATCAACGCGGGAAATCATCACGTCTTCGTGAACGGACTGGTCGGGGCGCCCGATGAAGTAGCGGTAGAGATTCAGATCCATATAGTACATCCGCTTGACATGGGGCAGGGGAACGTAGGCATAGATATTGTCCACGTAGAACATATGCTCCGGCAGGCGGAGACCGCAGTCCTTCAGAAGCTCAGTCCGATAGATGATGGAGTGCATGAGGAGGTAGTGGCCGGGTTCGGGAATCGAGAAGCGGTCCCAGCCGAAGATCTGATTTTTCGGCAGGGCGTGGTAGCGGACGACTTCCTTGACGAGCTTGCCTTCCTTCTCATAGACGTAGTTTGCAATGACGAGGTCAGGAATGGAGGATTTTTCCCCTTTCTCTTCATAAGCTGCCCCGAAATCCCGAAGCTTTTCCATGAGCTCGGAAAGAGCCTTGACGGAGAGCCAGTCGTCGGAGTCGACGACCTTGAAGTAGAGGCCGGTGGCGTGATCGATGCCGGCATTGACACCTGACCCGTGACCGCCGTTTTCCTTGTCGACGACTTTCACAATGTCGGGATATTTGGCGGCGTACTTGTTTGCAATGGTCAGTGTATCGTCTGTGGACCCGTCATTGATGATAATAATTTCCACCTCGTCTCCTCCTGTCAGCAGGGTGGAGATGCAGTGCCGCATATAGGCGGCGGAATTGTAGCAGGGAACGGCAAAGCTTAAGAGTTTTCTTTCCACTTTCTTACCTCGCGCAGTTGACTTTCAAACAGAGCGGTTCCGGCTGAATCTGCCCGGAGAGCAGCAAAAAGCATTGGCAGGACCGCTTTTTCTCTGAAACGGCTTAAAACTTTACCGATAAATTATACCTGTCGCAGACGGATAATTGAACTGTTTTTTTCCTCTGTAAGAAAGATTATACACGGAAGAAACCGAAGCAAGTCTGTACAGTTTCCTGAAAACCTGTCGGTCCGCCCTGAATTCGTTGAAAATAGACCTTCGTTGCGTTAAAATTATTGAATCTATGAAGACAGACGGAATTATTCTTGACATCGACGGAACCCTCTGGAATTCGACGGACATCGTCGCGGAGGCTTGGAACGAAGCTATTCGTTCCTTCGGAATCTCAGAAACGCGCGTGGACGGTGCCCGCCTGCGGGGGCTTTTCGGCCGGACGATGGATGCGATTGCGGCGGATATTTTTCCGGAGATGGAAGAAGGCCGCCGGCTTGAGATTCTTGACGCCTGCACAAAGGCGGAAGAGGAAGCCCTGGAAAGGGATCCCTGTGATATCTTTTATCCCGGCGTCATCGATACGATTCACGAGCTGAAGGAGAGAGGACAGCAGCTTTTCATCGTAAGCAACTGCCAGCAGGGTTATATAGAGCTCGTGATGCAAAAGGGCGGCTTTGCAGCCTGTATCGCAGACCACCTCTGCTTCGGCGATACGGGAAAGGGCAAGGACGAAAACATCCGGCTTCTCGTTGCAAAGAATGGCCTGAAAACGCCCTTCTATGTGGGCGATACGCAGGGCGACTCGGATGCGGCAGCTGCCGCAGGCGTTCCTTTCGTTTTTGCTTCCTACGGATTTGGCGATGTTTCCGCTTACAACGGGCGGATTGGTGCTTTTGCAGAACTTATGAACCTGGTTTCATTCTGACGGGGAAGGCCGGCAGAAGAGATACGGAGAGCGGCGGTCACGGCAGAATTTTTGCTGAACCGGCCGGCATGGGGAAATCATGAAAACAGTTCAGGTCAGGGACTTGGTTCCCGGAATGGTCATCGGAGCCGATGTATACGACAGCAGCGGAAATCTGCTCTTTCGTACCGGTACCACGGTCAATGAAGCGGCCATCACGACTCTGAATCAATATTATATATACAATGTCTTTGTCGAGGATGCGAGCATCCCGATTGAGACGCCCCGCGAAGAGGGCACCCGGTCGCAAAAAATCAAGGCCAGCAAGGAATTCCGGGAATTCAAGGAAAAGTTCGAGGACGTCGTCGGCACCTTCCAGAACCAGCTGAACGACATCGTCAGCCGGAACGCAAACTCCATTGACACCCAGGCCATTCTCGACGAGCCCTTAAGCCTCTTCAAAAATCAGACAACGCAGTCCGTCTTTGACATGCTGCACAATCTGAGGACTTACGACGACACGACCTACGTCCATTGTATCAATGTTTCCCTGATTTCCGGCATTCTGGCTCGCTGGGCAGGCTACTCCAAGGAGGATATCGACAACGCCATGCTCGCCGGTGTCCTTCACGACATCGGAAAGCTGGTCATTCCCGGAACCATCATCAAGAAGCCTGCCCGCCTGACAAAGGAGGAGTACGAGATCGTCAAGAACCACACGATTGAAGGCTACAAAATCCTCGACTCCTACGACGTCAATGAAAATATGAAATATGCGGCCCTCATGCACCATGAGCGCTGCGACGGCAAGGGCTATCCCTTCCAGCTGAAGGCCATCCAGATCAACCGCTTTGCAAAGATCGTTTCCATTGCGGACGTTTATGACGCGATGACATCTGCCCGCTGCTACCGCGGTCCCATCTGTCCTTTCGAGGTCATTGACATCATGATGGATGAAGGTCTGGAAAGGTACGACACAAAGCTGATTCTGACCTTCCTCGAGCACATGGGGAATACCTATCTCAACAACCGCGTCCGTCTCTCAGACGGCAGCGAGGGTGAGATCATCTTTGTCGACAGCAAGTATCCGTCCAAGCCCCTGATCAAATACGACAGCGGAGAGCTTCTGTCCCTGAAGGACACGGATTTGAAGATCACGGAAATCCTGTAATGAAAATTTTACATGGCGCGTTCTGTTTTCTTTTCCAAGAATAATATATGATAATAGCCAGGGCGGATTTTTCGCGCACCGGGTTTCCGCCCGGATTACTTTCCGATATGATTTTCGGTATTGCCGGTTGCAGTGACAGTATTTTTGCCCTGCAAGCGTCATATGACAGGCTTCTGCGCTTGGCCGCAGAGGCAAAACAAACATTCTGACAGGAAAGGGAGGACCTTATGGCAGATCAGACAAGTACCCCGGAAATGCAGGCAGCTCCTGCAGCAGCTCCTGCTGCGGCGTCTGCGGCAGTGAAGGACGCAGAGCCTTCGGAGCTCGACAAAATCTTCATGGAGGCCGGGCAGAACCTGCCGGCGGTAAAAGCAGGAGAAGCGTCGCTTCCGGCAGAAACCCAGCTTTCGCCTGAAGAGCAGCAGAAAGTGGACGAGATTGCTTCGTCCATCGACATTTCCGATTCCTCCGCAGTCATGGCCTTTGGCGCCAGCACCCAGAAGGCGATGGCGGAATTCTCCGAGCGCACCTTGGACAGCGTCCGCACAAAGGATATGGGTGAAGTCGGGGACATGATCACCGGCCTCGTCGGGGAGCTGAAGAACTTCCAGATTGATGAGAACGAGCACGGTTTCATGAAGCTCTTCAAGAAGTCCGCCAACAATATCAACACCCTGAAGGCGAAATATACAAAGGTCGAAGGAAACGTCAAGGTCATTTCCGACGAGCTGCAGCAGAGGCAGATCACCCTCATGAAGGATATTGATATTCTGGACAAGCTCTATGACCTGAACCTCAAGTATTTCAAGGACATTTCCCTCTACATCATTGCAGGGAAAAAGAAGCTGGAAGAGACGAGAAACGGCGCCCTGGCAGAGGCAAATGCAAAGGCGCAGGCCTCCGGCCTTCCGGAGGATGCCCAGAGGGCAAAGGACATCGCTGCCCAGTGCGACCGCCTCGAGAAAAAGATTTACGATCTCGAGCTCACAAAGACCATCGCCCTGCAGACAGGTCCCCAGATCCGCATGGTGCAGGCTTCCGATCAGGCCATGGCTGAGAAGATCCAGTCTACGCTTCTGAACACCATTCCCCTCTGGAAGAACCAGATGGTCATTGCCATTGGCGTTGAGCATGCCGGCCAGGCAGCGAAGGCAGAGCGTCAGGTCAATGACATGACGAATGAGCTTCTGAAGAAGAACGCCGCAAACCTGAAGACGGCTACCATCGAAACGGCGAAGGAGTCCGAGCGCGGTATCGTCGACATCGAGACGCTCAAGAACACGAACGAGCAGCTCATCTCCACCATGGACGAAATCCTCCGTATCCAGACGGAAGGCAAAGAAAAGCGCCGCGCCGCAGAGCAGGAACTCGTCCAGATCGAAGGCGAGCTGAAGACGAAGCTTATGGAGGCCGCAAAGCAGCAGGCGTGAGAACCTTCAAACTGCAAGCAGAAAAATATCCCCTCAGAACTGTTTGAAAAAAGGGAGAAGCGAAAAGTGGGCTGGGCACGCAATGCGTGCTCAGCCCTGTTTTTTCCCTATTTAACTGTGAAAATTGTACCGGATTGTATCGTTTTGCCTGTCAACGCCAATTTTTGAGTTTCCTGAGAGGCTTGCTATCAGCGGTTTTTGAGGTCAAAAATTGTATTTGCTTGTACCGATTTGACAGGCAAGCGCTACGCCCGCTTCTCTTCCCTCTCTGCCTGTGCCTGGAAGAGCATGGCCGTATTCTTCGCGGCGTCAGCAGGAGAAATATTCGTCGTATTGATGAGAAGGTCGTAGTTCTCCCTTGCGCCCCACTTTTGCCCGGTATAGAACTCGTAGTAGCGGGCGCGTTCTTTGTCTATGCGGTCCATGCGCCTCTTCAGCTCCTTGTCATTGATTGTGGCGACATCGTCATCAAGGCGGGAGGAGCCTTCCTTCGAAATATCCTTAATTTCCTGCACATCTCCTGCAGCTGCTGCCTGAGCCTGGGCGGCTGCCTTCTCCCGCGTCCGCTTGATCTTTGAATCCGTGTCGGCATAGACAAAGATGCGGAAGGGGTCCATGTCCCGGAGGATATAGTCGGCGCAGCGGCCGACGATGATGCAGTCGGATTTCTCTGCCAGGGCCTTGATGATTTTGTGCTGCTTGGAGTAGATTTCCATGTTCTGATCCAGCACGGGATTTGCCTGGGGATAGAGGGTCCGCGCCGTGTGAATCGGGTAAGAGAAAAACGGTCGTTTCTCCACAATCGTACGAACATACTCTGCAGAAAGAGATGTCTCCTTTGCAATCTCTTCTATGATTTCCTGATCGTAATAGGCAAAGGAAAGAGCCTCGGAAAGCCGCCTTCCCAGCTCTCGTCCCCCGCTGCCGAATTCACGTCCCACTGTGATGATTCTGTTCATTCCCCTTCTCCTCTCATCATTTTCTCAATGTCTGCTTTCACATATTCTCCGATATGCTTCTTCTGTTCATTTTCGAGGTCGGCCACCAGGATTGGTTTGCCGAAGGTCAGATAAACATCCCCGGGCACGAGTTTTTTCGGGTGGTTCTCCCAGATGTCCCGCGTTCCCTTCATAGCCACCGGAATGATTGGACAACCCGTCCGCTGGGCCGCCTTGAAGGACCCGGCATGAAACTCGTGAAGCGCTCCGTCTTTGCTCCGCGTCCCTTCCGGATAGATGAAGACGGACGCCTTGCCCTCCGATATGAGGTCACAGGATTCTTTGATGGTCTCGATGGCTTTCCGCGGATCTTCCCGGTCCAGGAAGAGGGATCCCATCCGGCCCATCCAAAGCCCCAGGAAGGGAATCTTTTTGAACTCCTGCTTTACGATGTAGATGACCGGCTGCGGAAGATAGACATAGGAGAGAATAATATCAAAATACGATGCGTGGTTGCCGACAAAGAGGCACATCTGATTCTTCGGAATGTTCTCAAGCCCTTCCACGTGCATCCGGGCCCCGCAGAGACCGGTCAGAACCTTCCCCAGCATAAAACGGACGAGCGCAATCTGCCGCCGGTGCGACGCCTCCGGGTTGATCTTCCCCAGCAGGAATTCAATGCCCAGATAGGGCAGGGTCACAATCAGAAACACAACGACAATAATAATAGTAATAATTGCCCGAATCATATCATCTCCGCCATACAAACCGTACCGCAAGAGTCTGCCTTTTTCTGTCAGTCCCCTGCAATTAATAAACACGCATTGCGTGTGTGCATTGCATTCATTATTCTAATGAGATTTTACCATACCTCCGGAGCAAATTCACAACTTTTGCGGCCGCTTCCTCCATAAACAGAAAATGGCGGTTTGTATGCTTTTCTTCTATGGCACGCAGCACTTTCCTGTGCTACAATGACAAAGTTGTTTTTACAAAAGGAGGAGTTTAAAAAATGGAGAATCGGTCATCATTTTCAAGCCGTATCGGCTTCGTCCTCGCAGCAGCGGGCTCGGCCATCGGTCTCGGCAATATCTGGCGCTTTCCTTACCTTGCCGCCCAGTATGGCGGCGGCAGCTTCCTGATCATCTATCTCATCGCTGCCGTCACGTTCGGCTTTTCCCTCATGATAGCGGAGATCGGTCTCGGCAGGAAGACGCGCCAGTCGGCCATCCGGGCCTACAGCACCCTGTCGAAGGGTTTCGCCTTCGAGGGAATACTCACGGCCGCCGTTCCCATGATCATCTTCCCCTACTATACCATCATAAACGGCTGGGTCATCAAATATTTTGCCGCTTTCCTCATCGGGCAGGACAAGGCTGCCGCAGAAGACGGATTTTTCGGCGCCTTCATTTCAAAGCCGGTCGAGCCCCTCATCTGGTTCCTGGTCTGCCTCGTCCTCTGTACGGCTGTCATCCTTTTAGGCGTTGTCAAGGGAATTGAGAAGGTCAGCAAGGTCCTCATGCCGATCCTCCTCGTCCTCATGATCGTGATTTCCGTCTACGTCTGCTTCCAGCCGGGTGCAGGCGCAGGCATCCGCTACTACTTCGTACCAAATGCGAAGGACCTGTCCGTGAAGACCTTCCTGGCCGCCATCAGCCAGCTTTTCTACTCCCTGTCCCTTGCCATGGGAATCATGATTACCTACGGGTCCTATATGAACCGGGAGGACAGCCTTGAAGGCTCCGTCCGCCAGATCGAGTTTTTCGACACCCTGGTCGCTGTCCTTGCCGGCCTCATGATCATCCCGTCCGTCTTCGCCTTCTCCGGCGGTGACACAGCGGCGCTCACTGCGGGACCCTCCCTTATGTTTGTCACCCTGCCCAAGGCATTTGCAAGTATGACCGGCGGCCGCTTCATCGGAGCCGCCTTCTTCCTTATGGTGACCGTCGCAGCGCTTACGTCTTCCATCTCCCTGATGGAAGCCGTCGTTTCTATCTTCATGGACGCCTTTCATATGGGGCGGACGAAGGCGACCTTGATTACGGCAGCTTACTCCGTCGTTCTCGGCGGTCTTGCCTCCTTAGGGTACGGCCCGCTTGCTGACGTGAAGATTCTCGGCATGCAGCTTCTCGACTTCATGGACTTTATCTCAAATAGCGTCCTGATGCCGATTGTCGCCATCATTACCTGTATCTTCATCGGCTTCGTCATCAAGCCCCAGGCCATCATCGATGAGGTCGAAGCGGAAGGGCAAACCTTCAAGGCGAAGAAGCTCTTCACCGTCGTCATCAAGTGGATTGCCCCCTGGTTCCTCCTGGCCGTCTTCGTGACGTCCCTGCTGCAGGCAGCGGGCGTGTACGAGATTTGAGAAACGGCCGCTTACCGCTGCTCCGCTTGCCTGTTAAATCCGTACAATCAAATACAATTTCCGACCTTGAAAACCGCTGATAGCAAGCCTTTAAGGAAACCCGAAAATAGACGTTGACAGGTAAATCGATACAATCCGGTACAATTTTCACACGTAAACGGAAAAATGAAAGGGGCGAGGCA
>OMTX01000083.1 GCA_900314085.1 uncultured Lachnospiraceae bacterium | reverse complement strand
ACTGCTACAACCAGCGCTGCATCGTCTTCAAGGGCGACCACGTCGAAGAGGGCGAAGTCATTGCAGACGGCCCCGCCACATCCGGCGGAGAGCTCGGCCTCGGAAAGAACCCCCTGATCGGGTTCATGACCTGGGAAGGTTACAACTACGAGGATGCGGTTCTCCTTTCCGAGCGCCTCGTTCAGAAGGATACCTTCACGTCCATCAACCTCGAGGAATACCAGATCGATGCCCGTGATACGAAGCTGGGACCGGAAGAAATCACCCGTGATGTTCCCGGTGTCGGCGACGACTCTCTGAAGGATCTCGACGAGAATGGCGTCATCCGCATCGGCGCAGAGGTCAGGGCCGGAGACGTTCTCGTCGGCAAGGTTACACCGAAGGGTGAGACAGACCTCTCCGCAGAGGAGAAGCTCCTCCGCGCCATCTTCGGTGAGAAGGCGCATGAGGTCCGCGACACTTCCCTGAAGGTTCCTCACGGCGTTTACGGAATTGTCATCGATGCCAAGGTCTTCACCCGGGAAAACGGTGATGAACTCCCGCCCGGCGTCAACAAGACCGTCCGGATCTACCTGGCTCAGAAGCGGAAGATCCAGGCGGGCGACAAGATGGCCGGCCGCCACGGAAACAAGGGTGTTGTTTCCCGTGTCCTCCCGGTAGAGGATATGCCTTATCTGCCGAACGGCCGTCCCCTGGACATTGTCCTGAACCCCCTCGGCGTTCCTTCCCGAATGAACATCGGGCAGATTCTGGAGATTCACCTTTCCCTGGCTGCCAAGGTTCTGGGCTTTAATATTTCCACCCCCATCTTCGACGGAGCAAATGTAGATGACATCGGCGACCTCCTCGAGATGGCAAATGACTATGCAAACTCTTCCTGGGAAGACTTTGAAAAGAAGTACAAGGATCTCGTTCTTCCCGAGGTAATGCAGTATCTGTCGGACCACCGCGACCACAGGGCTCTGTGGAAGGGCGTTCCCATCAGCCGCGACGGCAAGGTACAGCTTAGAGACGGCCGGACAGGAGAGGATTTCGATGCGCCTGTCACCATCGGCCACATGCACTACATGAAGCTGCACCACATGGTAGATGACAAGATCCACGCCCGGTCTACCGGTCCCTACTCCCTCGTCACCCAGCAGCCTCTCGGCGGCAAGGCCCAGTTCGGCGGCCAGCGTTTCGGTGAGATGGAGGTCTGGGCTCTCGAGGCGTACGGCGCAGCCTACACCCTGCAGGAAATCCTGACCGTGAAGTCCGATGACGTCGTCGGCCGTGTCAAGACATACGAGGCCATCATCAAGGGACAGAACATCCCGGCTCCCGGCCGGCCCGAGTCCTTCAAGGTTCTCCTGAAGGAACTCCAGTCCCTGGCTCTCGATGTGAAGCTTCTTGACCGCGACGGCAACGAAGTCAAGCTCATGGAAGCTTCCGACTACGGCAACACGAATATCAACTCTCTCATCCAGGGCGACCGGAACTATGCCTTTGAGGATAGCGCCGACTTTGAACAGGCCGGCTTTACGACGCACGATGCGGGCGAAGACCCCGGAGCTGAGAAGGATGAAGCGGAGCCCGATGCGGACGGCGACGATTTCGACGTGGACGACAGTGTCCTTGACGATACCGACAGTGCCCTGCTTTCAGCGATGAGCAGCATTGAGTCCGATCCGGACGAAGAATGATGAGGAGGTAAAGACGTGCCGAAAACAAATGAAGTTGTATCGAACGTTGATTTTGAATCGATAAAGATTGGCCTTGCCTCCCCGGATATGATCCGAGAGTGGTCCTACGGCGAAGTCAAGAAGCCTGAAACCATCAATTACAGGTCCCTGAAGCCTGAGATGGACGGCCTCTTCTGCGAGAAGATTTTCGGACCCACGAAGGATTGGGAGTGCCACTGCGGCAAGTACAAGAAGATCCGCTACAAGGGCGTCATCTGTGACAAGTGCGGCGTTGAAGTCACCAAGGCTTCCGTCCGCCGTGAGCGCATGGGCCACATCGAACTGGCTGCCCCGGTTTCCCACATCTGGTATTTCAAGGGTATTCCTTCCCGTATGGGCCTGATCCTCGACATCAGCCCGCGGACGCTGGAGCAGGTGCTCTACTTCGCAGCCTACATCGTCCTGGATCCCGGTGACACGGACCTTGCCTACAAGCAGGTTCTGACAGTGACAGAGTACAATGATGCCGTTGACCAGTACGGAAATTCCTTCCGCGCCGGCATGGGCGCCGAGTCCATTCAGGAGCTCCTGAAGGCCATTGATCTGGACAAGGAATACGAGGAACTTTCCGCAGAGCTTGAGAATGCTTCCGGCCAGAAGAAGGCCCGCATCATCAAGCGTCTCGAGGTCGTACAGGCCTTCCGTAAGTCCGGCAACCGGCCGGAGTGGATGATTCTGAACGTCATCCCCGTCATTCCGCCGGATCTCCGTCCCATGGTTCAGCTGGACGGCGGCCGTTTCGCCACCTCCGACCTGAACGAACTTTACAGAAAGATTATCAATAGAAATACCCGTCTCCGGAAGCTTCTGGATCTCGGCGCTCCCGAGATCATTGTCCGGAACGAGAAGCGGATGCTGCAGGAAGCAGTTGATGCCCTGATCGACAACGGCCGTCGCGGCCGTCCGGTTACCGGCGCATCCAATCGTCCGCTCAAGTCCCTTTCCGATATGCTGAAGGGCAAGAATGGCCGGTTCCGGCAGAACCTCCTCGGCAAGCGTGTCGACTACTCCGGCCGTTCCGTAATCTGCGTCGGACCTTCTCTGAAGATCTGGCAGTGCGGCCTCCCGAAGCCTATGGCTCTCGAGCTTTTCAAGCCCTTCGTCATGAAGGAGCTCGTTGCCCGGGACAAGGCGCACAATATCAAGAGCGCAAAGCGTATGGTGGAGCGCGTGGAGCCTGAGGTATGGGATATCCTCGAGGATGTCATCAAAGAGCATCCTGTAATGCTCAACCGTGCCCCGACCCTGCACCGTCTCGGCATCCAGGCCTTCGAGCCCATTCTGGTCGAAGGCAAGGCCATCCGTCTGCACCCGCTTGTCTGCGCGGCTTATAACGCCGATTTCGATGGCGACCAGATGGCTGCCCACCTGCCCCTGACGGAGGAAGCAAAGGCAGAGTGCCGCTTCATGCTGCTCTCCCCGAACAACCTCCTGAAGCCTTCCGACGGCGGAATCGTTGCGGTTCCCTCCCAGGATATGCTGCTCGGCATGTATTACATCACCCAGCAGCGTGACGGCGAGCCCGGCGAAGGCAAGTACTTCAAGTCTGTAAACGAAGCCATTCTTGCCAAGGAGAACAAGGTCATCACCCTGCAGTCCAAGGTCAAGATCCGCATGGAGCGGACGATGCCTGACGGAACTGTCGTTTCGAAGGTTCTTGATACGTCCCTTGGCCGCTGCATTTTCAACGAGGTCATTCCCCAGGATTTGGGCTATGTAGACCGGTCCGATCCGGACAAGTACTGCGACCTCGAGATTGACTGCCTTGTCAAGAAGAAGGTCATTCAGGAAATCCTGAACAAGGTCATCCGCAAGCACGGCGCCACGAAGACGGCAGAGGTTCTCGATGCAGTCAAGGCCTTAGGCTACAAGTATTCGACCCTTGCTGCCATGACGGTTGCCGTTTCCGATATGACGGTGCCGAAGGAAAAGCAGGAGTTCCTGGACGAGGCCGAGCATACGGTTTCTGTTCTCTCCGCCAAGTATCGCCGCGGCTTAATGACCGACGAGGAACGCTACAAGCAGGTTATCGAGACCTGGAAGGGCGTCGACGGAAAGATGGAAGGGCTCGTCAAGAAGATGGACCCTTACAACAATATTTACATGATGATGGACTCCGGAGCCCGCGGTTCTTCTGCCCAGATCAAGCAGCTGATCGGCTGGCGAGGCCTGATGGCTTACACAAACGGCCGTACCATCGAGCTGCCCATCAAGTCCTCTTTCCGTGAGGGGCTTGATGTACTCGAGTATTTCATCTCGGCTCACGGTTCCCGGAAGGGTCTTTCCGATACGGCCCTGCGTACAGCCGATTCCGGTTACCTGACGCGGCGTCTCGTCGACGTCTCCCAGGAGCTTATCATCCGGGAGCGCGACTGCGTCGAGGGAACGGGCAGGGAAATCCCCGGAACCTGGGTATCCGAGTTCTCAGAGGTCGACGACAAGGGCAATAAGTCCGTCATCGAGTCACTGCAGCAGCGTATTACAGGCCGATTCTCCTGCAATACCATCTGTGACAAGGACGGAAATGTCATTGTCAAGGCAAACCATATGATCACGCCGGCCCGGGCAGAGAAGGTCTGCTCCATCGGTGTTGATGAGAAGGGCCAGCCCATTACAAAGGTCAAGATCCGGAACATCCTGAACTGCCGGTCCAAGGACGGCATCTGCGCGAAGTGCTACGGCATGAACATGGCATCCGGCCAGGCTGTACAGGTCGGCGAAGCCGTCGGCATCATCGCAGCCCAGTCCATCGGCGAGCCCGGTACCCAGCTGACCATGCGTACCTTCCACACGGGCGGTGTCGCAGGCAACGATATCACCATGGGCCTTCCCCGAGTTGAGGAGCTTTTTGAGGCGCGTAAGCCGAAAGGTCTTGCTATTGTCACGGAGATCCCCGGCAAGGTCGATATTCAGGAAGACAAGAAGAAGCGAAACATCGCCATCACGAACCCTGAAGACGGCGAAACAAAGACCTATCTGATTCCTTACGGAAGCCAGATCCGGGTTAAGCAGGACCAGATGCTCGAGGCAGGCGATGCCCTGACCGTCGGTTCTATCGATCCCCACGACCTTCTCGACATCAAGGGCGTTCAGGCCGTTCAGGACTATATCCTCTGCGAGGTACAGAAGGTGTACCAGATGCAGAAGGTTGATATTTCCGACAAGCATATCGAGATCATCGTCCACCAGATGATGCGGAAGGCCCGGATTGAGGATGCGGGCGATTCCAACTATATGCTCGGCTCTTCCGTTGACTACCTCGACGTCGAGGATACGAATGAAGAACTCGAGAGCGAAGGCAAGAACCCTGTTCAGGCAGAGCGGATCCTTCTCGGTATCACGAAGGCTTCCCTGGCTACGGATTCCTTCCTGTCTGCCGCTTCCTTCCAGGAGACGACGCGTGTCCTGACAGAGGCAGCCATCAACGGCAAGGAAGACCACCTGGTCGGCCTGAAGGAAAACGTCATCATCGGAAACCTGATTCCTGCAGGAACAGGTATGAAGCGCTATCGCGACATTCATTTGAATACGAATTATACGTATGCGGATGCGCCTGCCGCCGGCTTTGATGTTGACGACGACGAGGGTGACGAGGTTCTGGGCGAAAAGCCTGTGACGGCTGACGAGTGATCAGTTGATTTATTACTAATGTAAAAGAGCAGGCGGTGCGGGGCATAAGCCTTCCGGACCGCCTGCTTTCGTGTTTGAAATACCGCTTGACAAGGTACTTGCACGCATATATAATATTCAGGCGCGTGTGCGGACGGGCTTTTTGCGCCTGTTTACCCTGACGCAGCGTTTGATAGGGCGCCGAAGGCAGGAAGCACGCGGGATTATTACTTGTTTCTTTCATCATCGGAGGTGAAAAAGAATGCCGACATTTAACCAGTTAGTACGGAAGGGAAGACAGACTTTTGCAAAGAAGTCCAAGTCCCCCGCGCTCGGCAGATCCTTCAACTCTCTGCAGAAGAAGCCTACGTCCTATGCTTCTCCTCAGAAGAGAGGTGTCTGCACAGCAGTGAAGACCGCTACCCCCAAGAAGCCGAATTCAGCTCTTCGGAAGATCGCCAGAGTTCGTCTTTCCAACGGTATTGAGGTCACCAGCTATATCCCCGGCGAAGGCCACAACCTTCAGGAGCATAGCGTTGTCATGGTCAGAGGAGGCCGTGTAAAGGACCTTCCCGGTACCCGTTACCACGTCATCCGCGGAACCCTTGATACCGCAGGTGTTGCTGACCGCAAGCAGGCCCGCTCCAAGTACGGGGCAAAGAGACCTAAAGCTGCCAAGTAATCATTTTCAGTTGATTGCATGAGTCCGGAAGCTTTCCGGAATCGTACATTGGCAGACGGCCGCCGACAGGAACAATCCGTCGGAGGTAAAGCGTTTTACATTAGTCATAAGGTTTTTACAATAAGGTTTTTGTCGGGACTATTCACCTATCACATAGATACCCGGCTCGGACACATATTGTGAGTACCGAAGAATTAGCTTCCATAGCTAA
>OMTX01000041.1 GCA_900314085.1 uncultured Lachnospiraceae bacterium | reverse complement strand
GAGAAGAGTGCTATAATATGATATCAGCGTCAAAAGCCAACTCGCACGGCAAATTTATTTGTCGTGCGAGTTGACTTAATGACGCGCCCCCTCAGCGAACGCGAAGAATATTTTCGAGAGCGTGAGCTGAGAGGAGCAGGGCGAAAGCTGCGTAGCAGCGAAGCCCTGCAGATATCATGTCTATGAGAGAGGACCTTGCAGATGAATGCAGGTGAATATAAAGGCGGGGTGGCGCCATACCTCCGCGTTCCGCTTTACATGATCATAGTCTTCGCGGCAGGCGCCGGCTTCGTCGTCTGGTATGACGAGAAGGTCGGTTTCGCGGCCGTCGTGATTGTCGTCATCTATGCGATGATCTCCATCGGCTTCTACCGGCGGAACGTCCGCGTCCTGTCCGAAGAGATGGTGAAGCTGGCGACGGATTATGCTTCCATGCAGAAGCAGTTCCTCGAGCACTTCGAGCTGCCCTATGCCGTGCTGGATACCGAGGGCCGCTTCCTCTGGCAGAATGAAAAGCTCTGCGCCCTGACCGGGAAGGAAAAGACCTATTCCAAGTCCGTGACGTCCATCTTTCCTGAGATCACGCGCGAGTGGCTGGACAAGGCGGAGGACAATGACTTCGACCTCGTCGTGAAAAAGGACGAGAGGACCTACCGTATCATCTTCTCCCGCGTGCACTTGGGCGAGGACACGGCGCCGGAGCCCAAGGGACAGAAGCCCATGATCCGCCGGCAGGAGGATCCGTCCGCCCTCTACACGATGCTGCTTCTCGACATCACGGAGAGCGAGGAGATCAAGAAACAGAACGAAGACCAGCGCATGTGCTGCGCCCTTCTATACATCGACAATTACGAGGATACGATCGCGGAGATCGAGGCCGTGAAACGGTCACTGCTGACGGCGGTCATTGACCGCAAGGTCACGCGCTACTTCCAGGAGGCCGACGCCATCATCCGGAAGAGCGACCGTGACAAGTATTTCATTATTTTCCAGCACAAATATCTGCCGAAGCTGGAGGAAAACAAGTTCTCCATCCTCGAGGACATCAAGTCGACGAAGCTCGGCAATGACACGGACCTGACCATTTCCATGGGCATCGGTGTCAACGGGGCGACCTACCGGAAAAACGCAGAGTTCGCCAGGACCGCCATCGATATCGCCCTCGGGCGCGGCGGCTCCCAGGTCGTCATCAAGGACAGTGGAAACCTGTCCTACTACGGCGTCCGCGGGAAGGAAGTCGAAAAGAACACCCGCGTGAAGGCCCGCGCCAAGGCGGAGGCCCTGCGGGAGTTGATGGTTGCCCGCGACAAGGTCATCGTCATGGGACATCAGATTTCGGACATCGACGCGGTCGGCGCCGGCATCGGTGTATTCTGTGCAGCGCGGGAGCTGGAGAAGCCCTGCCATATCGTCCTGAATACCATCAATACGTCGCTCCGTCCCATCCTCGACCTTTTCACGGAGGGGCACGGGTATCCGGCGGACCTCTTCATTGACAGCGAGCAGGCACTTTCGATGCTGACGCCCAACACGCTTGTGATGGTCGTCGATACGAACCGGCCTTCCTATACGGAGTGCCCGGAGCTCCTCGAGCGGTCGAAGAGCATTGTCGTCATTGACCATCACCGCCAGGGCAGCGAGAAGGTCGAAAACCCGATTCTTTCTTACATTGAGCCCTACGCTTCGTCGACCTGCGAGATGATCGCTGAAATCCTCCAGTATTTCAGCGAGAACATCAAGCTGCAGGCGGCCGAGGCGGACGCCATCTACGCCGGCATCCTCATCGACACGGACAACTTCATGACAAAGACCGGCGTGCGGACCTTCGAGGCCGCCGCCTACCTGAAGCGGTGCGGCTCTGACGTGACGCGTGTGCGGAAGCTCCTGCGCGAGGATATGACAGCATACAAGGCCCGCGCGGAAATCGTCCGCAAGGCAGCGGTCTACCGCGATGCCTTTGCAATTTCCGTGAACGACGCGGCCGGCATCGAAAGCCCGACCATCGTCGGCGCCCAGGCGGCGAACGAGCTCCTGAACATCGTAGGAATTAAGGCGTCCTTCGTCCTCACCCTCTACAAGGGAAAAATCTACATCAGCTCGCGGTCCATAGACGAGATTGATGTTCAACAGATAATGGAGCGCCTCGGCGGCGGCGGCCACCTGAACATTGCCGGCGCCCAGATCGAAGGCGCGTCAGTGGACGAAGTCGTCGCCCAGATCGAAAGCCTGCTGGACACAATGATAGAAGAGGGCACGATCAAGGTCGGCTCCCTGGCGGAAAAAAATAAGGAGAAAAAATAATATGAAAGTAATCCTTCTCGAAGACGTGAAACCCCACGGCAAAAAGGGGGAGGTCGTTGAAGTCAGCGACGGATACGCGCGGAACGTCCTCTTCCGGAAGAAGCTGGGCGTTGAGGCAACCCCCGCTAACCTGAACAATCTCAAGCTCAAAAAGCAGCACGATGTCGAGTTGGCGGCGGAGCGGCTTGAGGACGCGCAGGAGCTGGCGAAGAAGATCGGCACCCTGAAGGTCGAGACGGCCATCAAGACCGGCGAGGGCGGGAAGACCTTCGGCTCCGTTTCGGCGAAGGAAATCGCGGACGGGCTGAAGAAGCAGCATGCGCTGGATGTTGACAAGAAAAAGATTGTCATTGACGCTCCCATCAAGGCGCTCGGGAACTACACGGTGCACATCAAGCTGCACCCCCAGGTGACAGCTGACCTCACGGTCCACGTCTCCGAAATGAAGTGACACAGGCCTTCTCCGCGATGGCAGAGATGCCTGCCGGCGTGAGGCTTTTGGCTTCTCATCGGTAAGCGGATCAGCGGCCGGCGTGCATGGCGCAGATTGATATTCATCGACAGGTATCCGATATGGACAACGAATACAACAATTTCTCGGATGTCGGCTCGTACGACAGCGGCGCCTATGACGGAGGTGCCTACGATGCGGCGGCCTACGGCGGACCGGCGGCGGACCGGGCGGCAGATGCCTCGGCGGTCGTCCGCACGATGCCGAATGACAGGACGGCGGAGGAGGCAGTTCTGGGATCCATGATCATGGACCGCGACGCGATCCTGACCGTCAGCGAGCTTCTGACGAAGGACGACTTCTACTACGAGCGGAACGGGATACTGTTTGAGGCGATGATTGACCTCTACGGGGCGGGGAAGGAGATCGACCCTGTCACCCTGCAGGCGGCGCTGGCTTCGAAGTCCCTGCCCGAGGCCTACGCCTCCGTCGAATTCATCAATCAGATCGTTGCGGCGGTGCCGACGACCGTCAATGTGAAGGACTATGCGGACATCGTGAAGTCGCGGGCCATGCTCCGGTCCATCATCCGGATGAACCAGAAGCTGGAAACCCTCTGCTTCAAGCAGGAGCAGTCTGTGGACGAGATCATCGACGAGACAGAGCACGACCTGTCCGACCTTGTCCGCATGCGCGGGGTGTCGGACGAGACGCCGATCCAGGAGATCGTGACGAAGGTCCTCGAGAAGGTCCAGAAGGCGTCGGAACAGACGGGAAACGTCACGGGCATTCCGTCCGGCTTCACGGACCTCGACTACAAGACCGCCGGCCTGCAGCCGTCGGACCTCATCCTGATCGCCGCCCGTCCTTCCATGGGAAAGACAGCGCTGGCTCTGAATATTGCGGAGCACGTCGCGATCAAGGAAGGGCTGACGACAGCGATTTTCTCCCTCGAGATGTCGTCGGACCAGATCGTGAACCGTATCCTTTCCCTTGAGACAGGCGTGGAGGCGCAGAACCTGCGGTCCGGAACCCTGAAGGACACGGACTGGGACGCTATCATGCAGGGAGCAGGCACGATTGCGAATTCGAAATTGATCATAGACGACACACCGGCGATCACGGTTTCCGCCCTTCGCAGCAAGTGCCGCAAATACAAGAACGAGCACGATCTGCAGCTCGTCATCATCGACTACCTGCAGCTGATGCAGTCGGGGCGCAATATCGACTCGCGGCAGCAGGAGATTTCAGAGATCTCGCGCTCGCTGAAGGCGCTCGCGCGTGAGCTGAACGTCCCCGTCATTGCCCTGTCCCAGCTGAACCGCGGCGTGGAGCAGCGGGAGGACAAGCGCCCCATGCTTTCAGACCTCCGCGATTCCGGCGCCATCGAGCAGGACGCCGACGTCGTGATGTTCATCTACCGCGACGACTACTACAACCATGACAGCAAGGACAAGGGCATCTCGGAGCTCATCATCGCGAAACAGCGAAACGGCCCCGTCGGGACGGTGCGTCTCGCCTGGCTGCCCAAGTACACGCGCTTTGCGGACGCCGAGCCGCAGCGGGATGAGAAAGGGGGCGGCTTCCATGAGAATTGAAAGGTGCAGCGACAGCGAACTCCACTGCTTACTGTCGAAAGAGGATCTGCAGGCGCGAAACCTGCGCCTGGATTCGCTCGCTTACGGAAATGCGGAAACGACAGCCCTGATCCGCGACCTGATGAACTGGGCCTCCTACAAATTCAACTTCAACCCCGACCACATTCCGCTGATGATCGAGGCGGTGCCGGTGGCGGAGGATTCCCTTCTCATTATCATCAAAACCGTGTCGTATCCGGAAGAGCTGGATTCCCGCTTCTCCGACTTCCTCGATTCGCCGGACGGATCCGTCTATGCTGACGACGACGAAGACTTCGATGAGGATGACGACGATTTTTGGCCGGACGACGAGGATGGCTACGGATACCCCGGCTACAGCCAGCCGGCTCCGCCGCCGGTGCCGAAGAAGGTTCCCGGCGCCCACGAGATCATCGAGCAGTTCACGGACAATGCCCAGGTCCTGAAAGAAGCCTCGGACGCCATCAGCAAGCTGGCGGAGAACGTCATTCAGGCAGCGGGAGATGCGGTGGATGCTGCTGTGGCAGCCCAGGACGCAGCTTCAGAAGATACCCCTGCGCAGGCGGCGGTTTCCGCGGAAGACAGCGGCGCCGCCTCCGGAAACGCAGACAGCAAGGGGATTTCCACGGCTGGCGCAGCTGAGGCCGGAGCCGGCGCGACGGCTTCAAAGGGCAGGAAAAAAGCGGGCTCTGCAAAGGCACAGCAGGATGAAGATGCTGGCCGCGGAAATGCAGGCAGACCGCAATTGATACCCGGTGCCACGGGCAGCGGAAAAAGCATGCCGGCGGTGGACGATGTTTCTGTGTCCGGCGAAGTAGTCGATGCATCGGAACTTGCTGAAGAAGCGGCGAATGAGGCCGGGCAGGGCGGAAATGCTGCTTCCGGCGGAAACGCAGGCGGCAAGGGCATTCCCATGATCACGCCCGAGAATTTCGCGGAGGTTCTGCAGAAGATTCTGGACGCAGCGCGGAAATCCGGCGCGACGGCCAACTATATCCGTATGTTCCGCTTCGGCAGCCTTGACGAGATCGCGGACATCGCGCCCTTCATCGCTTCGTTCTATCGGGGCGTCAACTATCTCTACAGGGACGGCAGCGTCTACCACCTGCTCGTCTCCATGGACGGGGAATCGCCCCTCGCCTACAACAAGCTTATCAATGTTTTGAACGAATTTGCCGTGCCCGAGCCGGTAAATGTCGAGACGACGTCCTTCCTGGACGAGCACGACAACCTGATCCTCGCAGACCACGCCATCCAGAAGCTGGCGGAAGTGTCGAAAGGATAAATAGAGCCGGTCTTCTGCAAGCATCGACACATTCCGGGCCCCGCCGCGTATGCGGCGGGGCCCTTTTGGCGTGACGGAACCAATACCGCCCATG
>OMTX01000061.1 GCA_900314085.1 uncultured Lachnospiraceae bacterium | reverse complement strand
GAGCATCTGCCTTACAAGCAGAGGGTCATAGGTTCGAACCCTATAACTTCCAGTATAAAGTGTTTTCAATAGCCGCCGCAAAACATGCTTGCATGTTTTTGCGAGCGGATATTAGAAAACCTCAAGTGATGAAAAAGGACGCGAAGCGGCCTTTGAATCACTTGAGCTTTGCGAAGCAAAGACTTTATACGTCAGGTTTGACGTTAACAATATCGCGTGTGCGTGTAGCTCAGCTGGATAGAGCACTTGGCTACGGACCAAGGTGTCGGGGGTTCGAATCCTCTCACGCACGTGTCTGGGAATCGCTCGAAGGCTTATGTTTTAAGGCTTTCGAGCGTTTCTTTTACATGAAGAGGGCTGCTCCACTGTGCTCCACTAAAGTGCTCCGCTGGTGGAAATCTACAATATTGCTGCTTTCTTCTGAAATCTTTTCGAGCGGAGCGGTAATATCCTCGTCGTCCTGCAGCTTCAGGTAGTCGAGGGTCTGCTTTAGTGTCGCATGGCCTGCATATTTCTGTACAGCTGTGAGCGGCATCCCCGCCTTGTACATATTGGTCAGGGCTGTCTGCCGGGCATCGCGCGGCGATTTCATTTCCGTCATGCCGATTTTTTTGCAATACTTCTCCAGCTTCGGTGCAAAGCAGCGGTCGGTGCAGAAGGTAATCTCATTTTGGAACTTCCGTAGAAATACGAAATCGTCATTAGCTGAGGGAAAACCGGCTTCCCGGTTCATCTTCAGTATTTCCTGAAAAATATTCCTGCATTTCCTGTTAAGCAGCAGTTCCCGGTCGCCACAGGGCGTCTTGCAGTGATCTAAGACTACACATCCCTTCGATTTCCCTTTTTCATCGACATCATCCACCAGTTCTCGCTGGACATGGACATACATCTTTTCATTCCGCTTGAAGAAGTCGCCATGGGGCGGAAAAGGGCTTAATCCGAAAATGATCACAGAAAACGAATGAGACTGAAAAACCGCATAAATAAAGGCTTCCCAAAATCTGGAGAGCTGAAAGTCGCGGTATTGCTGCCTTTCCCATTTTCTGGGGAAATCCGGAGAGGCTGAAAACTGCCGATTTTTCTTAATCCGGCGACTCCCCAAAATCTGGGGAGCTGAAACCCGCGCGGACACTGCTTTTCCCAAAATCTGGTTAAAAACGGCAGATTCGAATCGGCAAATCCGGGAGGATAACAGGATACGCAAAAAGTTGCATTCTGTAGCTTTTTTCGGAAGCGGAATCCCCACGGGATTCCGGAGAGGGCAGGGGCCCTCTGACCTTATCGAATTGACACTAATCGGGAAAATTTCCGCGAAGAAAAGGTGGCGTCATTTTGACGCCACCAGTAACAGAAAATGGCGTCAAAATGACGCCATTAGTGTTTCATGTGCGAAAAAAATCACTCCTCCAGCCGGATCCCGTCCAGTATTTTCACAAACTCCTCCTTCTCCAGATTGTATGGCGCCGAAATGTAGGTGACGAGCTTCCTGTCCTGGTCGATCATGAACAGTGAGCTATAGTAGTCTTTGGTGTCCGATTTCAGGAAGATCACTTCTTTGCCATTCCAGGTGAAATCCTCCCGGCGGACATGCTCTGAGTTCACGGAGAAGTCCGTGTTCAGGAGCGATACAGAGACCTCAATTTCATCAGCTCCGTTTTTGTAGTCATGGACTCTGATCAGGCTTCCGTCATTTTCGAAGGAAGGCGTGTATCCTGCCGGAATGTAGGATAATGAAAAGGCGGGAACATAATTCTCAATATTTTCATCCTGAACCTGTACATCGGCAAATGACCGGCCCCATTCGATGATGGCCTGGCCCGCTATTGCAAGGATTCCCGGGTTGCAGAGCAGGATGACAAGAGCAAATCCAGCTGCAATTCCAACAGATGAACGGACGAGATTTCGCCTTCTCGCTTTTTTCTCTGCCCGTCCGGCGAGCGTCGGGACATAGGAGGCTTCTATCTGGCTGGTGCCTTCGTGCGTCTGCTTCCATTCAGAATAATATTTTTCCTCCGCTGAAGCGCGCAGGCTGATCAATTCCCTGATCCGGGCGTTTTCATTCTTCATCTCTCATCATCTCCCTGATCTTAAGCTGTGCCATCCGGATGCGCTTGTCCACCGTTCGGACTGGGATATCCAGCATCTTTGCAATGTCTCCCCGCCTGTGGCCGTAGTAATAGCGGAGGATAAGGATTTCGTAGCTGATTTCCGGAAGGGCGGAAAGAAGCCGCATGGCCTCAAGCTCTTGCTCATTGCATTCCGCCATCCATTCCGGATCATCCTTTACAAACGGGCTCGGTATGACCAGGGTTTCCAGTTCCTGACCGGACAGGTGCTTCTGCTCCCGCAGGATGTTCAGGCTCCGGTTTTTCACGATGGTCACGGCGAGACCCGTCATCTTCTCCGCAGAGAGTGTCTGATATTTCTCATAATGCTCTGCCAGGCTGACAAAGGCATCGTGCACGGCATTTTCAGCCTCCTGAGGCTGCCCCAGGATCTGAAGCGCAATGTGGTACATGAGGCTGAAGTTCTCCCGGTAGATCAGCTCAAACCGGTTCCGTTCGTCCTCATCTCGGATTGTCATCAAACAAAGTGCCAGCATCTGTCCCTCTATATATGAAACACAGGAAGCATGAAAGTTACTCCTTAAATTCTAACATTATTTTGTATTTTTTTGTACTTTTAATATTTTTAGGGAGTAATTTTTTCTGCTCGTGTGTTTATTAAGTAGACAGGTCAATGAGGGACCGGTTCGGACATTATTTTTGGCGCACTTCAGGAGGAAAACGAAAATGAAAAAGAAAGTGGGGATATTGCTCGTATTAGCGGCCGTGCTGATGGCTGCAATCTTTATGACGCTGTCAAAAGGCATCTGTGAAGCAAGCAGGATTCATCTGGACGCGATCGGCAACGAGAATGTGAAACTGGTGGCGCAGGTTTGCAGAGGGCAGCTCACATGTATGGTAGATGCGGCAGGAAGGACAGATACCAAAAGAATTTCGGGGGTGCTTACCGTAAAGGACAAGACCAGCGGGAAGACCGTGGCGACTTGGAATATTTCCGTAAACGGAAGACGGCTTTCCGAGACAAAAATGGCATCGGTCACAAGAGGACATGCATTTTCGATATCATTCACCGGTGCTATTGAGTATTCTTCTGGGAAAAGCACCTTTTTGAAATCGTGCAATATTCAATAGTTGCTACTGGCCGGAAGAGAAAACACAGCGTATTGAAGACCACGATGAAATAAAAGCAGTCAGGTAACAACGGAAAGTTGAAATTGGGTGAAGGGGATGGTGATAGATATGATGTGACTGGTCCGGTACGGTTCAAATATGGTGATAAGGTAAAAATTACTTTAAGAGAGGATTTTTGAGATGGAGACGCGAAAAAAAGCTGGGGGAATCCGGTTGGCGATTGAAGTGGCACTGCTTCTGGTTGTGCTTATCTGCGTACTTTTATGCTTTATCCCGATTAAGCGAACAGTAAAAAATGCTGGAACATGTACCTGTGAGAAAGATGGCAATGATATCTCTGCTCAATATAGTGTTGACGGGGTTTATTATCATTATGTGATTCCTCTAGTCTATAAAGATTATTATCAGGGTGAAATTGTAATTCATCCGAATGGTATGGAAAGCGTGATCTTTCAAGGAACCAGTTATGCGCAGGGAAATTCTTTAGGCATGGCAAATCATGAAACGATGGCGACTACAGAGATTACTTATTCGGGACTTTTTCGCCATCTCAATATGAACATCCGCTCTGGTGATGGTCAGGAGATAACTATAGCGGATCTGTCGCTTTGAAAAGGGGTCGATATATTCAATCTGCCGGGTGCAGAGGTGGGTGCAAAAGGAAATGACATCGCCAAAGCTCCTTTCCGTGCAGGTTTCAGGGTGTGGCTGCTCCTTCGAATCCAGTCGCATCGATTCTGGATATACAAGGGCTTCGGGATTTCTCTGGGACCCTCTTTCTTATTATTTTCTAATCCATCATTGGAACCATCACTTACCCGGCAGAAACAACTAACCTTTCAAAGAACACAAACGTGAGATAGGTCAGATTTTTCGTTGTTTGAAAAAACCATTGGATATTTGACGGGAATGGCAATGTTTACAAAGGAGGGCACAATGTTTATATCCAAAAGGAAAAGATTTCCCCGGGTTCTGCCGATAATACTTGTGACAGTATTATCACTGGGAACTGTCTTCGCAGGCTCCTTTAGTTATGCTTCTGCGGCAGATACATCGGATCAGATCCATCTGTATACGGCCAGCGGGTACCTTGAAAAGGGCGGAACTTACAGGATGTATGCAGTTGCTCTGAAAAAGGGGAGTTATCTTCAGGCAAGGCTGACAGTACCGGCGGACAATAGCATTGACTATGATCTTTACCTTTTTGATTCTTCACTGAACGTCAAAAGCTCAAGCGATTATGTTACATACCTGAACGCCTCCGGATCTGAACCGGAAGATTTGGAATATGTCTCGGATGCCGACGAAACGCTGTACCTGTGTGCTTTTTCAACTAAGGGCGGGAGTACGGAGAAGCAGTATACGCTGGATTATTCTGTCTCTGATACGCTCCCCTCGGGTGAATCGATGAATGGAAACGCGAAAGAAGCCACGGTTCTGGACATTGCGGACGCAAATGCACTGATCAACGGGGATGTGAATTCTCCTATTGATGCGGATTGGTACAAGTTTGTAGTTGGTAAGGCGCCAGAGTATGACAAGATTCGCTTTTCCTATGACAGGCTTACTGTGGGAGGGCGATGTTCCTGCAAGCTCTACAGAAATATCGGAACAGACTGCATAGCCCTGCAGGAACTTGGCTCAGGCTTTTCCGGAGAGATAGCCCTGCCGGAAGGAACATATTATCTTAAGATATCAAGCCTTGACACACTCAGCAGTTTCAATCGGACTACTTTGGAAACATATCAGCTTTCCATAATGAAGGTGTCAAGAGTTGACGAGATTCAGATTGTCAGATATGAAGGGCATAATGCAAGGAAAGTAACTTATTCGGGCTTCTCAAGCGTGCCCCATTATCGGATTGATGCTTCGAATGGCCCGGGAACGGTAACTGTGGTAGGTGTAGCATATTATTATGATGATGCCGGGAATAGGCAACCGGCGGTTAATGCAAGGTTGACCGGAACAATGGATGACCGACAGTGGGAAGAAGTAAATCATCCTGAGTTTGCAAAAAGTTATGCCTCTGCTGATGCAGGCCTCGATGGATTTTTCTCAATGGATTTCCATCCTCATTCACCTATGGGCGGATATAGGACCCCCATTGACAGTGGTTTCATTCATCATATTGATATCATAGATGTGGATGTCCGAACTGGTGCTCAGCCAATAGTATCGGTACAGGATATTCTGTATATGTACAAAAATTCGACTACATAAGGAATTTGTGAATTTTGAGTGGGATTGATTGCATGGAAAATGGAGAGAAAAAATCATGAGCATGAATATCCGCGCAACAGAGCTGTCTGTCACCGGGAAGGGTGTTTTTTCGAAGGCACAGGTAAGCGGTGTGTCTGTACCGATGAAAGCTTCCGAAAAGAAAAGCAGTGAAAATAATATTTCGGCTAAAGAAGCCTTTCGTCCGGAAGCGTCTGCGACGGCCCGGATCTCAGACAAGGGCAGGGAAAAGCTGCAGGACATGAGGGAAAAAGAACGGGCTCTGGATGCTGATGAAAAACAGACACGGGAAAATATGAAGCGGGTGGACGGTCTGATCAGCAAGGTGAACAAGGGCGGCACCCTGAGCGATGAGGAAAAGGCTTTTGTGAATGATGAAATCCAGACACTTGCATCCCAAAACTATGTGGAGAAGCGGACCCATTTCTTTACAGACGATGAATTGAAAGAGGCTATGGGAAAATTGCAGAAGAATTATCTTCGGCGATTGGATATGTATCGTTCCATGCAGGAGCAGGTACAGAGCCAGGGGGAAGCAAATGATCTGGCGCGGACGGATAGAGCTGTGCAGAATGCAAAGGATGTACAGGAAAAGGGCAAGCGGATCATGGATATCCTGAAGAAATCGCTGAAGACACCTGAAGAGGATGACTTGAAAGCAGAGGCTGTTGCCGGAAAAGAAAAGACCTCCGATTCAGAGGATTCATCCGGTCAGACTGTCTCTGCACAGAATGCTGTTGAGGAGACAGATGATACTGTGCCGACAACAACTGCTGACAAAAAAGCGGAGGAAGATGGAGCCGGACTGGATCATGAGGCCTCGAAGGGGGACGGAATTATCGAGAAAAATCTGCGCCTTCTGAACAACATGGATGGGTTCGTCGACGCACAGGCAAGATATACGAAACAATGTGATTCCCTGATGGATGATGCTTTTCTGGATGTATCAAATACGCTTTCTTCGGATGAAGCCGGGGCAGAGGAAAAACTGAAAGCTTATGGGAGCTATCAGGAAGAGATGCAGCATATTTATGCCGACAAGCTTACAGCCACGGCACAGGTTCGATTCGATAGTTCCACAAGGACCATCGGCAGGATCGAAATGAATGCCCATGACGATCTGGCAGAGGTCATCCGTGATTTTGTCAACAACAACGGGAAAAAGGGCATCAATATGGCCAAGGGCTTTCTGACCGATAACGAATAGTGCAATTTCTACATGAAACACGTAATGACGTCATTTTGACGTCACTTTTCTCTGGGAGTGGCGTCAAAGTGACGTCACTTTTTCTTTGCGGAAAATTTTTTGAACGGTGTAGCAATTCCGACAGGCTTCAGGGCGTGAGCCCTGGCCAGATTCCCGTGGGGAAGCTGGTTCCGCCAAAAGTGAACTGCAACTTTTGGCGTATCCTGTTATCTGTTTCAGTTTTTCGCTTTAAGCGTTCCAAAATTTAACCAGTTTTTGGGAAACCAATGAATCCGCGGATTCCGACTCCCCAGAATTTGGGAGGAGTTCGCAAACCCGGTAAATCGAAAAATTGCCTGTCAGAAAACCGTTCCAAAATTTGGACGACGCAGTATTCACATGGGTTTCGGCCGTCCAAAATTTGGAAGCGGCAATTTTTACATTTCAAATTTTTGCGGTTCGTAAAAGCGTAAATTCGCTTGCAATATTTTTGGGGGGCTATAATCAAAAAAAAAAGCGATTGTGCCGAAGATGGCCCGTCGGTGGGCTGAATGATGAAAGTGGAGGACCCTTTTATGAAAGCAAAGAAAATTTTTGCCGGAGCAGCAGCTCTGACGCTGGCGCAGGTCTTGCAGCAATGGGCGTGAATGAGCGCAAAAAGAAGCAGGCCTGAAGAACAGCATAAGCCTGAAACTTCATAGTTGAAAGCAAAAACTTCCCGCGGCGGTATGCCGTGGGAAGTTTTTTTACAGATCAAAAAGAGCACTATGAGATCCGGTGCGGACAACGGTAAGAACAAGTTTATCGTGATCAATATAATATAACAGCAGCCAGTCCGGCTGAATGTGACATTCCCTGAAGCCTTTGAAATTACCGGTTAGGGCATGATCATGATATTTGTCGGAGAGTGGGATTTCCTGAAGGAGCATATTGATTACATCCTTCAGCTCGGAAACGGTGAGCCCCTGTTTCTTAATTCTTTTATAGTCTTTCCGAAATTTTGCAGTCGTGGTAAGAGTCAGCATTATTCGTTGTCGAGCTCCTTAAAAAGTTCATCGGCGGAAGAATAGGTTCTCGAAGGAATTGCGCCTGCTGCAATATCCTTTGCTTCCTGCATTGCGGCAAGAGTCTCAGCATTGTACTGGGGAAGCCGTACCTCGAAAGGCAGACCGCCAACCAACAGAGATTGGCTGAAAAAGATATTTACAGCCTCCGAAAGGGACATGCCCAGGCTGCCGTACAGAGTTTCCAGATCCGATTTCTTCTGCTTTTCCATACGCATGTTAAAATTCTCTGTTTTTATAGCCATAGTGATTACCTCCTGATGAAGGTAGTATAAGCCAAAAATCGGCAATAGTAAAGCAATGTTATACATTCGCATCACTTTTGACAATTATCCTATTTCGGGCGGACGATTGGCTTATACTTGCTTGCCCCCGGCCTACAGGTTTATTATTATGAATAATGTTTGGAGGATGGTTGAAAATGTCTGAACTTAAGATCAAACGAATCTATGAAGAGGCTTCTGCTGACGACGGTTACCGCATCCTTGTCGACCGTCTCTGGCCCCGGGGAATCAGCAAGGAGAAGGCGCAGATTGACGAATGGGCGAAGGAGATCGCCCCGTCTGATGAACTCAGGAAGTGGTTTCATCATGAGCCGGAGAAATTTCCGGAATTTCGCGAGCGCTATTTTCTTGAACTTCAGAATAATGAAGAGGCAGCTGCCTTTCACGAAATGATCCGTGAGAAGCTGAAGGCCGGAAATGTGACGCTCCTGTTTTCCGCGAAAGATGAAGCCTGCAATAATGCCGTGGTTCTCAGGGATTGGCTGAGCGGAGAGTAGAGTTGCGTGAAGCTTGATTTGTTTGCAGCATACGCTGAGAGCAGAAGAATTTTTTTGAGATATGAATGATACAGAAAAGAAACAGATGGACGAGCTGATCCAGGTCTTTCATCTTTCGCAGAAGACGCGTTTTCGCTACTTCTGGCTGCCTGAACATTTCCCGAAGCTCTCGCAGAAGCTTTGGGAGAGAAAACATGGGAAGGCGGACTGCTGATGACGATTGAAATACTCGGATTGACAAAGTCCTACGGCGAGCGGAAGATTATCGACGGACTTGATCTCTCTATCAGCGATGATGCGCGCCTTGTGCTGACCGGGCCGGCGGGCTCCGGAAAAACAACTCTTCTTCGGATCCTTGCAGGGCTGGAAGAGGCTACTTCCGGGCAGATCAATCTGCTTGGGGATTATAAGCACGAAGAGTTCACGGTCGGGATGGTCTTTCAGGAAGACAGGCTGCTTTCCGATTTCACCGCGGCGGAAAACGTGGCTATTGTTCATCCCGTCTTCACGGAGAACAGGGCCAGGGAAGAACTGATAAAGCTCCTGCCGAAAAGCCGCCTGGACATCCCGGTCAGGGAACTTACTGCAGAGGAGAAACGCCTCGTCGCCCTGGTCCGCGCCTGCATGTATCCATCGAATATCCTGCTTCTTGATGAGCCGTTCAAAGGCCTGGCAGAAGAGACACGCAAGAAGGCTCTCGACTATATCCTGGAATCTGCCGGCCATAAGGCGGTTCTGTTTGCCCAGCGGACGGACGAGGGGCTTTGCGGCATGCGGCAGGTTCGGATGGGGTGAGGACGGAGTGGATGCATTGAGGCTTTCTCTTTCCTTTCATGCATCTCAAAAGGCATACGGCCCGAAAAATCTTCCTCCTGTGCCTCTTTTCCGCCTGCTTGCTTTTTTTCACAATAGAATATTGTATAATAAATCTGGTCAGAAACAGTGACCGGATATTTTTTGGCAGAGTCGACTAGAAAGCAGGGCCGGAAATGGAAAAGATCAAACTTGTCAGCGACTACATGGAGGGCTGCTGCCCGGAGATCCTGAAGCGGCTTTCTGATATTAATTTTGAAAAAAATACCGGCTACGGACTGGACAAATATTCGGAGAGTGCGCGGGAGAAAATCCGCGCAGCGTGTGAAGCGCCGGACGCCGCCATTTACTTCCTTGTTGGCGGAACCCAGACGAATGAGACCGTAATCTCCACCGTCCTCCGAAGCTATGAGGGCGCTCTGGCAGCGGATACCGGCCACGTCAATACCCACGAGGCGGGAGCCATCGAGCACGGCGGACACAAGGTGCTGACACTTCCGGCAGTCAACGGGAAAATATCTGCGGCAGCGGTCGAAGACTATATGAAAGTCTTTTTCGCGGATGCAAACCACGAGCATGAGGTTGCGCCGGGCATGATCTACATCAGTCAGCCGACGGAATACGGCACGCTCTACACATTGACAGAGCTGATGGAACTTCGGGCCATTGCCGACAGATATGACTTGAAGCTCTATGTGGACGGGGCGCGGCTCGGCTACGGCCTTGCCGCGGCAGCTTTTGACCGTGAGAACGGAAGCCCGCTTTCCGCCCCGGATGACGCTGTGGATCTTCCGGCCCTTGCCCGCCTCTCCGATGTCTTCTACATCGGCGGAACCAAGGTCGGCGCCCTCTTTGGAGAAGCGGTCGTCTTCCCGCACGGGGACATCGTTCCCCACTTCTATACGATTACGAAGCAGCACGGAGCCATGCTGGCAAAGGGCTGGCTGACCGGGATACAGTTCGACACCCTGTTTACCGACGGGCTTTATATTACTATTTCCACGAATGCCATCGCCCGCGCGCGGGAAATCCGATATACCCTGTTAAAGTACGGATACGAGCTCTATATCGATTCGCCTACAAACCAGATTTTTCCTGTGGTGACGGATGAGTTTGCCGCAAAGCTTTCCGAGTCTGTGGACTACGGCTTCATGAATTCCCTGCCCGGCGGACGGAAGGTCATCCGTTTCTGCACGAGCTGGGCGACGCCGAAGGAAGACGTGGAGCGGCTGGGTGAAGTCATTCGTGCTCTGGACTGACCGGCGGCAACTGGTACTGCGGAAGATGTGAAGGGAACGGAGGAGGCCATCAGGAAGCTGTTGCGCTTCATATACCTACAGTGAAGAAATTTGTGGAAAGACTTTTATGGCAGAAGAGAATAATGAAAAGCATGTCCGCCGTCCCCACTATTCCGGCCGATATCCGAAACGGTATGAGGAAAAGTATAAGGAACTGAACCCGGAAAAATACGACGGTATCGAAGAGCATATCATAGAAAAGGGGTCGACGCCGGCCGGTACCCACATCCCTATTATGGTGGACGAGGTGCTGGAACACCTGGACATTCATCCCGGCGACTGCGGATGCGACTGCACCCTGGGCTACGGCGGCCACAGCAGAAAAATTCTTGAAGCTCTTGGCGACAGCGGCCACCTCGTCTCCCTCGATGTGGATCCGGAGGAGTCGGCGAAGACGGAAAAGCGCCTGCGGGAAGCAGGCTTCGACGAGGCTCTTTTCTCGGTCATGCATATTAATTTTGCAAATGTAAGAGAAGCGGCGGAGAAGTACGGAAAGTTTGACTTCCTGATGGCGGATCTCGGCGTCTCTTCCATGCAGATTGATAATCCTGCCCGGGGCTTTTCCTATAAGCTCGACGGCCCTTTGGACCTTCGCATGGATCAGAGCAGGGGGAAAACAGCTGCAGAACGCCTGCTGGAGCTTGATGCAGATGAGATTGAGGGAATGCTGGTTGAAAACGCAGACGAACCGTATTCTGCAGAGATCGCTGCAAAAATGATGGAATACCGCAGGAAGAGGAAGTCCGTAGAAACGACAGCAGACCTGAGGAACCTCATAGAAGAGGCACTGCCGAAAAGGCTTGTCGAAAAGAGAGCGGGCGAAGGCTCCATTTCCGACAGCGCATATAAGGAGGCAGTGAAGAAGTCCTGCGCCCGCGTCTTTCAGGCCCTGCGTATCGATGTGAACGGAGAATATGAGGCACTGGAGTCCCTGCTTCTGGCTCTTCCTGATGTGATGAAATCCGGGAGCCGCGTCGTCTTTCTGACCTTTCACTCCGGTGAGGACCGGCTCGTGAAGCGGGCTTTCAAAGTGGGAAAAAAGGAAGGATATTATTCTGAAATTTCAGAAGATGTCATCCGTCCGTCCGAGGAGGAGTGCTATCGCAATCCCCGGGCCCGGTCGACGAAGCTCAGGTGGGCAATTGCAACCTGAACTTTGCTGAAATAGGAGAGCATTGTACCGGCATTCTTTGACCGGCCATGTGATATACAGTATAATAACAGGGCTTTCAGGGCTGAGAAGCCCGTATTATTCATAGAGAGGAATTTTTATGCAGTCATTTTCAATCGGTGTCTTAAAACAGCGCGGCAAGGGCGTGCTGCAGATGAACTACTGGAAGTACGTTGTAGCGGCTCTCCTGCTCAATCTCTTTATCACGGGAAGAAGCGCGGGCGTCTATGATCACGATTCTGCGGTGGACGAATTCCGGAACTCCGGACTCGGCGACAGCACGTTTCCGGACATCTTCGGCCCTCAGTACGCGGCCATCTGGGTTCTGTTTGCCGGTGTCTTCATTACGGTATTCATTATTGGAATTCTTCTTTCGATTTTTCTTTTTGGCCCCCTCGAAGTCGGCCTGCGGCGCGTCTTTGTCATGGGACAGCGCGAACCCGGGAATCTCAACAATATCGGTGTCGGCTTCAAGATCAACTACTGGAACGTCGTAAAGATTATATTTTTCCGGAACCTTTATATTTTTCTCTGGTCCCTGCTCTTCGTTATTCCCGGAATTGTCAAGGGGTATGAGTATCGCATGATTCCATATCTGCTGGCGGAGAATCCCAATATGCCCATGGAGGAGGTCTTCGGCCGCTCGAGTGAAATGACGTACGGGGACAAGTGGAACATCTTCGTTCTTGATCTGTCCTTCATCGGCTGGGAAATTCTCTGCGCCATTACGCTCAATATTGTCCGCATTTTCTGGGTAGGCCCCTACGAGGCGGCGACGGATGCTGAGCTCTACAGCGCCCTCAAGTACAAGACCGGCTATCAGCCGGATCCCGTCTGCTACACCTACGGTCGGCCCAATTACGGCTACGGGAATCCCTACGGAAACCAGGGCGGCTGGAACCAGAATAGTCAGACCGGCCAGGGGTATGGGAACCAGGGCAATTGGAATCAGAACGGCCAGACCGGTTATGGAAATCAAAGCGGTTATGGAAATCAGTCCAGCTACGGTCCCGTAGGCGGCGATGCCTGGAACCCGGAACCGCAGAATACCGATGAAAAGCAGACCGGCGGCGATCAGACGGACAGCGATCAGACGGACAGCGGAAACGACGGCGTATGAAAAAAGCGTATGAAAAAAGAAGAAAAGACAAATGTGATGCGCCTTCTCGAGCAGAAGAAGGTCCCCTACAAGGAACACCTCTACTATGATTTTGACTCGACGAAGGGAACGGATATCGCCGCCCATATGGGAGAGGACCCTGAGCGGGCGATGAAGACGCTGGTGACGACGGGAAAGACCGGCCAGCACTATGTCTTTGTCCTGCCGGTGGCGGAGGAACTCGACCTCAAAAAAGCGGCGAAGGCCGTCGGAGAAAAGTCCATTGAGATGCTGCCCCAGAAGGAGCTGCTGCCGCTGACCGGCTATGTCCACGGAGGCTGCTCGCCGATCGGGATGAAGAAGGTTTTTCCGACGGTCTTTCACAAGAGCGCGGAAAATTTCGAGACAATTCTCTTCTCGGGCGGAAAGATTGGGAGCCAGGTGGAAGTGGCCCTTTCAGATCTTTCGCCCATCCTGCGCTTTACGGTGGCAGATATCGTGAAAGAGGCGTGAAAAAGCCGCCGGCTTTTTTTGTATTTCCTGTAGAGGCTGCGTATTGTTTTCCATGCGTCAAATTTCAGAAAAATCTTGCTTTTTTCAGAACAAGTCTTATAATAATATTACTTTTAGTGTGCAAAGGAGTGCACATAGCTACCCGCATTGCGTATTATGAAAGGGAGCGATTTTTATGGATGGGGCTATGATCAGCACAAATGCCGGCTTCGGGACATTTTCTGCCGGCGCTGACCGGACGAGCGCAGTTCCCGCATCCTCCACGGACGGATTGAAGACCGCAGCAGTCAGCACGGGAAAGCCCGCAGGAGCAGGAAGCGTTCAAACCGGGCAGGGGACATCTGTTCAGCAGGGGAACCAGTCTGCCACGGCGCCTGCTGAAGCTGCAAATGCAGCGGCAGTAGAGACTTCCCGGGAAAACCTGACGGGACGCGACATCATTGCAAGAGATTCTGACGGCGATACGCTGGCGGTTTCGAAGGCGGCCGCAGAGGATGGAAATGTCACACAGACTCGCGATGCGGCAGATGACACCCGGAAATCTGCGCGGACCGAGAACATTACCGCCGAGCGGGAAGCGGCTGCTGAAAGCAGGCAGAAAGCTGTGGCCCGTGAAAAGGCTGCGGATGAAGCCCGCCGGCAGGCTGCTGAGGAAACCCGCCTGAAGACGGAAGAGGCTGCGGCAGAAGAGCAGCAGAAGATCGCTGAAACGACAGAAAAGGCTGCTGAAAAACCGGAGCAGATTACTTCGTTTACGGGTATTACGGATCAGCAGCTGCAGGCCGATTATCTAGAGGGGAAGATTTCCCGTTACGACTATGACAGTGAAATCGCCTCCCGTGAAAAGGTCCGCGAGGAATCCCGTGAAGAGTTTGCGCAGGCGACAGAGGACAATGCGGCATTTTCGCAGCAGCTTTCCGATGCGAAGCGCGTCATGAAGGCGGTTGCTGACGCTTCCGTGGAAAAGGGCGCTGACGGCATGACCGGAGATGACCGGATCAATGCAGCAGAGAACTTTGTGACGGATACGAATACGCAAGGTACGGCAGCAACGGCTTTCAGCCAGGCTTCCGTGAATACGGGAGATTCGGTGGCCAGGGCTGAACAGAATACGGCAAAGCAGGAGACAGATAGCCTGCTCAGAGGAGAGGAAAGAATCCAGTGGCAGTATCAATAGGGCGGATCAGCGGAGTCAGCGCTTCTTCGGGAAGCAGTGGAATTTCACGCGTAGCCAACAATCGTTTCAGTGTATCGAACCAATCCGATGTATCGGATGTCTACAATGAGCGGACAGCTCAGGGGGCCGGCGCTGCTGACGGCGTAGAGCTTGTCAACCCTGTAGTCTATCCCAATGCCCACGTTCAGGCGGCGACGAAGGTTCAGAAGGTCGAAGCAGCCATCTCCGCCGACAAGGCATACAATGAAGTGGCTGACAACTTTTCCGGCCTGACGACATCGTATGATGCCGGCCGGCAGGGACAGGGCTACGATACCATCGGAGCCAATATTGACGTATACGCCTGATACGTTTCCCGGAATCTTTCGAAAATTCTGTTTGCTGAAACATGGCCTGTTCCCCGGATTTCGCCTTGAAAATTTGACAAAAAACGCGGGAGAACAGCACTTTATATTTTGTGAACTTACCAAGCGGTCTGCCCTTGCAGACCGCTTATTTTTACGCTATCCTTGAGAGGAATACGGATTTTTACATATTGGAGGGCAGACTATTGAAGACCTATACGCTTACAGCCCCCTGCCACTTCGGATTGGAAGCGGTCCTGAAGAGGGAAATCTATGATCTCGGCTATGAAATCACCGGGGTGGAAAACGGCCGCGTCAGCTTTGCGGGAGATGCGGAAGCCGTTGCCCTGGCGAATATTCATCTGAGGACGGCTGAGAGAATCTTTATCAAGGTCGGGGAATTTCAGGCGACGACATTTGACGACTTTTTTGAAGGGATAGCGAATCTTCCCTGGGAGGACTATATCCCCCGGGACGGAAAATTCTGGGTGACGAAGGCGGCATCTGTTCATAGCAAACTGTATTCGCCTTCCGATCTGCAGTCTCTGGCAAAGAAGGCCATGGCAAAGCGCCTGGGACAGGCCTACGGACTGGACTGGCTGCCGGAAACGGGAGCCTCCTATCCCGTGCGGATCTTTTTCATGAATGATACGGCCGATGTCTTTCTCGATACGACGGGTACTTCCCTCCACAAACGCGGCTACCGGAAGCTGGAAGTCGCAGCTCCTATTTCCGAGACGTTGGCAGCGGCCCTCATCCTGCTGACTCCCTGGCATGCGGACCGCATTCTCCTCGATCCCTTCTGCGGCAGCGGAACGATTCCGATTGAAGCGGCAATGATTGCAGCAAACATCGCGCCCGGCCTGCAGAGGACATTTACGGCAGAGCAGTGGGAGAATATTATTCCTGAAGAAATATGGAAAAGCGCACGGGCGGACGCCTATGCGGCAATCGACACATCTGTCGAGACGGACATCCAGGGCTATGACATCGATGACAACGCTGTAAAGATTGCCCGTGAAAACGCGGAAAACGCTGGCGTTGACGGCCTCATTCACTTTCAGCGACGGGATGTGGCAGATACGAGCCATCCGAAGAAGTACGGCTTCATCATTACGAACCCTCCCTACGGCGAGCGCCTGGAAGAGGGCGGAGAAGGCGTTTCCCTTCCGGAGCTCTACCGGACGATCGGAAAGGTATACCGGGGGCTCGATTCCTGGTCCATGTACCTCATCACGTCCTATGAGGACGCCGAGAAAGAGATCGGCGCGAAGGCGGACAAAAACCGCAAGATTTACAACGGCATGATCAAGACCTACTACTATCAGTATCTCGGCGCGAAGCCGCCAAAAAGGAAACACGAATGAAGTATTCCCTCCGATTCATTATTCTGAGCGGCATTCTGGCCGTCCTGATATTTTTTCAGGCAGGGAATATTTTCGGTAGTGCAGCGGAAGTGTCCTCCTTTCGCGGGGCAGCGCTCGAGCAGGACGTATTTGATCCCCTGATTGCGAAGAGTATCAATGAGTCCGGCGGAATCCGGGTGACCATTGACGGGGAAGAGACGACACGCTTTTCCGGTCATCTCTTCGTGGATTCCCATATGCAGATCATGGGAGACCTCTCCTTCGTTCGCGGTGCTTTTTCCGCCAGCGCCTGCTATTTCCCGGACGAAGACAGAATCCGGATAGACAGGGGATCGGGAACCCTGATGCTCACACCCGGAACGCTGGATGCGGTATCGGGTGACGGCGCTGCGGTAACCCTGAGCACCGCTGCGGTCTTGAACGGTGATCAGGCCTTTGTCCCCCTCTTTGATGTGGGAACGGCCTTCGGGTACGAAGTGGCCTGGAACAGCGCAAAACTTTCCCTTTCTGTTACCTCGGAAAGCGCTGTGCCGATGGTCCTTCCCCGGTCCTTTGACCTGCGGGACAGCGGACGGGCACCCCAGATCCGCAACCAGGGTACCCAGGCCACCTGCTGGGCCTATGCTGCTACAGGCGCTATGGAGTCCTCTCTCCTTCCCGGGCGGAAATACACCCTGTCGCCTGAGAAGATGGTGGAGGGGAGAGGCTATGCTTTCAAGGGAACAGACGGTGGTGACTACTCCCAGGCACTGGCTTACCTTCTCTCCTGGAAGGGGCCTGTTTCTGAAGAAGACGGGAAGAAGGCCCTGCACCTGCAGGAGGCCCACGTCTATGACAGTGATGACATGGACGCCATCAAGCGGGCGGTCTTCATCTACGGCGGTGTTTCTTCGTCGATCTATGCCGATATCGAGAACGGGGCGCTCTCGAGGTCGGATTATTATAATGAAAAAAGAAACGCTTACTGTTTCAACGGGGATAGCCGCCCCAACCACGACATCGTCATCATCGGCTGGGACGACGACTTCCCTGCTTCGGCTTTCGGTGGCAAGGCCGGCGGCAAGGGCGCCTTCATCTGCCAGAACAGCTGGGGGGCGAATTTCGGCGACAACGGCGTTTTCTATGTCTCCTACTACGATACCAATATCGGGGACCAGGCAGTCTCCTATACAGGACTCGAAAGCGCGGACAATTACGACAGCATCTACCAGTCTGACCTCTGCGGGTGGACCGGGCAGATCGGCTACGCCAGCGAGAACGTCCTCGGAGCCAATATCTATACGGCATCAGGGGATCAGGACATCAAGGCGGCCGGCTTCTACAGCCTGGGCAGGAATTCCTTTTATGAAATCTATATGGTGGCAGACTACACGGGAAAGGATAGCCTGGCCAAGCGGACGCTCGTGGCTTCCGGCAGTCTTGCTGACAAGGGCTACTACACGGTTCCCTTCCTGAATCCCGTCAGCGTGAAGAAGGGAAGCCGCTTTGCCGTCATCCTATCCATCACAACGCCGGGGATGGAGCAGCCGATGGCCATAGAGTATACATCCGACCGGATGGCGGACGCCGTGGATATATCGGACGGCGAAAGCTATATTTCCGGAAACGGTCTGGACTGGGACAGCGTGGAGGAGGCTTCGAAGGGGAACCTCTGCCTGAAGGCTTATGCCGACCGGACGGAAAGCGGGGAGGCAGACTGATGATCCTCGAGCACAAGCTGCAGCTGGCGGCTGCCGTATTTACGGCTGCCGTGACGGTCGGTGTCGGCGGCCTTCTGATGTTTGACCGGGACTTTCATTCCTATGCGGTCTCCCGCGGCCAGGTTCGGGACGAAGAGGCCTATTCCATTATGGGCTTTCTCCGGGATTCGACAGAGGAAACCGTGATCGCAGGAAAGCCGGTGGAGACGAACCGGATGAAGGGGCATGACTTCGCGATGGAGCTTCCCGTGGAGACGGACTTTTCCGGCATCAAATATGAAACGGACGTGATGGCGCGCACATTCACTTTCATGGTTCCCGGCATAGAAAGCAATTATTTTTCCGACTATACGATTGCGGGGAAAAGCGACGGCATTACCGACATGAGATACGCTTCCCGCGGTGGATACGGGACGATAGAGATCGTTTTCGACAAGGTCAGGGAAGTGAAGCACGTCATTGACGGCCACTACCTCTATCTCGATTTTGTCAGTCCCCACGATGTCTACGACAAGGTTGTCGTCCTTGACGCCGGGCACGGAGGCCAGGATCCGGGAGCGATGTCGGCAAGCGGCGTCCTGGAAAAGGACATCAATCTTGCCATTATGCTGAAGGTCAAAGACCTGCTGGAGGCGGACACTGCGCACAATATCGGTGTTTACTGCACGCGGACGGAGGACACTTTCCCCTCCCTGCAGGAGAGGGCTGCGCTTGCCAACGAAAGCGCTTGTGACCTATTCCTTTCCGTTCACAACAATTCCACGGCAAGCGGGCGGACGTCTTCCATCAATGGAACCGCAGTGATGTACCGGACCGGGGATGAGACCGGCGCGTCAAAGGCCTTTGCGGAATGCGTGCACAGCCACCTGCTTGCCGCTCTTGGCAGTACGGACAAGGGGCTTGTGGCGGGCGATGAAATTTATATCGTCCGGACATCGGAGCATCCGGTTGCCCTGGCGGAGATCGGATTTATGACGAATGCGGAGGAGCTTCAAAAGCTTTCAGATGATGGCTACCAGGAAAAGGCGGCGCAGGCTATGTACGACGCCATTATGGAGACACTGGGGTATTGAAATTATGATCAAACTTGTAGTTGCGACCGGAAACAAGGACAAGATGCGGGAAATCCGGGAGATTTTTGCGGATCTTCCCCTTTCCATCGTTTCCATGAAAGAAATCGGCGTAGTGTCCGATCCGGAGGAGACGGGAGTGACGTTTGAAGAAAACTCCCTCATCAAGGCACGGGCGGAAAGCTCTGCTCTTGCGGCAGCAGGCGAAGAGGGCTTTCTCGTGCTGGCGGATGACTCCGGTCTGGAAATTGATGCTTTAGGCAAGGCACCGGGCGTCCTTTCCGCCCGTTTCATGGGGCACGATACCTCGTATGACGTCAAAAACGCAGCATTGCTCGAAAAGCTGAAGGACGTATCTGAAGAGAAACGGACGGCGCGGTTCGTCTGCGCCATTTCCTGCATCCTGCCGGACGGGACGGAACTGGTGAAGCGGGGGACGATGGAGGGAAAGATCGGCCGCGAAATCGCCGGGGACAACGGCTTCGGCTATGATCCGATCTTCATTCCGGATGGATACACGGTTTCAAGCGCTTCCATTTCTCCGGAGGAGAAGAACCGGATCAGCCACAGGGGGAAGGCTCTGCGGGCTATGTATGCAGAGCTTTCTCAAAGGCTCGCCTGAACTCCCGGAATCTGCAGATGGCAGACACACGCTCCAACTGACAGAGACTGCGCGGGATAAATTATCCATATGACAGAATTTTCTATAGGTATTGATATATGCTGGTACTGATCGTTTCCGACACCCACGGGAACCTGCGGAATTTGAAGACGGCTATCAAAAAAGTCCGCCCGGACCTTCTCCTCCACCTCGGTGATGCAGAGCGGCAGGAGTACGATGTAGAGACGATGGCTCCATGCCCGGTACGTTTCGTACGGGGAAACTGTGATTTCTACAGCACGACGCCTGAATTTCAGGTCGTTCAGCTTGGAAATCACTTCGTCTATATGTGCCACGGCCACCATGAGGGCGTGAATTCTGACAGAAACCGCCTGGTGGAAACGGCGAGGACCTACGGCTGTGACGCCGCTCTCTACGGGCATACCCACGTGCCGGAGCTTACGACGGTCGATGGCATTACGGTTTTAAATCCCGGTTCCCTGACTCATCCCCGCCAGGACGGGCGGCAGCCTTCCTTTGCCACCTGTGACGTGGACCGCTTCGGGGATCTGCATTTCAATATCGTCTATTTATGATGTCTCAGAATTCCGTACAAAACCTGAAAATGCCTTTGGAGGCAAGCCTTCATAAGCATTTTCAGGCTTTTCGTGCTGAATAGTTTTCAGTTTCCGCTTGCATTTTTCCCGCAGGCGTATTATATTATCTTCGAACATTTCTTAAATCTTTTTGCAACACATCCGAAACAAATCTTCTTGTTTCCCTGAAGGATTTTTTTGCACCGCCCTTTTGTATTTTTGAAAGGACGAAAAATTCTATGTCTGCACTGATTCATTCGTTTGCGTTTGCCGGGCTGGACGCCTATCCCGTCGACGTGGAAGCGGTGCTGCTGGGCGGGAAGGGAAGAACTCAGATCATCGGGCTGGCGGATGCCTGTGTGCGGGAAGCCGGCGAACGCGTGAGGGCGGCCGTTTCCTGTTCGGGCTACCCTTTTCCCAAGGGACAGCTCGTCGTCTCCCTGATGCCGTCGGAGATGAAAAAACGGGGATCCCACTTTGATTTGCCGATGGCGCTTTCCGTGATGGAAGAGGCCGGCGACATCGCCTGCGTTATCCCTCCGACAGCAGCCTTCCTGGGAGAACTTTCTCTGGAGGGGCGCCTGCGTCCGGTGAAGGGAATACTCGCCATGGCAGCGGCAGCGAAGGAGGCGGGAATCCGGGAGCTCTATCTTCCTGCCGAAAACGCAGAGGAAGCGGCGCTTGTGAAGGGGATTCTTTTACATCCCTGCCGTTCGCTTTCCGACGTCATTTCCATCCTGTCCGGAAGACTGCCGAGGAGAAGTGAAAATACTGTATTCACGGGAAAAGCAGCACAATCCCGTATTGCAGTGGGCGTGACGGCGCCTGCTGGCGAAGCCGCCGAGGCGCCGGATTTTTCCGATGTCGTCGGCCAAAAGGCCCTGCTTGGCGCAGTGCTTCTGGCCTGCGCCGGCGGCCACAATCTCCTGATGATCGGACCGCCCGGCTGCGGGAAAACCATGATTGCTGAGCGTATCCCGGGGATCCTCCCTCCGCTTACCGAGGAGGAGTCGCTTGAGGTGACAAAGATCTATTCTGCCAGCGGCCATCTGGATCCGGGCAAGGGGCTGATCCGGACGCGCCCCTTCCGGTCGCCCCATCACAGTGCCTCCATGTCCTCCATTGTCGGGGGCGGTTCCGACGCCCGCCCGGGAGAAGTCACCCTGGCCCACAACGGAGTCCTCTTTCTTGACGAACTGCCGGAATTTCCCCGGCGAACCCTTGAAGCCCTGCGGCAGCCCCTGGAAAATCGCCACGTGACCGTGAGCAGGGTTGGCGCTATCCATGATTATCCGGCTTCGTTCCTCTTCGTGGCGGCCATGAACCCCTGCCCCTGCGGGTATTCGCCCTACGAGCGCTGCCACTGCAGTGACTATGAGATTGCCCGCTACCGGCAGAAAATTTCCGGTCCCATTCTCGACCGCATTGACATTCAAAAGAGGGTGGAGCCCGTGTCCCTGCTGGATGGGAGAGAGTCCGCAGGCCCGGTCTTTACGACAGCATCCATGCGGGACAGAGTCTGCGCCGCCCGGGAGATCCAGGCCAACCGCTTCCGCGGGGAAGGTATCCGCACGAATGCGGAGATGACGCCGGCAATGGTTGAGAAATACTGCAGGCTGGATACGTCCTGTCGGACGATGCTGAATGAGATCTGCTCCCGGCGGGGCTATTCCGCAAGGACCTCCGGCCGTTTCATCCGCATGGCGCGGACGAGCGCTGATCTGGCCGGAGCGGAGGACATACGGGAGAAAGACTTGGCCTATGTGCTTTCCGTGCGTGATCTGGATATCAGCACGGCGAAACTTATTGCCATGTAAAGAAGGAGAAAAATATGGACAGAAAAGATGATGTACAGATCGGACAGCGGGAACGTGAGATTACCTTCCTGCTTTGGCTCATGTCCTGCTCGGGGATAGGAAATATGAAGGCAAACCTCTGCCTTTCCGCCCTGGGCAATGCGGAGACTGTCTATCACAGCAGTGTGGAGGAGCTCTCCGCCATCAAATATGTGACAAAAAGAAATGCAGAGGAAATCATGGAGCAGAAGCCCCGGATTACGGAAGCCAGGAGGACGCTGGATCTGTGCAGGGAAAAAGGCGTCCGCATCCTGATGCCGGGGGACGCGGAATGGCCGGAGATGGCCTTTGCGGAGGACCATATGCCTCCGATGCTCTTTGCTGCAGGAAAGGCGCTGCCCCCGGACCTGAAAACCAATTCGCGGGCGCTGATCGGTTCCCTTGATCCGACGGAGCGGCAGAAGGAGTGCGCGGTGAATCTCGGCATGGAGTGCGCGGAAAAGGGGCGGATACTCATTGCCGGCATGGACAGGGGCGTTTCGTCCTATGCCCAGACGATCTGCATCAAGAAGGGCGGCAGCACGATTGCTGTCCTGCCCTGCGGCCCGGACATCTGCTACCCCGCAGAGCACAAGAGCCTCTATGATGCGATCCGACGGAACGGCACGATTCTTTCCCTCTGGCCGCCCCAGGTTCATCCGGGCCGTTTCCGTTTCCGTACGCGCGACGAGCTCATGCAGGCTCTTGCCACGAAGACTGTCTGGCTGGGAAGGCCGGCAGCCATCCGGAAGAATTCTTCCGGTACGAAGGAAGCGGCTGCGTCGGGCTGACAGTCGGAGATGTTTCAACGGCCGGGAAAAAGGATAGCTTCCCATAGCAGCCTGCCCGAATACAGGGCAGGCAATGCTTCTGCAGGAAACTATGCGAGCATGCTCTTCACGGCAGCTGCGTCGTAGGTGACGGAAGAAATGCCCCCGGTTTCAATCCGGTAGAGGGCATTGCCGGCGATGTGCTCGGCGGCCTGCTCCAAGTCCCGGCAGCCCGTCTCTGCCTTGAAGCACTCTACGATTGCGTGGACGGCATCCGGCGTGACGAGGCATTCCTTCGGTGACATCCCCATTCGTTTCAGAACGCGGGGAAGGGAGAAGTCCCGGAAGATGATCTCCTTTTCCTCCGGTGTGTAGTCCGGAATCCGGATGACGGAAAAGCGGGAAAGCAGGGGCTTTGATATATTGGCAAGGTTGTTTGCTGTCGCAATCGGGTAGACTCCCGTAGTCGGAATCTGGCATTCCATGTAGTTGTCGGTGTAGCCGAGATTGTCGAGAAGCGTCAGGAGGGTGTCTGCGGAATTTCCCCGGGCACCCTCTTTTTCCGCCTTGTCCAATTCATTGATAATAAAAACGAGGTTGGATGAGCCCGTCTGGGAAAAGGCTTCCATGATGCGGCCGGGGCGGGCGTTCGAGTAGATCCGGCTCGTTCCGGTCAGGGCCTCCGGGTCGGAGACGGTGCTCATGTCAAGGACGGTATAGGGAATTTTCAGAATTTCCGCCACAGCATAGGCGATGCGGGACTTGCCGACGCCTGCAGGTCCCGCCAACAGAAGCCCGTAGGAGGGCAGGGTGTGTGTCCGGTTGATCTGGATGATGGTCTCAATAACCCGCTGCTTGACATCAGCAAGGCCGTATAGCTCCTCATCCAGAATTTTCCGTGCCTTCACGGGATCGATGGGCTGAAAGCGGGTGGATTTCCAATGGACATTCAGCATCAGGGCAAGCGCACGCATTGCGTGCTGCTTCTCCTGCTCGTTGACTCCGTCGGTATCGAGGAGGGAAATATTCGAATACGCCCACTGGCGGATGTTGTAGGGAAGTGTTCCGGCGGCGCAGCCCATGAAATTTGTGACGTCCTCCTTGCTTTTGAGGGAAGGCGCGGGCTCCGGAGTCTGTTCAGCAGCTTCCTCCTTTTTGGAGGAAAGGATGTGGCCAATCGTGCAGGAGAGGAAGTTGTCATCGACTTCTCCGTAGTTTCCGTCGACGACTTCGGACTTCACTGCCCTCAGGTCGCTTACAAAGTAGAGGTCGCGGTTCTGGCGGCCGATCAGGGAGAGGTAGACGTGGTGGCTGCCCAGCCAGGAGAGCATCTCGGCAAAACGGATGTCATAGCTTTCTATGGAAAGACGCGTCGCCTTCCCGTCGTCGGCTTCGAAGGAAAGCCCCCGGTCCGGGTTCGTGAAAGAGCCGGTGATGCGCCCCGATGCGACGCAGTCTTCCGGGAGACGCAGGACCAGAATGCTGTCACCGTCGGCGGATCGTGCTGCTTCCCGCCTGCTTCCATCAGCAGCCGTCGCTTTTCCTGCGACAGCGGAATCCTTCGGAACCCGTTCAATCAAATGCATGCCGGAAAGAGAAGCGAGAAAGTCGTCGATATCGGCGTCTGTTACCGGCCCGTCGTCCGCTGCAGGCTGCTCCCACACGGCCGTCATTTCTTTCCAGATTGTCTCGTCAGCGCTTTCTTTTTTCCGGTACCCGCTCGCAGCCAGAAGCTGGAGAAGGGTTTTATTATTATTTTTCATGAATTATATTTTTCCTGAACCAGTACGGTGATTTCAAGGTCTGAACAAGAGGAAGTTTACCACAATTGCCGGAGGAGAGAAATACGGGCTGCATTGACAACTGTCAGGTATTGCTCTTTTGCAAAAAAAGAAACCCTCAGGGCATCCGGAAAACGAATGCCTTGAGGGCTTTTGCGTCGTGAGGCATGGGGGATTTGAACCCCCGACAACCTGATTAAAAGTCAGGTGCTCTA
>OMTX01000065.1 GCA_900314085.1 uncultured Lachnospiraceae bacterium | reverse complement strand
CGCACCGGCGCCCCGCCTCTTTTGCCTGACTGTATCGCTGCCCGTTCGGCGGCTTAAATTTGTGCTTGTCAAGCACATCCGGCTGTGCTAATATATATAGGCTGTTGCTGAAGCAGCATATCTATTATTTTGGAGGAAATATTTCGTTATGGCAGCTTTAAAGGTAATCCTGATTATATTATTCGTAGCCGTTTGTGTGGCACTTACCGTCATCATCCTCTTCCAGGAGGGCAATTCCGCCGGCCTCGGTTCCCTGTCCGGCCAGAAGCTCGAGACCTACTGGTCGAAGAACAAGAAAAGGTCCCGCGAAGGTCTGCTTGTCCGCCTGACAGCCGCGCTTGTGGTTGTCTTTTTCCTGATTGCAGCGCTTCTGAACACGGCATGGTTTTGATGCAGGAACCTGCGCTATATATGTGATGGATTTCGGGGAGTCATCTTTCGGGGTGGCTCCCTTTCTTTGTGTGTATGGGGGACATTTGCAGAAAAATTTACCTACAAGCCGTCAGCTGAATAAGGTATAATAAATTCGTATATGCCAAAGAAGAGTGAAATAGAAAAAGAAGAGAAGACGAAATGGAAGAAGAAAAGAAGACAGAAGAGAAAAAAGACGAGTACCGCACCGGTATTTTCCGGGCGAATGAGAAGGGCTTCGGTTTCATTGAGACCGATGTGGAGGACGAGGATGATTTCTTCGTCCCGGAGAAGTATACATTTCACGCCTTTCACGGGGACACGGTAAAGTTCCGGGTTCTGCCTGACCAGAGGGGTGAGCGGGCAGAGGCCCGTATCACGGAAATTGTCGAGCATGCCGTCAAACAGGTTGTCGGCACCTATGAGAAGTCCGAAGGCTACGGCTTCATTGTCTGCGACAGCAGGAAAATTCACTACGACATCTATATCCGCAGGGAGAATTCCATGCAGGCGCGCGACGGGCAGAAGGTTGTCGCCGACATCATTTCCTACGGGACGGAGCGCATGTCGCCGGAAGGGAAGATTGTTGAGATTCTCGGCGACAAGGATGCGCCGGGCGTCGACATTCTTTCCATTGTACGAAGCTATGAGATTCCCGAGGCCTTTCCGGAGGATGTCCTGGATCAGACCGAAAGCTTTCCGGAAGATATCTCCGAATCAGAATACAGCCGCCGTGTGGATCTTCGCGATGTCAATACCTGCACCATCGACGGGGATGACTCCAAGGACTTCGACGACGCGGTTTCCATCCAGAAGGACGGATCCGATTACATTCTGGCTGTCCACATCGCGGATGTCTCAAACTATGTGACGGAAGGAAGCCCGCTGGACAAGGAAGCTCTTGCCAGGGGAACTTCCGTTTACCTCTGCGACCGCGTCATTCCTATGCTTCCTTACCGCCTGTCCGACGATCTCTGCTCCATCGTGGAAGGAAAGGATCGTCTGGCCCTTACCTGCATCATGCACTTCAACCATGCCGGGGAGAAGACCGAATACCGGATCTGCGAATCCGTCATCCGGTCCAACCACCGCATGACATATAATAATGTAAACCGCATTCTCGAGGACAAGGATCCCGATACCTGCGCGAAATACGCCGACATGTTACCTGACTTTCGCCTCATGGAAGAGCTGGCAAAGAAGCTTTTCAAACGGCGTATTGCCAGGGGCTCAATTGAGTTCGATATCCCCGAGGCAGATATTATTCTCGATGAAAACGGGCATGCTGTCGATGTAAGGCTTGCCACCCGCGGGACTTCCCAGAAGATGATCGAGGAATTCATGCTGGCGGCAAACGAGACCGTCGCCCTCGACTTCTGCCGGCAGAAGATTCCCTTCGTCTACCGTGTCCACGATATCCCGGACGAGGAGCGGATCAAAAAGCTGAAGACACTGATCGAGAAGTTCGGCTATATCATTCATGCGAAGAATGACGAGGTAAAGCCTTCCGATATTTCAGCGCTTCTCGCAAAGATAGAAGGGAAGGACGAGGAGGACTTCATTTCAACAATCGCCCTCCGGTCCATGCAGCGGGCTGTTTATTCGACGGAAAACCGCGGCCACTTCGGGCTGGCGAGCAAGTATTACTGCCACTTCACCTCGCCGATCCGCCGGTATCCGGATCTGCAGATCCACCGCATCATCAAGGAAAGCCTGCAGGGCAAGTACACGAAGAAGCGGAAAGACCACTATATCGGTATTCTTGACGGTGTTGCCGATCATTCCTCCGATATGGAGCGGCGGGCGACGGAATGCGAGCGGGACGTCGACAAGCTGAAAAAGACGGAGTATATGTGCGACCACGTCGGCGAATCCTTCGAAGGGAAGGTATCCGGCGTTGTCAAGTGGGGGCTCTATGTCGAGCTTCCCAACACGGTGGAAGGCCTGATTTCCGTCCGCACGATGAGCGACGACCATTATGTCTACGATGAGGACGCCATGGAGCTTGTCGGAGAGACGAAAAACCGTCATTTCACCTTCGGCACGCCTGTCAGGGTGAAGCTGGTATCCGCTGACCTCGTGAACCGGACGCTTGATTTCGTCCTCGACGAACCGGGCATGGATGAAGAGGCGGCAAAACGGCGGACGTCCGGCGGGCATCGGAGCCCTGGGAAAGAAGGCCGGAGCGGTAAAGAGGGAAAGAAGATTGACCGCAGCAGCGACGGAGCAGCAGCCAGTGCCTTTTCGGGCGGATTCTCCCATGGGAAGAAGCATGGGGGAAATTCAAAGAACGGCCACGGCTTCCGTGGGAAGCACGGGAACCGGCGGGGCGGAAAGCGGTAAAACTGACCGGGCTGTGCGAAGACGAGAGGACGGCTCTGAGTCAGAGACGTAAAGAGAAGCATTCATGCCAAATAGCCATCTGCCCGGAGGCTGGAATTTTTGAGGAGACGATTCATGGCGGAAAGCAAGGAACCGCGAAAACTCATCGCAAACAACAAAAAAGCCCGCCACGACTACTTCCTCGACGAATTCTACGAGGCGGGAATCGAGCTCTTCGGGACGGAAGTGAAGTCCATGCGCCTGGGCAAGTGCTCCATCAAGGAGGCCTTCGTCCGCATAGACAATGGCGAAATCTATATCTACCAGATGCACATTTCGCCTTATGAGCAGGGCAATTTTTTTAATAAAGATCCCCTGCGCCCGCGAAAGCTCCTCCTGCACAAAAGTGAGATCAAAAAGCTCGAAGGCCAGGTTTCCGAGAAGGGCGTCACCATCGTTCCGGTTGAGGTTTATCTCAAGAACGGCCGCGTCAAGGTGGAAATTGCCCTGGCCCGCGGCAAGAAGCTCTACGACAAGCGGGCGGACATTGCGGCCCGGGACGTCAAGCGGGCTGCGGAGCGGGACTACAAGTTGACACTGCGGTGAAATTCTGATATATTGCAATATCTGCTGCGGAAGATTTCACAGATTCTGCACAGATGAAGTCTGTCGGAAAAGGTCGATTCCTCCGATAGGGATATAGGCAGGAGATTTGTCCGGTGAAAATGGTCAGATTGAATGCCGAAGCGTTTCGGGCCAGTTCCGGTTTCGACAGGGATCAGGAGGCTTGGACTGCATGCGGAAGCCGGGTGATCTTCCTAAAAAATGCCCGTTAAATTTAATCGCTGATAACGATTACGCTCTTGCAGCCTGACCTTTCAGGTCAGTCCCTGTTTCTCATAAGAGAATAAGCGCTTATGTAGCCCCCGGTTTTCGGTAACGCATAGGCGTTAAAGCAAAGAAGACCAAAGGACGGGATCTGCAGACTGCCCGCCCGGATTTTTGATTCTGCCGGTCGTCCGCAAGGCTGTCTGTCACTGAAAGCGGGCGGTCGTCAAAATTTAATGACCGACTAAGCATGTAGATGTCCATTCGGATGGGTTTCTGGACACGGGTTCGACTCCCGTCTGGTCCATACGAAGAAGGGGGCCGGGGAA
>OMTX01000004.1 GCA_900314085.1 uncultured Lachnospiraceae bacterium | reverse complement strand
CATCAGTCACAACAATGTTTTCATTGATTGTGCTGAAGACATCCTCGCCGTCGTAGGTCTTTTCCTTTTCGCCTTCCTGGCTGATGTTAATCTGGGACCAGTCCTTCGTCTGCCCGTTCACCGTATAGGTCTTTGTATTGTAGGACTTGGTTCCCCCGTTGTCCGGAGCCAGAGTCACCCGCAGCTTCGCCACGCCGTTTGTCGGAATTGTCCGCCATACCGCGCTCGCAATCGCGAAATACGTATTTACTGTCAGCTCTATACCTGCGGAGGTAACCTTAATCTCATTATTATCGATAATCTTCTGCAGATCATCACCGATGACAGGAGCATTGGTATCGGAAGCCGTTACCGTCAAAGTACTCAGGTTGTAGCGGATCTTAAAGGGAACCTGGCGGTCTCCGTTTGACGTGTAGTAAGCGCTATAGCTGTCGCTCGGTTTGATGGTAAAGGATGCTTCTCCATCGTTCGGGGAATGCTTATCCGCATTCGGTATCAGCGTGTATTCCGCACTGCCCAGGACATAGCCCCCACTCAGCATGACGGTCAGGCCGGACTTGTCCTTCGGACCGGGCGTCTCATTCGGACCGGCATAATCATAGACATGATCGTAGTTGTCTCGATAGCCGGAAATAGTGGCTGTCGCCAGATCGCCCTGAACTGTGATCGTATATGTAGCATCACCCGTCAGGCCCTTTTCTTTTCCGTTGCCTTTATAGGTAATCTGGTATTTAGCCGGCCCGGCAATATCCGTTGCGGAATAAGTTGAGCCGTTAACTATTTTCTTGACAGTGATGGAATAGTACTGAGCACCTTTTATGGTGAATGCTTTCCCGCTGTCCTGGAAAGCAACAGTCCTGTAATCAAGTACGGTTCCATCTGTTTTTGCCGGTTTGCCTTTATCGTTCAGGACATATGTCGCATCTGCAGTATCGATATCCGTCGCGACAAAGAATCCCGGGCTTGCAGCACTATCCGTCAATTGTCCATAGATATAGAAGTGCAGCGTCTTCGTCCCGGAATAGTTGCCCGTTCCGGAAACCGTAACTGTAGCTGTACCGATATCGGTATTCTCCGAATAGGCAACAGTGAAATCCGTATTCTCTGCCAGGTCTGTGGCGCCGTCTTTCACCGAAACCTTCGGCTTTAATTCGCTGCCGGTATACTGCTTGGAATAATAGGACTCCCCCTCTGTCTTGTAGCTATTATCCAGAGAGACAGTCAGATCCGCGATATCTTTCCCTTCAATTTCAAACGGCGTATCAATCTTGATGCTGTCACTTGCGACCTTATAATTTTGGCTGGTCGTCAGATTGACAATCTTTACAAAGATCTTGCCGACGGTCTTATATTTCTCGTCGTTATTAATTGGTTGTGCATCACCCCAGCTCGTTCCGCTGTAGTACTCAACGACATAGTCAGTCCCGGCTTTCAGGACATTGCTGCCATCCTTTACAACCGGAATGATTTCATCCTTATGGCTCTTCCCATTGTAAGAGGCCTTCGTCGGCGTCTGCAGGGAAACCATATCCGACGTGATTTCCCGGGCCGTAATTTCATAAGGAACATTGGTAGTTCCCGTGATGCTTGCACCTGTCCCGGTAACCTGGATATTGTGGCTGCCGCTCGTCACATTCGAAGGCAGAACGGCAGTATCCGTATTGTCCGTCGCATACGTGAACCCGTAGTTTGCGAGGTCGATGGGCGCAAAGGTCCCTTTGAAGCCTGTTTCCTTGTCTGTCGCCTGCGGTTCAATCCTGACGGTCAGGGACGGCGTGATGGAGCTGCCGGTGTAGGAGTAGGAAAGCTTGGTATCATTTGAGCTATCCGCAGGATCTTTTACATACGACGTCGTGCTCTTGGGATCGGAAACCGTGAGCTTACTGCGGGCTGCGAGCGCCAACAGGGTATTCGCCTTCACCGTCCGGGCGTTCAGAATCGTATGCGAGCCAAAGAAGCGGGTAGAGCCCTCCACCGCGCTGATGCGGACTTTGAAGGACGTGCCTACGGGAAGGGAAGTCAGCACATTTCCTGAGTCATCGACGTATTCGATCGTGTAGTCCTGTCCTGTCTTTCCATTTACGTACTTGCCGGAAGTGTAGGAAGGACCGGTCATGGTCGGGGATGTCACCGTATTTCCTTTGTCATCCTCAAAGACAACATTGGTATTGTACTTGTTGACATCGCCGGATTCCGCGCCTGTGCTGGCAGTTTTCGTCAGTGCAGACGGATCCACCGCGACGACAGGCATATTGCTCCCAAGGAAAGGCACCTCTGTCCCTTCCTTCTCCGCCAAATCGACGATACCGTTGACGTCGAGGGAGGCGCCGACGGCGAACGGCTTGCCGGTGGAGTCCGCAGTGATGGCCTTTGTGGAATTCCGGTAATTGTTCTTTCCGGTCAGAACAAGCGACCAGCCGGAGCCGGCAACGGTCGGAACTTCCCCTTCTTTCAGGGCTTTCCCGTTCGGATCCGTCCAGGTCCAGGTATAGTTGGGAAGTTCGTTGCTGCTTGCATCTGTTGTCGTCGCATTGACCGCTTCGCCCTTGCTGTTCTGTACCTGGTAGTAGCGCTTGATGTCCGTGCCGGTTGTCAGGACAGAAGACTTGTCAGCCTCTTTTACCTTCGAATATTCCGTAGCACTCAGGGAAACAACCTTGAGTCCGGCGATATTGTTGATGTCCTTGGCGATGACGAAATAGGTAATCTCCGCCTCGGAACCCGCATAGTTGTTCCTGCCGACAATTTTTAAGGTATGCTCACCTATCGCATCCGTACCGGTTTCATCGACAACCTCATAGTCGCCATCTGTTCCTCCGGTTGTCCCTTCTGTCAGACGGGTGCCGGAGTCATAGATATAGAGATAGGTCGGGCGTTTCAACCCCTGCTTGTATTCCTGATGGTAAGCAGACACATTGCCGTCTGCGCGCAGTTTTTGAGCCTTTTTGGTCCCAATCTCATAGGTCATATTATCATCCGTCAGAGACTTGGACGTGATATTGAATGTGGCGCTCAGCGTACCGCTGTAATTCCCGGTACCCTCTACAATTACGGTTGCTTTGCCGATGCTGGCATCCGTATTGCTCTTGTACTCCTTGATCTTGAAATCTTTGTCTTTGGTCAGCGTCGTCCCGTTCTTGTAGCGTACGGACACATCCGGTGTCAGCGGACTTCCGGTGTAGCGCTGGGCGCCAATCGGATCAATGCTGTAATCCGAATCAAACTTCTTCGCTTCAATTTTGAATGTAGCCGAAGAGGTTCCTTGGTAGTTTCCCGTACCCTCAGCGGTTACAGTTGCTGTTCCGGCGGCTTTGTTATCCTCATAGGAAAGGGTATAGTCTGTCCCCTCTGTCAGCGTTTTTTCGTCATCCGTCACGGAATACTCCGAGCTATCCAGCGTAATCCCGGATGTGCCTGTCGAATAAGTCTTTGTCGACTTGGTAGTAATTTTGAATGCATCCGTAGCAATCGTCTTCGGAGCGATTGTATATGTAATTAAAAGATCGCCATACCCCTTGTAATCTCCCCTGCCGCTAATGATCAGGGAGCCGGTTCCTGCATTGATGCTCGTGTTATAGCTGACCTCATAGTCGGGCTTTGTAGCAGGGGCCGATTTGAGTTCCTTCCCACTGATCAAAACCTTGACGGCCGGTTTCTTTTCCTTTCCGTCAAAAATCGTCGTATATTTGGAAACCCAGCCTTTATCCTTGTCTGTCGGATGAGCCGTATCCAAATGGGCAGCATCATCTCCCAGAATTACAGTTGCTGAATCCAGCGTCGGAATGATTTTGTATGTGACCTGAGATTCTTTGTGAATCTTATCCTCGTCATTAATAAGTTCTGTGTCGTCGGCCGCCTTATCGCCGATAAAATCCAGTATCCCTCCATTTTCGGTTTCTGTAGTATAGTTGCCTTTACCTTTAATGGAAACCAAATAGGTTTTTGCTTCAATAGACTCCGGGAATACCGCCTCGAAGTCCTGATCCCGCACCATGGGTACCCTTGTCAGGGAACCATTATCATTTCGCAGGTACCAGGCATTTACCGTCGATGGAACCACAACGCTGCCTGTATAGTTCAGGGTAGTCGGGCTTACCTGAACGAGAATATTGTTCTTCTGAAGGGGACGAGGGGTAATGGCAAAAGTGGTGGTGATTGTTCCCGTGAAGTCATCACCAATTCCGTTGATTTCTACCGTGTAGGTACCGGCATTTATCGCGCCGGGACCACGATCGTCTTTAGCCGCAGCAGAATCATAGACAAGAACGCTGTTCTCATCCAGAATCCGATATTCATAGTGGGTTCCCTGTGTCAGCTTCAGCTCCGTGTTTGTCTGATCGTAAAAATGAATGCCGGGATCTGTGATGGCATTCGCATCATAGACATTGGTCGCCTTGTCGAGAATGACGCCGTTCTCTGCCCGGACAGCCTTGGAAATGTCAATCTTGGAGCCGTTTGCCGCGCTGACCGTCAGATTGGGAATCTTTCCCGTATAATTGCCAATACCGGAAAGTTCCACAGTATATTGCTTCAGCTGACCTGCCTGCCGCTCAATCGAGGTCATTTCATAATCCGTTCCCTCGATCAGCTTCTCACTACTGCGATCCGCATCCGTCAGCACGCCGGTGTCCGAATCGATGGTCATGCTTTCCGGGTTGATTTTCAGCTTTTCTGCAGCCGCTGTCCAGGACGAAATGTTCTTTTTGCTGATGGTGAAATCTTCTGTATACGAAAATCCGGCATATGTCCCCTTGCCGGTCACGGTCATTGTGTAGTTTCCGGCATCGATGGTGGCCTCTCTCGACTGCTCCTGGCCGGTGGTCCCGTCATCGTAGTTTCGGACATAGACCGCCGTAAAGTCCTGTCCTTCCTGCAAATTGTTGTTTCCGCATTTGATGACTGGGGCAGAGATAGCCTTCCCATTATATGTCAGGCCGCTATATGCGGTAGGCTGAACCACGCGCACCGGCACGGTAATATATTTTTTTACCGGATCATTGATATAAGCGACCAGAGTTTCCTCTCCACTGACATTCCCGGCCGTCAGAACTTTCCCTGTCGTATCCAGTGTAGCCGGCTTGTTCGTTTCTGTGTCGGAAAAGGCCGGCGTTCCGCCCGCAATTGCTGTTTCATAGGCAGACGCAGTTCCATCATAAAGATGATACTGAATCTCCCGCTTATACGCCGGTGTTACAGAAAAGTCCAGGCTGAGCTCACGGGTATCGTTTACCGTCTGTCCGGCAACCATGGTATAGCCGGAAGGTCCGTTGATCGATACATCATAGGGTACCGGAACAAACTCGCTCGTAAACTGAACCGGAGATTTCGTATCCGGATCCACCATATAATTCATCTGCGCATCTGCAGGAATATTGGAAAATGTCACAACGACCGTCAGACACTCTCCCTTTGCCAGATAGAAAGGCTTATTGCCGTTGCCATCAGCGCTCCGGCTGAAAAGACGAAGGGACGAATACTGGTTGGTTTCATAGCCGCCGACCTGGCCGCCGCCAATCCCTTCTTCCTTTTCTCCCTTTGTATAGTCTGTGCCTTCCTCGTAGCGATAGGTATCGACAGTGAAATCAATCTCCGAAGAACTGCTGACCAGGATCTTCATATAGGCAGACATGATTGCCTCATATGGCTTGTCTCCGGACAGTTCTTCATTGTTCGCATTAAATGTTCTCTCGACAGTGATCTGTGTGTTGGAGGACGTAATCGGATTTGTAGATTCTACCGTCAGATTGTTCGTATAGGTATCTTCCGCCCTCGCCGTCAAACTTGACCAGTCGACACTCGCCGACGCAAGGACA
>OMTX01000022.1 GCA_900314085.1 uncultured Lachnospiraceae bacterium | reverse complement strand
CAGAAAATATAATATTATCATTGAAAATATCTATAAATTTTCGCGCGGTTCGGCCGATAGAAGAGATAGGAACGGAAGTTCCGAATACTTCAAGGAAGGAGATGAGCTGTATGGATGCGACATTCTATTCCATAGCGCCGGTCATTGCGACAGGTTCGCTGAAGCCGGATCCCGGAAGGGGACGCCCTGTATACAGCAGCAGCCGGAAACGAAAAGCCGCTTCTGAATTTGCAGAGCAGTTTGCCGTCGTTTACGAGCACGGACCCACCGAGAGCCCGCCCTACGAGGCGACATACAAGAAACCGGGCAGCCGGTAATCGGGGTTATAGCAGAGGGAAACTCTTTTTCGGAGGAAAGAAAATTGAATAGCATTGAGATGTAGATCCCGGAAGGCAATGATGCTTCCGGGATCTCTTTTTTTATGCTAAAATATCTTGATTTAGTCTGCATTTGAAAGGAACTTAATCGCCATGGCTTTTGACGAAAAACATATACGGAATTTCTGCATCGTTGCCCATATCGACCATGGGAAGTCGACGCTGGCGGACCGCATGATCGAGATGACGGGCGTCCTGACGGAGCGTGAGATGCAGGACCAGGTTCTCGACAATATGGATCTCGAGCGGGAGCGGGGCATCACAATCAAGTCCCAGGCGGTCCGCCTCATCTACAAGGCGGACGACGGGGAGGAGTATATTTTCAATCTCATCGATACCCCGGGACATGTGGATTTCAATTACGAAGTTTCGAGATCTCTTGCGGCCTGCGACGGGGCAGTGCTGATTGTCGATGCTGCCCAAGGGGTGGAAGCCCAGACCTTGGCCAATGTCTACCTGGCGCTCGACCACGATCTCGAGGTCCTTCCCGTCATCAACAAAATCGACCTGCCCTCTGCAGATCCGGATGAAGCCTGCAGGGAAATCGAGGATGTCATCGGTCTCGATTGTGAAAACGCACCGCGGATTTCTGCCAAAACGGGAGAGAATGTCCGGGACGTGCTTGAGGCCATCATCAAATACCTGCCCGGTCCCTCCGGGGATCCGCAGAAACCGCTGAAGGCGCTCATATTTGATTCGCTTTACGACTCCTACCGGGGCGTCATCGTCTTCTTCCGTGTCTTCGATGGCAGCGTGAAGGCGGGCGACCGCATCCGCATGATGGCGACCGGGGCAGTCTTCGACGTCGTCGAGGTCGGCTATTTCGGCCCCGGCCGCTTCATTCCCTGCGATGTGCTCGAGACCGGCATGGTGGGCTATCTCACGGCTTCCATCAAGGACGTGAAGGAAACGAGAGTCGGCGATACGATTACGCTCGATGAGACACCCTGCGCAGAAGCCCTTCCCGGTTACAAGCAGGTCCACCCCATGGTCTACTGCGGCCTCTATCCGGCAGACGGGGCGAAATATCCTGATCTTCGCGATGCCCTGGAAAAACTCCAGCTGAACGACGCTGCCCTGCAGTTCGAGCCGGAGACATCCCAGGCCCTGGGCTTCGGCTTCCGCTGTGGCTTCCTCGGCCTCTTACATCTCGATGTCATACAGGAGCGGCTCGAGCGGGAGTACGACCTCGACCTTGTGACGACAGCGCCTTCCGTCGTTTACAAGGTATTTAAGACGGACGGGGAAGTCATCGAGCTTACGAATCCGTCGAACCTGCCGGATCCCGCGGAGATTGACCATATGGAAGAGCCCATGGTGGATGCGGAAATCATGGTGACAAGCGAATTCGTCGGCGATATCATGAAGCTCTGCCAGGAACGGCGCGGCCAGTACGTTTCCATGGAGTACGTCGAAAAGACGCGGGCCGTCATCAAATACATCATGCCATTGAACGAAATCATCTACGACTTCTTCGATGCCTTAAAGTCGCGGTCCCGGGGCTACGCCTCCTTTGATTACGAGCTCAGGGGCTACGAGAAGTCCGACCTTGTGAAGCTTGATATCCTGATCAACCGCGAGCAGGTCGACGCCCTGTCTTTCATTGTCTTTGAAGGGACAGCCTACGACCGGGGGCGGAAGATGTGTGAGAAGCTGAAGGAGGAGATCCCGAGGCATCTCTTCGAAATCCCTATCCAGGCGGCGATCGGCGGCAAGGTCATCGCAAGAGAGACCGTGAAGGCCTACCGCAAGGATGTCCTGGCCAAGTGCTACGGCGGCGACATCACGCGGAAAAAGAAGCTCCTCGAAAAACAGAAAGAGGGCAAGAAGCGGATGCGCCAGGTCGGGAACGTGGAGATTCCCCAGGAGGCTTTCATGAGTGTCCTGAAGCTGGATGAAGAATGAGAATAATATAAAGCGCAAACATTCCCTGCTTTTTCACTTAGGGCAGGAAACTAACGGCAGCACATTCCCTGCTGCTCTGCGAAGGACTGAAAGCGAACAGCTACAGGGTTTTATATTAGTCATAAAAAATGGAAGAGACGACAGAAAACAAACGAACAGAGACGGAGCTCTACATCCACATTCCCTTCTGCATGAAGAAGTGCCTCTACTGCGACTTCCCTTCGGGAGCCTACGGGAGTGAGATACGGCGGCGCTATACGAAGGCCCTCATGCGGGAACTCCTCTACCAGGCGGAACGGATGGACGACTGCGAAATCGCGACCATCTACATCGGCGGCGGGACGCCGACATGGCTCGAAGAGAAGTACATGGAAAAGATCATCCGGACCGTGTACAAATATTTTCATGTCTCTCCGGATGCGGAGGTCACGATGGAGTGTAACCCCGCGACGGCGGCGGAGAAGACGCTTTCCCTCTACCGGTCCCTCGGGGTGAACCGCCTGTCCATCGGCCTGCAGTCATCGGATGAGAATGAACTGAAGACTTTGGGACGTGTGCATTCCTACGGCGAATTTTTGAATACCTTCCAATACGCCCGGAATGCGGGCTTTGACAATATCAATGTGGACATCATGACCGGCATTCCCGGACAGACGCCTGCCACGCTCCGGAAGACACTTTCCGATGTGACGTCCCTCCGGCCGGAGCATATTTCCTGCTACTCCCTGATTGTGGAAGAGGGAACGCCATTTTACGACCTCTATGAAGACGACGTAAAGCGGCGGGAGAAGGGGGAACCCACGGTGGAGCTTCCCAACGAGGATCAGGAGTACGAGCTTGGGAAAATCGCCCAGCGATATCTCGCTGAGCACGGCTACGGCCAGTACGAGATTTCGAACTACGCCCGCATGGGGAAGGCCTGCCGGCACAATATCGGCTACTGGAAGCGGGTGCCCTATCTCGGCGTCGGGCTCGGGGCGGCTTCCCTTCTCGACAATATCCGCTATACGAATTCACGGGACATCTATGAATATCTTTCAAAGGTGGAGGCGGATGATTTCCCCATCTACAAGGACGCGGAAGCCATTTCGAGGAAGGGGCAGATGGAGGAATTCATGTTCCTCGGTCTCCGGATGAATGAAGGCGTTTCGAGGGATGACTTCGAGAAAACCTTCGGGGTAAGCATTGACGCCATGTACGGCGGGGTTCTTTCAAAGCTCTCCGCAGACGGCCTCCTTCTCTACTCCGAGGGGCGGGTATGCCTGACGGAGCTCGGCGCAGACCTTTCGAACTATGCCCTGTCTTTCTTCCTTTTTGATGAGGAAATATAAGCCTGATTGAGCGGGAAGGCCTTTTGTGCTTCCACTGCAGCCGGCTTATACGGTTTCTCTTTTTCGGAGGTGCCTGCTTGAAAAAACTTGCAATCATATTTACCGTCCTGATTGCGGCTATTTTTGCCGGGATTATCGGCATCCGGGTGCAGTCACCGGATCGCGACATTACGGAGAAAGAGACAAAGGTCGGTGTCCTTTTGAACGGGAAGAAGACGGACGCTTCCTGGAACCAGGCCCACGCGGATGCCTTTGAAAAGATAGAGGATGAGCTGAATCTCGACGTCATTCTGGCGGAAAGAGTGCCCTACGGGGACGAGGCCGTGCAGACGATGGAGGACCTGATCGGCGAAGGCTGCAAAATCATCTTTGCCGAGTCCGTAGGCTATGCCAATGCGGTGGCGGCGGAGGAAAAAGCCCATCCGGAGATTATTTTCTATCATTGCTCAGGCACCCGCTTCGGGGACAACTGTACGGCCTTTTTTGCCCGGAACTACGAGTCGCGGTATCTTGCCGGTATAGCTGCAGGGGCTTCGACTGAGACCGGGAAGATCGGCTATGTCGCTGCTTACGGCTACACGGAGGTCATCCGGGGAATCGATGCGTTCACGCTCGGCGCCCGGTCCGTCAATCCCGATGCGGAAGTGATTGTCGAATACACGAAATCCTGGGATGACTATCAGGCAGCTTATGAAGCGGCAAAAAAGCTGATTCGCCAGGACGGCTGCGACATCATCGCCCACCATACGGATACGCTGGCTCCCCTGCAGGCGGCGGACGATCTCGGTACCCGCTCCATCGGGAACAATTACGACAACAGGGGCCGGTATCAGAATTCGAACATCTGCTGCATTACGATGGACTGGTCCTCCTACTATTATGATGAAATCAAGTCCTGCCTGGAAGGCCGATTCTATGGAAAGAACGACTGGCTGGGACTTTCGACAGGCTCCTGCGGCCTGACGGAGCTCACTGACAAGGCAGGGGAGGGAAAAGCAAAGGCAGAGGCCGCCATTTCCGAAGCGGAGAAAAAGATGGAGGCCGGGACCTGGGACGTCTTTTTCGGCCCGGTGACAGACAATGAAAGTACCGTCCGGATTCTTGCCGGAGAGGCAGCATCGGACGACTATCTCCTGAACGATATGAACTGGTATGTACAGGGAGTTACGGTCCATGAGTGATACGGAAAAGAAAGAAAAGACGAAGAAAAAGCTTTCGAAGTTTTCCGGGGAAGCGTCCCAGGCCAGGCTGACGCTGGCCATGCACTGGATTTTCTTCGGCCTCATCATCGCCATGGTCGTGACCGGATTCATTCTCTACTTCCGGATGAATGATTCCCTGAATACCTTTGCGGCAAAGCAGCTTGCCAGGGTGGCCCGGTCCAATGCGGAGGTGATCAGCGAGGAGACCGTGACGGCGCTTGAGAACCTGGAATTTCTGGCCGCCCAGCTCGAGGCCCAGCCGGAAAGCCAGCAGGAGCTTCTTTCTTCCACAGCAAAGGTCGTTCATACGGAAAAATTCGGCTGCATCGGCGTCGATGGAACGCCGGTCTTTGGCAGGGGATTGCCGGACAACGACATGACGCTGGTGAAGGATGCCCTGCACGGAACGGGTTCTCTCGTCTATCGGGAGGGCGTGGGGCTTGTTGCCGCGTGCCCTGTCATGCGGCAGAAGAATATTCGCTACGTCCTCTATGAAATCATTCCCAATGACAGGATAGCGGAGGTCATAGAAAATTCGGAGGAGAGTCCCCTGGGCTACCAGATGGTCATGAACAAGGAGGGAACCACTGCCTATGTGTTTGAAGGCATTCCGGAGGCCGGAGCTGCCTTCCTGCAGTCTTCCGAGGCAGACGGGTATTTTCAGGACATGTTCCGGACGATGGAGCTGAACCATGCCGCCTGTGATTTCTATTCCGCAAAGACGGTAGGGGATATCTTTGTCTATGAGGCGGAAATTCCGCAGACCGACTTTTTCCTGGCAGGCTATGCGGAAAAGGATGCCGTGGCGGCGGATCTGGACCGGATTGCCTTCCTTGTGATGTGGGTGTTTGGCCTGCTTGCCGTCATTTTTGTCATCAGTGCGATATATCTCGTCCGTGTCCAGGTCCGGGTGACAAAGGTCAACGAGATCATGATGGAAAAGAACCGGGCGGAGGTGGAGTCAAATTCCAAGTCCTCTTTCCTTGCTTCCATGTCCCATGAAATCCGGACGCCGATCAATGCGGTGCTTGGCATTGATGAGATGATTCTCCGGGAATTCGATGATCCGAAGCTGACAGGGTATGCCACGAATATCAAGAACGCCGGAAACACATTATTAAATATCGTAAACGACGTCCTCGACTATTCGAAGATGGAATCGGGAAAGCTCTCCATTGTGCCCGTCGATTATGATCTTTCAGAATTAATAATAGAGCTCGTCACGATGGTGCGGCCCCGCGCTACGGCGAAGAGCCTGAATTTCGTCGTAAACGTCGATGAGACCATGCCCCACATCCTGCACGGGGACAATGTCCGTGTCAAGCAGTGCGCCCTCAATATTCTGACAAACGCCATCAAGTACACGGAGCGCGGCCAGGTCGTCTTCACGGTGTCCTACAGGGCCGGAGAAGAGGGGCTTGGCGCCTTTACCTTCCAGGTGCAGGACACAGGAATCGGAATCAAGCCGGAGGATATGGACAGGCTCTATAAGCCCTTTGAGCGCCTCGACGAGGAAAAGAACCACGGGATTGAGGGAACCGGTCTCGGTCTTTCCATCACGACAAGGCTCCTTGCCCTGATGGGAACGAAGCTTTTCGTCTCTTCAGTCTACGGGGAAGGGTCTACCTTCGGCTTCACGATCGACCAGTTCGTCCTCGATGAGGAACCGATCGGGGATGTCCGGGCGACGTACAAAAAGAAGATTGAAACGGCGCCTGTCTACCATCAGGCCTTTACAGCGCCGGATGCAAAGATCCTCGTCGTTGACGATACGGATATGAACCTCTTCGTCGTGAAGGGGCTTCTGAAGGAGACAAAGATTTCCGTCGATACGGCGATGTCCGGCGAGCAGGGACTGGCCAAGCTCAAGGTCTACGACTATGACATTGTCCTGATCGATCACAAGATGCCCGGCATGGACGGAATCGAAATGCTGCACCGTCTGCGGAGAGAGTCCATGAATCCGAACCAGCACAAGCCCTGCATCGCCCTTACGGCCAACGCCATGTCCGGCGCGAGGGATTACTATATCAGTGAGGGCTTTGAGGACTATCTTTCCAAGCCCATTGATTCCGCGGCCCTTGAAAAAATGCTGATGGACTTCCTGCCGGCGGAAAAAATCCGGATTGAAAAGCAGCCGGAGCTGCCGGATCCGGAACTGGCAAAGGCGGTTGCCATGCTGAAGGACCGGCGGAACCGCTTTATGGCGGGGTAAGGCTGCATGTTGATATTGCTTTTTCGCCTGGAAGCTTTTTACATAGAGCCATTTTGATTCTGCGAGGAAAAGACATGGCAAATGATATGATTTTTCTTCAGATTTCGATCCTTCCGATCGATATCGTCATTCTGATCTATATAAAAATCAAATACGGCGGTACGAACCGGGTATCTCCCTACTTCACGGCTTTCTGCCTGCAGGTGACGCTGGGAACGGCACTGGACTCCATTGTGGGTTTTATGGATTCCCTGCACCTGTCCTCCCTTGGCGTCCTGCCTCTGATTCTGACAGCGCTTGACCATTTCATAGGGGAGTCCGTGACCTACTCATTTCAGCGGTATGCGACAAGCTTTATCGGCAGCGAGAAATATCAGCACAGCCGGCTGGAGAAGGTGACGAAGGTTCTCTCTATCGTCTATCCCCTTCTGCTGATCGCAAATGCCTTCTTCGGCTTTGCCTACGCCTACGAAGACGGCGTTTATGTGAGACATGCCCTGTGGTTCCCTGTTGTATTTGTAATCCCCCTTGTCCACCTCTCCGTCGGTATCAACCACCTCTTCCGCTACCGGAAGAATTTCCGCCGCGAGCAGCTGGCCACCCTCTATTCCGGCTTTGCCATCTCCTTTGCCTGCATGTTCCTGCAGGTGGCTTTTTTCAGGAATGTCCTTTTGATTTTCTATATGGCATCCCTGAATGTCCTGCTTTTCCTGCTGACCTTTGAAACGCCGGACTATTCGGCCATGATGGACGCCTTAAATGAACTGAAGGGGGCCCAGGAACGGGAGAAGGAAGAGCGGGAGAAAGCGGATGCCGCTGTCCGGTCCCAGAATAATTTCATGACGCAGATGTCCCATGAAATCCGGACGCCCCTGAACGCCATTATCGGCTACGATGACCTGATCCTGAAAAACACCGACCGGTCGGAGGAAATCGGGGAATATGCGGAAAATATAAAGACGTCCGCCAACAGCCTCCTCGATTTCTTCAAGAGCGTCATGGACTATGTATCGAACCGTGGCGCGGACGAGATAAATGCCCAGCCGCCTTCGGTGGCCAAGTTCCGGGAGATGAGCGTCGTTGTGCCGCCCACTGTCCGGAAAACCGGCCGTTTTTCCGACCTGGTTGTAAAGCCCGGTTCTCCTGAGCAGCGGATTCTGATCGTCGATGACAACGATATGAATGTCGACCTTCTGATCCGCATGCTGAAGCCGGCGGGCATTCCCATGGATACGGAGACGAACGGAAAAGATGCCCTGGACCGCCTGCGGCGGACTCACTATACCCTCGTCTTCATGGATCACATGATGCCGGTTATGGACGGAATGGAGGCCCTCCGTGTCATCCGGGCTACCCACATCTGCGATGATACGCCGGTCATTATGATGACAGCGAATACGGTGAAGGGCGAAGAGGAGAAGTACAGGACGGCCGGTTTCGCGGACTATGTCACGAAGCCCTTTGAGGAGGCAAAGCTCTATTCCATCCTGACGAAATACCTGCCCCTGCAGGAAAACGTCTCTGAAGAGACCTGGTCCGGCGACATGTGGGACTTCTATGGAAGCATCTTTTCCTTCCTTGACGTGAATGGGGTGAGGGACCGTTTCAACGGAGATCACGAATTTTTCCTGCACACGGTGCAGGATATGGTGGATCGGGACATTTCCCCGGACCTTTCCACGACCTACGAGGACCGGAATTTCTACCAGTATTCGTGCCTGCTGCAGGCTTTGCGGGAGAATTCGGAGCTCATCGGCGCCCACGATGTGGCAAACATTGCCCGGACCTGCCGGGGGTTTGCGGATTCCGGCGATCTTCAATCCCTGTCCGTCGTCCATCCCCAGATGAAGGCCGCCGCAGCCGCCCTGCATTCGCGGCTGAAGGACGGCCTTCTGAAGATGGATGCCATGGGAAAGGGGGCGGAGTGACGATATGAAAGAACGGGTTGTAGTGAATGGCGCCAGCGCCCTGATCCTTGACGATGACCGGATCCAGGCGGAGTATCTCTCCCATATGCTGAAAAGCTCCGGCCTTTTTCCGGTGGCAGTGGAGGATCCGGATGACTTCGTGGCAGAACTGAAAGAGAACAGCTATGACATTATTTTCATCGATTACCTGATGCCGAAGGCGAACGGGCTTTCTGTATATAACAGCCTCCGGGGAGAACTCGGCGGGAGGGTGAATGCCCCGGTGATCCTTCTTGACAACGATATCACGGAGTCCTTCGGGCGGGAAATCTTCACGACGGGCTTCACGAACTATCTGGAGAAGCCTGTGGACAGGCAGGAGCTCGATGCGGCTCTCTACCTCTACCTGCCCCAGGAGAAGGTGACGCTGAAGCGGGAGCATACGGTTCTTCACGGGCGGGATGAGAATAATATGGATCCGGGAGCGGATGAGGTTTCGTGTACGGCGGAAGTACAGGTTCCCGGCTGGCTCTACGAGGTGCCCGGCATGGACGTCTCTGCCGGCCTCAAAAACTGCGGCGGGGCGGAAAGTTTTCTCTCTGCAGTTGAGCTCTTTTTTAATTCCATCGAAAAGAAGTCAGGGGAGATCGAGGGCTTCTGGAAGGGCGGAGATATTGAAAACTATACCATCTGGGTTCACGCCCTGAAGAGTTCCGCCCGCATCATCGGCATCGACCATCTGTCAAAAGCGGCCCTTGCCATGGAAGAAGCGGGGAATGCGAAAGATACGCAGGCAATCGATACAGCTACGGATGACCTGTTAAAAGAATACAGGTCCTATCTTGACAAGCTTTCGCCTTTAAGCGAAGATAATAAGGTTGGGCAGAAACCGGAGGTGGAACAGTCGGTGCTGGCTGATGCCTATGACAGCCTGTCCGGATTCATTGACGCCATGGATTACGACCTGGCGGAGATGGTTCTGAACTCAATGAAAGAATACACCCTGCCGGAGGAGGATGAGAAGCGCTTCCGGGAAATGGGGCAGAAGCTTCTCGACCTGGACTGGGACGGGATGAAGACACTGCTTCCGGGCAATTCCTGACGAACCCCTTGTGTCAGCATAGCTAATATTTTCTTCTATATATATTTGGAGCACTGCAATGAAGAAATTTCTCATAATCAGTACACGGGATTCTTTCCTGATCAAGGGCCTTTCCGTCAAACTGGAACAGAACGGTTTTACGACCGACTTCGTTTCCTCGACGGACGAATACGCTGACGACCATCTCGAGGATGCCGAATATTATATCTATTATATGGATTCCGACATCAAGGATAGCGTGGGTTTTCTGAACCACCTGGCTGATGTCGTCAAGAAGTCCGGCAAGATGGTCATCCTGATCGGCCGCAAGGAGGAGAGGGATTTCATCCAGGAATACCTTCCGGAAGAGTTCGTCATGGGATTCTACGAGCGGCCGCTCGATATGGATGTCTTCGTACGGGATATGCTGGCGGAAACGTCCGGTGACCGGAACGAGGGAGAGAAGAAGGTCGTCCTCGTCGTCGATGACGATACGGAGTACCGGCAGCTGATCCGGGGGTGGCTGAAGGCGGACTACCATGTCGCCCTGGCCAATTCCGGCGTGCAGGCGATTACCTGGCTCGCAAAGAATACGTGCGACCTCATCCTTCTCGACTATGCCATGCCGGTGGCGGACGGATCGAAGATCCTGCAGATGCTTCGCGGGGATGAGGTGACGAAGGATATCCCTGTCATCTTCCTGACCGGAAAGAACGACAAGAACACGGTCATGCAGGTCATAGACCTGAAACCCACCGACTACCTCCTGAAGACCATCGGGAAGGCGGAACTTCTGAAGAAGCTCAGCGACTTCTTTGCCAGCCGCGAAGAAGCATAGGAATTGCAGCAGATGCTGTAAGGAACGGCCGTCTGCCGGCTTTACGGAATTGAAAGCGCGGATCCGCCGTTCAAAAATCACAAATAATACACATATTTTTTTTCCTCAATGGAGTTGACACCATGTGTACTAGTTGATATAGTACACATAAAGCCGCAGCAGGACAACTTTGAGAGAGAAACTATTGGAACTCTCCGGACGTCTCATTTCCGGAGAGTTCTTTTGTTTTTACCGGTGATTTTTCGAGGGAAAAATGAAGAAAAAACTGAATTTGAAGGAAGCGTTTCGGAAGCACAGGAAGCTTTTCATTCTGATTATCATTGCTTTGGCAGCAGCTGCAGTTCTGATCGGCTTCTTCCTATGGAAAAAGAAGAAGGCGGAGCAGGACGCTATGAATATGAACAGCGGAGTGATGCAGGAGGCTGCGGTCCGGCAGGATCTGAAGACCTCCTTCACGGTCCAGGGGCGCGTTGTCTCCGGGGACCAGGCCATTTCCCAGGCGAGTGTGTCCGGAACGGTATCCGATGGCGGAACTGCCGGCTCCGGCGATGCCTCCGCTACAGGCGGAAGTACGGACAGTGGTTCCGGAACCGCTTCTTCGGGGGCTGCCGGCGGGACATCCTCCCTTTCGGATGCGACGGGAGGCGAGTCCTCCGGCAGCAAGGTAAGAGAAGTCTATGTGAAGATCGGCGACCGGGTCAATGCCGGCGATCCCCTCTTTTCTCTTGATATGAGTGACGTCGAAGACGACCTCTGGCTCAAGCAGCAGAATCTGGCTCTGCAGCAGCGGCTGAATGCCCTGGCGACGAAGGCGAACCAGCAGGAACTCGCGAAGGCGCAGAGGGGTACGGCTCAGACCGGGCAGGAGTCTGCGGAAGCCCTGAAGGAAGCCATGGAGGACTTAGACCTCGCCAATGCCTCCTATGCGGATCTGCAGAATGCCTACCAGATAGCAACCAATGCCGTCTACTATGCGGCCCTCGACCAGATCAAGGCACAGACGGCGGCAGACAAGGCGGAGGAGACTCTGAAGGCAGCGAAGAAGACACTTTCGAGGGCAACGAGCGCGGCATCTGACCCGGAATCTTCTGTCTCCAATTCGGCGGTAGCGTCTGCACAAGCGGAGTACAACAAAGCACAGGCGGCCGTTGATGCGCTTACAAAAGATAGTACTGAAAAAGAGAAAACAAAGGCAAATGCCGCGTTGGCGAGCGCAGAGTCAACGCTTGAGCAGGCAAAAAGCGATTACGCAGATGCCCAGACGAAAGCCGCAAAGAAGGCGCAGGCGGCGGTGACGTCTGCCCAGGAAGCCTATGATGATGCCAATGAGGCGAATACGGAAGCCCAGGCCGCTC
>OMTX01000049.1 GCA_900314085.1 uncultured Lachnospiraceae bacterium | reverse complement strand
CAGCCAGAGCTGATGAAGACATTGATTTTTCGATTCAAATCCATGTAAAGCATGCCCCTTAATGCACTCAATAGATATCACCAGAACCCAGTAACAATATTAAATGCATAGCCAGTTCTTCCGCTAGTTGCTGATTTAAAATTACGAAGCTACAATTTCGGAAACCAATTGATCTATCTTCTTCTTCCATTCAGGAGCATTTAAGGAATCTCTATAGGATTCACAATCCTCCATTAGATCTACCAGTTTCTGTGGAGAGACCTCGCCGGATTGAAACATCTGATTGAAAACCTGCTGAAATTGCAAAAGCGAGAAAGGAACAATATTAAGCCTTTGCGGTTTATCATCCTTTGCATACCAAACACCATGTCGAAAAGTCTCGGCAGTATTGGTATCTATTTTTATTGCGACAAACATTCCATATACAGGCTTATCATACTTCAGTACTGCATCGGATACATGTCTTCTAACCGGCTCCCCTTCCATCGCTTCCTGCATCGAACTCGTGGATGTAGTAACCTCTATTAAGATTGTATAATCTTGAAACTCACAGTATAGATCTCCCTTTCCCCCTCCAGCGGTTGACACTGGCATAAAATCCGAATCTAATCTGAAGCCTCTAGCTTCATATGGTTTATTGGTCATGCTATCGATAGCAAGGGCAGCCCGCCACAAAACCCATTCCAAATAGACAGGTTTTTCATCCTTTGGTACTTCTATTTGATTATCCTCGTCGTATGCTTTTGTCCCGCCCCCATTAATAAGCAATGTCATGTAATCAGAAATCTCTTTCCACTTATCCCGCTGCTCCTCAGCATATGCGATCTCATTTGTCTCAAATAAGATTTCTTCCAGATATCGGCAGGCATTATTTACTTCAGCTGCTGTCGTTAATGGCATGCCGGAGATATCATACAAGATATGTAAATGGTCCAGCTGCTTTCTCATGTCAGTTAATACTGACTTGGCAGTTTCAAGATCATCTGTAGGCAATGGAGCTTCGGAGCAAAGTATCTTGAGCTGCTGTCTTAAAGGAACATCTGTGGCACTGGATTTTGCCAATTTTTCTGCAACGACATGCTTTGCCGGTACAATAATAAGACCTCGGCCTTTTCTCTGAAGCACTCCCGTTATTCGCAGGTAGCGCATATTCATATCGCTGTAATCAAGAAAATTTTCTTTCTTCTTACTATAATCCTTGCCTCTTTCCTCTATTTCTTGCTTATCAAATTTACGCTTTGATGCTGCCTCATTTCTTCTTTCGCGCAGATCAAGTATTCGATCTACTACTTCTTCAATATCATAGCTTGGATCTGTGGCATGGCCCCACAAGGCAAATTCAATTCGACTGAGTTCTGAAGTACCTGTCCTTCTTTCCAGTTCCAACATTATCGCCAAAATCCACCGGAGCGGCGAAAAAAGCCCCTCTCCATTTGACAACGGGAACTGTTCCACTGACATTGCTCTTAAAAAGCACTCCTGAACAGCTGGAAATGTTGACGCATTTAAGAATGTTCTTCCAAAAGGAGTAATTTCATCCAATGGTCCTAATTCCTCTTGTGAAAAGCCATACTTATTCTGCACCTGAGGGTAAATGAAGCCATTTTTCGCAAACATCAAGCGCCACTTGCGAGCATGGCTTCCTGATACATCATTCCCTGCCTCGTTACGAATTACGCCATGGGCATTTAAGTAATTCATAAAAGCAATCTCGTTTTCAGTTCCATGAAGCTTTCCAACGAAAGGAGATTGCGCGTACATTTTCAGGCCCTCTTGTATCCTAAGAGGGTTTCTTAATCCTGTGTTCCCGACAAGCCAGATCTCAACCTTTCTCGCCATTTATATTCTCCAATCAGTATGCGACAAAAAGATACTCCTGAACCTTATTTCTATGCGTTTTTACATTTTTTTGATTTCCAAAATTATAAGTGTAGTCTATAGGAACAACATCAACATTATCTTTATATGCAAAAAGTATCCCTATCATTTCGTCTTTCGTTGGGAGACTATTAGATGAATAGGACACGATGATAATACTGTTTGCATACTTTTTGAACAATTTATCAAATGCCTCTGTTGCACCATCTTTTGATGAAAATGGAGTAGGATACGATTTGAATTTCTTTGTGATAGTATTTGCCTGCAATTCCACCCCCCTCCAATCCCTAGCAAGCCCTTCGACAAAGTGATACCTTCTAACATATTCATTGTCTGAAGTTGGCGAATAATAAGGCGGGTCAATATATATCAGATCTGGATTCTCGATATCAGCAGCCAGTGCATCTCCGTGAACCGACAGATTCTTGCAACCATTGTCAAAAACAGCCTGGTTTACCGCATCTATAGCTTCGAGG
>OMTX01000034.1 GCA_900314085.1 uncultured Lachnospiraceae bacterium | reverse complement strand
TCAATTAAAAATCAAGGGAAAACCTACTAAAAAGTTGTTGACATTCAGTCACAGGGGAAACGATGAAAATTATTCTGGGAATCATTCTCTTGGCGATCGGGGCGTTGAATCTGTTTTTACCGTATTACGTCTGGATCATCAATGACAGCTGGAAGATGGACTCGAAGTCAGAGCCGAGTGGCGGGTATCTTCTCTATATCCGCATCGTCGGCGGTGTGGCTATGGCTGTTGGCCTTGTCCTGCTTCTGGTCGGTATCTTCGGGCCGAAGGAGAAGCCGGTCACGGTAGAGGATGTCATCAATTCACCGCAGGTGGAAGTCACGACGGGTTACGGAACCGACGAGCCTCAAAATACGAAGGCTTCCCCGGAAACGGAAAACAGTACACCGAAGAGGTGAAGCAAGAAGGAACGCTATAGGGAAATGTTCAGATCTGGGAGAACCGCTGCAGACCGCTGCTGTTTGCGAAGGATAAGCAGAAGCGCTTAGCCGGTCCCAAGCTCTCTATTTTCCCTTCCGGATCCGGTTCGTCATGACGAGGCCGAGAGCTGCGATGGCGCCGAAAAGTGCGAAAGGGAGGATATAGGAAGAAGGCTTATTTTTCGGAATGGCATCGTAGACACCGTCGGGCTTTGAGGAATCATAGTAGAGGGTGACCGTGTTGTCCTTGCTGATTTCGGGTGCAAACACGCTGACGCGGACGGAGTGGTAGCGGCCGCTTTCATCCCAGAAGACGGCGACGCCGGTGTCGGGCTGGTATTCAGCGGTGACCGTTGCCCCGTGCTTTACGAGATGCTGCTCGCGGATCATGTAGATTCCGACGACGAGGCACATGAAGAGGCCGAAGAGGAAGAGAAAGAGCCAGATGCGGGACTGCCAGCTCTTCTCTTCTTTTTTGTCGTAAACGTACTCACCGCCGTCAAAACCCTCCCAGGAATCTGCGGCATCGCGGCTGTATTTCATCTGATGTCTCCCTCTGTTTATGAATCCGCTGCCCTTGCGGGAGCTGTCCTTCGCGGGACTGCTCTGCGCCCGGCTACGGAATCAGTGAACGACACCTTGATAGTACGTGCTCACCGGGCTTTTGTCAACTTCCATAAGGATGGTATACACTGCCGGGCTGAAATTGACATTGTACATACAGCTGAGTACAATGTATTCGGAGGTGATCTCTATGACAATGGTATCTTTCCGGACAGATGACGAACTGAAAAAAGAAGCGACGAAGGTGTATGAAGGGCTTGGAATGACCTTGTCTACAGCACTGAATCTTTTTATGCGGCAGACGGTCATTCAGCAGAAATTTCCCTGCAGCCTGGAACTGAACGTTGCTGCGGATGCGAAGGCCACCTACCCGAACGGCTTTTTTGATCTCTTCGGGAGCGGAGCCGGACTGGGCCTTGACGAGGAACCGGAAGACCTGCCGCCGGAGGATGTGCGGCTATGAAATATTATCTGGACACGAATATTATTGTCTATGCGTTGAATGGAAAGTATCCGGCTGTGGAAAGGCATTTCCAGTCTGTTCCGGCTATGTCGATCGCGGTTCCTTCCATTGTCCTCGCAGAGATTGAATACGGGGCCCGGAAAAGCAGAGACTATGCGAAGACCATAGCCCAATACCGGAAGTTTACAGGAATCTTCGAGCCCGTTCCGTTTTCGGATGCGGCTTCCGTGTGCTATGGAAAAATCCGGGCGGAGCTTGAGGAGCAGGGACAGGTCATCGGTGCAGATGACATGCTGATTGCGGCGACGGCATTGGCAGACGAGTCTGTCCTGGTCACCCACAATGTCGGGGAGTTTTCCCGCATTGAGGGCCTGAAGGTCGAAGACTGGACAGAATGATCAAGTTTTATGGGGGATGAGAGTAATGCAAAGCGTGGAGATACAGGGAAAACTCAAACAGGTGGCGGACGCCGTCGGATCCGTCTTCTTCGGAAAGGACGCGGAGATCAGGGAGATATTGCTCGGCCTCGTCGCAAATGGACATGTGCTGCTTGAGGACCTGCCGGGTACAGGAAAGACGACGCTGGCCGTGGCATTTTCAAAGGTTCTGTCCCTGGACTACCGCCGCGTGCAGTTCACGCCGGATCTGCTGTCTTCCGACCTGACCGGCTTTTCGGTATACAATCCGGAAAAGCAGGTGTTTGTCTACCGGGAAGGAGCCGTCTTCACGAACCTCCTGCTGGCGGACGAGATCAACCGGACGTCGCCGAAAACCCAGGCGGCCCTGCTCGAGGTCATGGAGGAGCGGCAGGTGACGGTAGAGGGAACAACGCGGAAATTGCAGGCTCCCTTCCTTGTCATTGGAACCCAGAACCCTGCGGGAGCCGTAGGAACGGAGCTCCTGCCTGAGGCGGAAATCGACCGCTTCATGATCTCCCTTTCCATCGGCTATCCGGATGAGACGGCGGAAGTCCGCATGGCACAGGACGTCGGAACAGAGCCTGCTGTCAACGGCCTGAGTCCTGTTCTTTCAAAAGATGATTTTCTGGGAATACAGGAAGCCGCAGCAGCTGTGCGGATTTCAGATGAGGTCATGGAATACCTCGTCCGCCTGGTGCGGACAGTCCGGGAGAGTGACTATGCGGCAGCAGGAGTCAGCCCCCGGACCACGATTTCCCTGGTAAGGATGGCTCGCGCTTCCGCGCTCGCGGACGGCCGCGGATTTGTCATTCCCGAAGACGTGCGGGAGCAGGCGCCCTATGTCCTTCGCCACCGCATCCGCCTTTCCAAGGAGGCCCGGGCAAAGGACCTTTCGAAGGAGGCTGTCATCAATGGCGTGATTGATTCCGTGAGCGCGCCGGCTCCGGGAGCGAAGGCATGATCGGCTTCTTCCTTCTGTTTGCAGGAATTGTACTCATCTTTGTGGCGGGCTGGCTGAATAGTACCGCCCTCATGACGATGGGCTTTTTTCTCGCGCTTTTCTGTGCCGCTGCGCTTCTGGCAACGGCAATATCTCTTGTCTTTCTGAGAATCACCGGTGATGACTATGCCGGCCGGGCCGTGAAGGGTCTGCCCGGAGAAGTCCGCGTCCGCCCTTCCGTGCATATTTCTCCGGCGCTGGCGCCCTACATTATTCTCAGATACCGCGTGTCCGTGAACGGGAAAAAGCAGCGGGGGCGCGTGCTCTCGCCGCTTTCCGGCGGGGAGGCGGTTGCCCTTCCCTTTGCGGCGGAAGAGTGCGGGTTGCTTCACATCAGGGTAACGTCCGTGCGGGTCCCCGGTCTGTTCGGCCTTTTTTCCCTGTGGAAGCTTTCCCGTGTGCAGTACGAAATCCCGGTCTTCCCGGATGATGAGGCGGCAGATGCTGTCTCTGCGGCACCCGGCAGGGTGGAAGATGCGGAGGGCAGGACCCCGCTCGCTGCGGCTCGCGGGACAGAAGTCCGCGACCTCTCCGCCTATAATGCCGGCGACGAGGCGCGGTCCATCCACTGGCCGGCGTCCGCCCGCCTTTCGAAGCTGATGAAAAAGGACTATTCCGAGGATCGGCGGAGGATCGTTTTCTATGCGGCGGAGCTTCCGGCAGCGCCCGCTGAAGTCGACGAATGCGCCTGCCGGATTTACTCTGACGTGCTCGCTTCGCTCGCGGCCGGATTTGCGGTGCAGATCGGAGATATTCTGATTTCTTCACGGGATGACCTGGATCGATATCTTGAAAATGTATACCGGTCCGTAGAGACAGCCGCTACAGAGAAAAAAACAGCAGGCCGGGAAAAGAAAAAACGGCCTCGTTTTCGGAGGGCCGAGCGGAAACGGCCGTCTGCAAAGGCGGAAACAGCCGCCGGGGAAGGAGGCATTTCATGAAACGCTTCCTCCTCCGCCTTCCTGCGCAGCTCCTGCAGAGCGCCTGCCTTTTCACGGTCGTTTTCTGTGTGCTCCGCGTTTTGGAGCGCATTCCTTTCATTGTTTTTTCAGCGGAAACGGTGCTCGGCTGCCTTGCTTACGTCCTCTCTGCCGCTGCCTTCATGTATGCCGTCCGGAGGACGACCGGCTACGGCACGCTGGCGGGGATGTTCCTCGTTGCCTGTGCAGCGTTTTTCATCTTTCTGGAAGACATGCGGGATCAGGCAGTATGGCTGTTTCAATGGGCAAACGGGGCTCTGTCCGGAAGACCGCGGGTGGCAAAAGAGAGTACGCTTCTGGTTCTCACGCTGACTCTGATTCTCGTCCTGACCTTCCGCCTGTTTACATCCTTCCGGGGGACTGCCCTCGTCCTGCTGGCTCTTTACATCGCATATGTCATTGCCATGCCCCGGGCGAAGATCGCTGTTTCTGCGGCTGACGTCATGCCCGGAGCGGCAGCCATTCTCCTTCTCTTCTTCGCGGCGCAGCTGGGGGCGGCGGCGGAGACGGAGCAGGCCGTCCGGTCGACATTGAAAATTGCGGGAAAACGGAAAAAGAAAGGAGCCGGGGAGACAGAAAGCGGAAAGAGGGAAAAACGGGCCGGAACACCTGTGGGGGAAAGCCTTTTCCGATTCGGACAAAAGAAGAAAATTGTCCGCGGTACACGGACGGCCTCCCTCCGCCGGCAGGCCCTGTACCTGGTTTGCGGCTGCGTGCTTGCGGCTGCTGCCATTGCAATCGCACTTCCGGCGGCAAACCGCCTGACGAAAAGAGAAAGTGCCCGCGTGCGGCGGACAGCATCCGATATCGAGCATCAGGTACGCTCTGCCCTGGCGACGGCAGGAGGAAGTGCCTACGATACGCCCGTGATTGACGGGCAGGTGGGTCACCAGCTGAACCGGTATACGGGAGCGGAGCAGTTTTCGGCGACAGTGGACCAGGAGCCTGTGGAAGACCTCTATTTAAAAGGCTTTACAGGAGGACAGTATAAAGACGGCGTCTGGGCGCCGGCCCATGAGGCAGAGACCTTTCAGGCGATGGCGGATGACCTGCAGATTCCCCAGAGGACGGACGTCTGGATCTGGCTGGTCCTTCACAGCTATGCAGGGACTCCATACGGAGGCGGACTGGAAGACGTGCTGGAGGCCGCTCAGCAGCCCTTCAGCGGTGTCGACCTCATGACCTTGTTTCCGAAGATCTTTGCCCCTTTGAATGAGGTGGCGGCAACAGGAAATCCATCAGAGTTCCGCATGACGGACGACAGCAGCAGTCGCGGCGGGATGTATCTCCAATACATTGACAAAGACATGGCCTACTATGAGGTGTACGAGCCGGGATTCGAAGCAGATTATACCTCGGACTATGTGATGCTTCCGTTTGATTCTGTCACGGGTGAGGGGGAAGACACAATCGTCAGCACCCTGTATTTCTACGACGGACAGATATATCATCGCGACCTTCGGGGGAACCCCCACTATGTTTCCGGCGGGGACGGGCCGATTCTCCAGCTGGAGGAGGACTATTCTTCACCGCCGGAGGTCAGTCCCATAGAACCGACGGACCTGCTCCTGCAAAAAGCCGGGGGGAGAGAAGGAGAGGAGACGCCGAATCTGCCGCAGCTTTCTCCCTACCTTCCGGCGGCGATGAACGGTGACACAATTTATATTGGCGATACTCCTTACGATGTCGGCGCGCTGGACGGAAGCCGGACAGAGTCCCTCACCGCCTTTCTTCCGAGGAGTGAAACACCCGGTACAGAGCAGTGGCTCGGGATAGAGAGCTGCGGGGATATCATCACGAATGCCTGCGCCATGCGGGATTATTATCAGGAGCATGGACTGGAGCAGTACCTGGAGGTTCCGGACAGCCTTCCCCGCCTGAAGGAATATGTGGCGGAAAATCCGCTGACGGATCCCGTCGATATCACGGCCTTTATCCGCTATACACTCGACACCCACGCCTCCTATTCGCTGGCGGCCGGCGATCCCAATGACGGAACAGATCCGGTCGAGTACTTCCTCTTCGACAGCCACCGGGGCTACTGCGAGCAGTACGCTTCCGCCGCCGTAATGATGTACCGCCTTTACGGCATCCCTGCCCGCTATGCCGCCGGCTACCGGATCGGGACGGGAGAATTCAAGCCGGGAATCGGGGCGAATACGTACACTGCCGCAGTTCCCGACCGCGATGCCCACGCCTGGGTGGAGATCTTCCTGCCGACGGTGGGCTGGACCCCGGTTGAGATGACGGTGACGGGGGAGATGAATCCGGACACCCTCGTCTATCCGGGCTTTACGGAGGGGTACCTCTCCTATCTGCGGTCCCTGAAGGGCTGGGTGATAACGGCAGCATCCGCTGTGGACTCTGAGGACGAGGAACCCGATCAGAATAATATAAATCCCTCCGCTTCTCAGCAGGCCGCGGGCGGGCAGACGCCAGCAGCGAATATAAACCAACAAAAACAGGGGCTTTCGGAGGAAACTGTCCGTCTGGTGCGGACACTGATGATTCTTGCCCTGTGTGCCCTGGCAGCAGTCCTATTTGTGTTAATGCTGCAGAAGTACTATCGGACCCGCCGTCCTGCCAAAGTCGGCCGGGCCTTTGAGCTCCGCTTCCGGAAGAAGGGCCTCCGCATCGAGTCCCGCGACTTCGCGGCGCGGGCGGCGGCAGCCTTTCCGGGCATTTCCGAAGGCGAGTTTGCCGCCTTCCGGTCGGTTGTCCTGTCCGACTCGTACGATGCGGCAGCAGGAAAGGATGAGGCGGAGATGGTGCGTGCCCTGTACCGGAAGCTGCGAAAGCAGAAGCGCCCCGCGAAGTGACGATGCCCGGTCTGCGTCACGTCCGGCGCCTCTTTTTACAGGTGGAAGACAGTACCGTATTCGTTGACACGTTAAATGAAACAGGGTATTATTGGAAAAGTCCGGGCGGATTTCGGCCCATAGCCGCCGCCTGTCAAGCGCCCTTCATAAGCAGCGTTGAGATCCGGGTCTCGCGCAACGGACGCCCGTGAACCGTGTCAGGCCAGGAATGGAGCAGCACTAAGCGGGATTGTGCGTGTGCCGTGAGGTTACCTGGGTTGAGCCGGCTGTGGAGTAAGCGCCGCAGGCGGCAGCTATGGGCCGAACGCACAGACGGGGAGTTTTTCTGCAGCGGCAATGGCCGTATGTCCTATGGCAATCCGCGTCGGCGCCCTGCATTAGTCATATCCATACAGTGTTCGGAGGAAGTGCCGTGTCTGCACAGGAAAAGACGGAAGATGTCCTCAGACGGATTCATATATTATTCTCAAAAGCCCTACCCTACGAAAACAGCAAACGGACGGTCATCATCGACAAGGCCGATATGATGAACCTCCTGAAGGAGCTCAATTCCTGCATCTACGAGATGCAGGAGGAGTACCAGATGACGGAGGCCTCCCGCAGCAAGGCGGACAGGAAGCAGGCGAAGAAGAACGAGGAGATGATCTTCGACGCCAAGCGGAATGCCGACGATATTTACGCCGCTTCCGTCATGTACACGGACAGATCCCTTGTCGAGGTCGAAGACGGCATCAATGCGGCTATTGAAAAAATGAACGCCGTCCATGCCGAATTCCTTTCCGAGATGGAGGAAAAGAAGCGGGAGGTGCGCAGCAACCGCCTCGAGCTCAAGGGCACCCTTTCCGACCTCATCGATTCCCAGAAATACACCCATTTAATAGAAGAAGAAAACGCAAGGATTGCGAAGGCAAAGGCCTCCGGCCAGGCGACAGGCTATGCGGAGGACGCAGCGCCAATGTATGCGGATGTCCAGCCGGAGATCATCGTGAACCAGGACTATTTCGAAGAGGCCGGCATTCCGATGGGAGACCTCGGCGACAGCGCAGGTAACGTCCGCGTCGTCAGCGCGAAGGGGGAACAGGCAAATGCTTCCGCAGATGAAGGGGCAGGACAGAGCGCCGCAAATCATGGCGGCGGGAATGCACCCATCCATATAGACCACATCGCGGGAGAGGATGAAGAAGGCGGGGCACCGTTTTCTGATGCGCAGATTGCGGCAATGTCCGACGATCTGGACGCCGACTATTTCAGCTGGAAAGACGGACAGGACGCTCCTGCAAAGGATGAGAAGAAAAAGAGATCCTTCTCCTTCTTTGGAAAGAAAGACGATTAAGCTTCGCGCGGGGCGCGCGGCTTTCTTACAGTATAGAAGAATCACATTCAGGAACCGGAGGCATTCATGAAGCTCTACGAAAACGGAGTATACCTCGTAAACGGAACAGAGATCGTCGAAGACGGGCCGGACGCTGCGGCTGCCCTTTCCGCAAAGACGGGAAAGGCTGTGGAAAAGGCGACAGCCGCGAAGGAGACGATGGCCTGGGGCATCCTGCACAGCCACAATGTTTCCGGCGACGAGCAGAAGCTCAATATCAAATTCGACAAGCTCACCAGCCACGACATTACTTATGTAGGAATCATCCAGACGGCGCGGGCTTCGGGACTCGAAAGGTTCCCGATTCCCTATGTCCTGACGAACTGCCACAACAGCCTCTGCGCTGTCGGCGGCACGATCAATGAGGATGACCACATGTTCGGCCTTTCCGCGGCGAAGAAGTACGGCGGCATCTATGTACCGCCCCACCAGGCCGTCATCCACCAGTTTGCCCGCGAGATGCTCGCAGCCGGCGGGGCCATGATTCTCGGTTCCGATTCCCATACCCGCTACGGCGCCCTCGGCACCATGGCCATGGGCGAGGGCGGGCCGGAGCTTGTAAAGCAGCTCCTCGGCAAGACCTATGACATCGACATGCCCGGCGTTGTCGCGGTATATCTCACCGGAAGCCCTGTTTTCGGCGTCGGCCCCCAGGATATCGCCCTCGCCATCATCGGCGCTGTCTTCAAAAACGGCTATGTGAAGAACAAGGTTATGGAGTTCGTCGGGCCCGGCGTGAAGAATCTTTCCATGGATTACCGGATCGGCGTCGACGTCATGACGACTGAGACCACCTGCCTTTCCTCCATTTGGACGACGGATGAAAAGACGAAGGAATTCTATGAAATCCATGGACGGGCAGGTGACTACAAGGAACTGAAGCCCGGCGATGCTGCTTACTATGACGGAGCCATCGAGATTGACCTTTCCGAAATTCGCCCCATGATCGCCATGCCCTTCCACCCGAGCAACACCTATACGGTGGCTGAGGTCAAGGCAAACCTTACCGACATTCTTCACGAGGTGGAGGAGCGGGCGAAGGTTTCCTTCGGTGACAAGATTCAGTATTCCCTGAAGGACAAGGTCCGGGACGGACAGCTCTACGTGGACCAGGGCGTCATTGCCGGCTGCGCCGGCGGCGGCTATGAGAATATCTGTGACGCGGCGGACATCCTCCGCGGGAAGTATATCGGGGCGGACGAATTCACCCTGTCCGTATACCCCGCTTCCATGCCCATCTATATGGAGCTCGTGAAGAACGGCCGCATGGCGGATATCCTGGAAACCGGTGCCGTTGTGAAGACCTGCTTCTGCGGGCCCTGCTTCGGGGCGGGCGACACGCCGGCAAACAACGCCTTTTCCATCCGCCATTCGACGCGGAACTTCCCGAACCGCGAGGGCTCGAAGGTGCAGGAGGGGCAGATTTCTTCCGTTGCCCTCATGGACGCCCGGTCCATCGCCGCAACTGCAGCGAATAAGGGCTTCCTGACGGGAGCAGACGAGCTCGAGGGCATCGACTTCACGAAGCCTTCCTATTTCTTTGATTCAAAGATTTATGAGAACCGCGTTTATGATTCGAAGGGCGAGGCGCATCCCGATGAGCCCCTGGCCTTCGGCCCCAATATCAAGGACTGGCCCGAAATGCCTGCCCTGCCGGAGAACCTTTTCCTGAAGGTCGTTTCCGAGATCCACGATCCCGTGACGACGACGGACGAGCTCATTCCTTCCGGCGAAACGTCCTCCTACCGGTCGAATCCCCTCCGTCTCTCCGAATTTGCTCTTTCCCGGAAGGATCCTGCCTATGTGGGCCGGGCGAAGGAAGTGAAGAAGGCCCAGGATGCCCTGATGGCCGGCGGATGCGCAGGCGAGGCTCTTCCCGGGCTTCGGGAGGCTATGGGCATCGTTCATCAGCAGTTCCCGGATGTCCATCACGGAAACTTCGGCGTGGGTTCCACGATCTTTGCCGTAAAGCCCGGCGACGGCAGCGCCCGCGAACAGGCGGCTTCCTGCCAGAAGGTCCTCGGCGGCTGGGCGAATATCGCAAACGACTACGCGACGAAGCGCTACCGCAGCAATCTCATCAACTGGGGCATGCTGCCCTTCCGCATTGCAGTACCGGATACGGACCTTCCCTTCGCAAACGGGGATATGCTCTTCATTCCCGGCATCCTTGACGCGGTGAAGACGAAGAAGGAAACGATCGACGCCTACGTCGTAAAGGAAGGCGGCCTCAAAAAATTTGAGCTCACGCTCGGAAACCTGACAGACGATGAACGGGAGATCATTGAAGACGGCTGCCTGATCAACTATTACAGGAATCACTGATCAAAGGAAGTGTAGGGGACGGGGATCCGCCCTTCCCCTTATATTATTCTGGAAATACTACGGAGAACACATGGCGCAGGCTGAGCAGGAAATGAATATGGAAGAAAAGCATGGGGAGCGCAGCACCCGCATCACGCGGGACCAGTACCGCTTCTATCTCGTGCGGGCGTCCGTCATTGTCATTGCGGCGGTCCTTGTCATCATTTTCTATTTCTGCGTCAAGCGGTATGCCGGACTGGCGGCGGCTCTGCGGACGCTGAACGGAGCCCTGACGCCTATCATCATCGGCTTCGTCCTGGCCTTCCTCCTGAACCCGATCATGAAGGCCCTGGAAAAGGCTATGCTGCCGCCCTTTCTCAAACGGACGAAGGATGAGGCGAAGACACGGCACCGTGTCCGGATGTCCTGCTCCCTGATCGCGCTTGCGATTCTGATTGCCCTTGTCGCCTTCTTCCTGTCTGCAGTCATCCCCCAGATCGTGACGACGGTCAATGATCTCGTGGACAATATCAACAGCCAGATCGTCGGCGTCATCGACTGGGCGGACAAGATTACGCGGGGGAACTTCCACGAGCAGCTGCAGAGCGCCAAGGAAGACCGGAACATTACGAATGCCATCAACAAGGGCATTTCCTGGGTGCGCGATTACCTGAACCTGGGAAATACGGATGAAATGGCGAAAACCCTGGCGAACTGGGGGATGAGCATCGGCAAGGGCATCTTCAACGGCATCCTCGGCATCATCGTCTCCGTCTATGTCCTCGTCGAAAAGGACATGTTCAAGAGCCACACGAAGAAGCTCATCTACGGCATCTTCAAAACTTCTCACGCGAATGTCGTCCTCGACGTCGGACGCAAGACGAAGGAGGTCTTCTACGGCTTCATCGTCGGGAAGATCATCGATTCCCTGATCATAGGCGTGATCTGCTACCTCTGCATGCTGATCCTCCGCTTCCCCTATCCGGTGCTCTGCTCCGTCATCATCGGCGTGACAAATATCATCCCGGTCTTCGGCCCCTACATCGGAGCGGTGCCGACAGTCATTCTGGTCTTCATGTACAATCCCGTGCAGGGCATCTATATGCTGATCTTTGTCATCGTCCTGCAGCAGATTGACGGAAACATCATAGGACCGGTCATTCTCGGCAATTCGACCGGCCTGTCCTCCTTCTGGGTGGTCTTTGCAATCACCCTCGGCGGCGGCCTCTTCGGCATTCCGGGCATGATCATCGGGGTTCCGGTTGTGGCGGTTCTCTACTATATCGGAAGCCTCCTTGCGAATTGGGCGATTGAGAAACGCGGCTTCCCCCACGAGCGCGAGGCCTATACCCAGCTGAAGGCGGTGGATCCGGTGACGCACGAGTTCATCCAGAAGACGCCGGAGGAGATCGAAAACAGCGACGGCGTAAAAAAGACCTTTATGAGCGGAGAAATCGCAAAGCTCCGCGACCGGTTCAAAAACAGGAAGAAGAAGTCATGAATAATATGCGGGAGCCGGGACAGCCGGCTCCCGCTTTTTTCGTAGGAAACAGACACTGCCCTTCCGTGCGGCGCCTGCATTCCGGCGGGCCGATGCACTTTTGCTGAAGGGGCGCTTTCCTATTTTGACTTTATTCCGAAGGCCAAATAGGGTACAATGAATCCAAAGTGTTATTCTCTGCGGGAAGTGTGTTCCGCAGATTGCGGGAACCGCACGAGCTGCGAAGCGGTTTCGCTTTACGTATATTTCCGGATCCGCTTCCCTGCTGATTTTTTCGGGACGGGCCGGTGCAGATGCTTATAGACTTCGGTTTGGTGGGAAACTTTGGCTGAGCGATCCGAATACAGGACAAAACTCGATGAGATAGACAGCCTGATGAAGGAGGGAAAGAAGGAAGACGCCCTCCTCATGCTTGATGCCATGAATTTCCGCAAGGTCGGGAATGTCAACGAGCTCATGCAGGCGGCGGACATCTACGCGGCGGCGGACAAGCGGGAAGAGGCGCGGGAGCTTCTGGAGATTGCCCACGAGCGGTCTCCGATCGGCAGGATGATCATCTACCGGCTTGCCATCATTTCCATTGAGCTCGGCGAATACGACGAGGCGAAGGAATACTACGACGAGTTTGTGGAGATCGCCCCGCGGGACAATCTCAAATACGTCATCCTCTACCGCCTGAATGCGGCGAAGGGAGCGGACGATTCCACCCTGATCGGGATCCTGGAAGAGCTGAAAACCAGGGACTTTTCAGAGGAGTGGGCCTACGAGCTCGCCGCCCTCTACCACAAGACCGGCCAGGCGGACAAGTGCATCGACCTCTGCGACGAGATTATTCTATGGTTCGGCGACGGCCCCTACGTGGAGCGGGCGCTGGAGCTGAAGATGCTTTACAGCCCCCTGACGAGCGACCAGGCGGAGAAGTACCGGCAGATGCGGCAGAAGGCAGACGGGGTGACGGAAATCCATCCCGAAGACGTGCCGGCGTCGGGCGGCCAGTTCCTTTCCCACACGATGGTCATTCCCCAGGTGGAAGTCCCGACCGGGAAGTTTGACACGGTAAATATGGAGGCGACTATCCGCCGCAGCGTGAACGAAATCATGGCGGCGACGGCGAGCGACGAGGTCCGGGAAAATATCGCCGAAATCCGGTCCCTGGCGAACGACCTGCCCTTCCTCAGGGAGACACAGAAGCAGTCGGCAGAGAGAAAGGCGGAAGAAGACCGGAAGATCGACGAGTCCCTGAAGAGCAACTTCCAGAATTATCTGATTGAAGAGAATGACGGGCAGATGAGCCTGGCTCTGCCGGAAGGCGGAGCGGAGGATCCCCAGATCGAAGGCCAGCTCACGATTGCCGACATCATGGCGGAGTGGGAGAAGACGAGGCGGGCCGCGGACAAGGCCTTGAAGGACGCGGACCAGCAGAAGCTCGAGAATGAAAAGAATCAGGCCATTGAAGAAGCGAACTCCATCATGGAAAAGCTCTCCGATGCGGCGCCACGCCTGGAAAGCGGCGCCACGCCCCAGGACCTCATGAAGGAAGAGATTTTCGGAACGGCGCCGGTCACCGGCATTTCCCTTGCAGCTGCAAAAACAGCGGATGAGGCAGCGGAAGAAGAACCGGAGACTGCAGGGGAAGCCCTTCCGGAAGAAGGGGATACCGTATCGGCACCCGGCTCTGCAGCGGCAGAGGCTTCCGTTGAAGAAGCACCGGAGGCAGCAGGAGAAGCCCTTCCGGAAGAAGCGGATGTACCTGTGGTACAGAAGGTTTCCGGCGGCTATGTGATGCCAAAGCTCGTTACGGATGGCGCAGACATTACCGTACCTGCCGTTTCGGAAGAGACAGAGCATATCATCGGGAAGGTGCCGGAGGATACGGACACGCCTGTTGATGAGAAGGAATTGAAAGAGTGGCATCCGCCCGTTATTTCGAAGGAAGAAGCTTCGGCTTCCGTTTCGGCGGCGGAGATTGAGCCGATCCGGGTGAAAGTGGACAGGAAAGAAGCTGAGCGTCAATTGAGCACTCTGACGGACGAACTGCAGAGACATATTGATGAACTGAACCGCGAGGATTCGGAGCGGGAAGAAGCGGAAGCCGCTGAAGTAGAGGCGAAGGAAGATCCGGCTGCGGCAGTCTCTGAACTCACAGAGGAAGAGCCCGCGGCAGAAGCCGGGACGGAGGCATATTACGACAGCCTTCTGGCGGAAGCGCAGGGCTCCGGCTTTGGGAAAGAGGCGGAGACAGGAGAAGCGTCTTCTTCTGCCGGCGCAGAGGCTTCGGCAGAGGCGGAGGGCGGAAGTCCTGTGCCCGGCGCGGATGCAGAGACGGAAGATGCCTCGGCAGGTGTCGATTCCGGTGCCTTTACTGAAGATGAGGTGGAAGAAGCATCAGATGAAGAGGATGATGCCGGTGAATCCGGGGAAGGAAGCGACTATGACCTTCTTGCCGGAAATGACGCGGCTGAGGGCGAAGAGGCTGAGCCCGGTCCGATCGGCAGCTCCGAGATGAAGGCTGCAGACAGCGAGTCTGCAATCCTCGCCAGCTCCGTAGCGGAGATTATGGCGGAAGACAGGGCAGAACGCGATGCGAAGAAGGCTGCCCGGTCGGATGAGGCGGCGCTCGAAGCGGAGCTTGCCCGCATGCAGGCGCCGGCAGAGGCTCCGATAGATCTCGGCGCGGACGGGCGGCAGGATACGGACCGCCTGCCCCATGACTACGACAATACGATTGATCTCGGCCAGGTGGATCTTTCCACTGCACTGGCCGCGGCGGCGGACAGAGTTCTCGCGGAAGACGAAAAAGAAGAGGCTGCAAAGGAAAAAGAAGCGCCGGGCTACGTGACGGATGACTCCCTGCAGCAGGCAATCTCCGCGGAGTATTCCGACGTGGAACTCACGGAGGACGAGCGCGAGGCCTTCACCTATTTCACGCCGATCTCCGGCATGGAGAAGTCTCTCGCGATGCTCCTCGTGGGTGTGCGCGCCCGCTATAGCCGGTCGCAGAATGCCGACAGCGGAAATATTATCATCATGGGCGGCCACGGCAGCGGGAAGACGACGCTGGCGACGTCCATTATCAAAGTCCTGCAGAAAGAAATCGGCAAGCCCGGCGACCGCGTCGGAAAGATAGACGGGGACAAGCTGAACAGCAAGGACATCCGGAAGCTGTTTGAAATGGTTTCCGGCGGCTGCCTGATCATAGAGAATGCAGGGGACATCAACCTGCAGACGGCGATGACGCTTTCCCTTCTGATGACGAACGACCGGTCCGGCCTCCTCGTCATCCTCGAGGACAGCCACGAGGGAATCAAGCGGGCCATGTCCCTTGACGGGACCTTTTCGAAGAAATTCACGGAAAAGATTGCCATTCCGGTTCTGACCATTGACGAGCTCGTCAATTTCGGCGAAGCCTATGCCCGGGATTTGGGCTATTCGATAGACGAAATGGGCGTTCTGGCTCTCTACGACCGGATCAGCCGCATTTCCCGCGCCGACCATCCGACCTACCTGACGGAAGTCAAAGAAATCGTGGACGAGGCCATCGACCGGGCCGAGCACGGGGGCTTCTTCTCCCGCGTCACCGGCAGGAAGTTCGATGAGAAGGGCAGAAGGATTCTTCAGGAGAAAAACTTCGTTTGATCGGCGGGTAGCAGAGGCGGGGGTTTTGATGCGGACGACACCCATTTTCACCCGCGGCGGGTAGCACAGTGAGGGCTTTACTACAAATGACACCCATATGGGCGGCATTTGGCAGAGCAGCATAGAGAGGGGAAGCATTATGCGGAATTTCACAGAGCTGGATATGTACCTTTTCGGGCAGGGGAATCACTACGACATCTTCCGCAAGCTGGGGGCGCATCCCGGAAAGGATGAGAGCGGGCAGGAAGGCGTGTGGTTTGACGTCTGGGCTCCGCATGCGGCCAGTGTTGCCGTGATCGGCGAATTTAACGGGTGGAATGAGACAAGCCACTATATGGTCCGTCTGACGCCGCAGGACATGGGCGTCTTCGAGCTCTTCGTCCCCGGCGCCTGCGAGGGCCAGCTCTATAAGTTCCTGATCTATACGGGCGATGGACGGAAGCTCTACAAGGCCGATCCTTACGCGACGTCTGCAGAGCTCCGTCCCGGTACGGCTTCCCGCATCGCATCCGTCGAAGGCTTCGAATGGACGGACGGCGCCTGGATGAAGGCCCGCGAGAAGGCACAGCCCTACTACGAGCAGCCCATGGCTATCTATGAATGCCATCCGGGCAGCTGGATGCGGCATCCGGGCCGGAACGATGACGGCTTTTACTCCTACCGCGACCTGGCGGAGTCTCTGACGAAGTATGTGAAGGACATGGGCTACACCCACGTGGAGCTCATGGGCATTTCCGAATATCCCTATGACGGCTCGTGGGGCTATCAGGTGACTGGCTACTACGCGCCGACTTCCCGCTACGGAAGCCCCAAGGACTTCATGTACCTGGTCAACCACCTGCATGAGAACGGCATCGGCGTCATCCTCGACTGGGTGCCTGCCCACTTCCCTAAGGATGCCCACGGCCTCGCTGATTTCGACGGCCAGGCCCTCTACGAATATGCGGATCCCCGCCGTGGGGAGCACCCGGAGTGGGGGACGAAGATCTTTGACTACGGAAAGACGGAGGTCAAGAACTTCCTGATCGGCAGCGCTATCAACTGGGAGGAGACCTACCATATCGACGGCCTCCGCGTGGACGCTGTCGCCTCCATGCTCTATCTGGACTACGGGAAGGAGAAGGGGCAGTGGATCCCGAACGAGAAGGGCGGCAATGAAAACCTCGATGCCATCGCCTTCTTCAAGCACCTGAACACTCTGATGACGGGCCGCTACAAGGGCTTTGTCATGATCGCCGAGGAGTCGACAGCGTGGCCGCGGATCACGGGAGACGTGGAGGACAACGGCCTTGCCTTTTCCTACAAGTGGAATATGGGCTGGATGCACGACTTCCTTGACTATATGAAGCTCGATCCCTTCTTCCGCAAGGACAATCACAACAAGCTTACCTTTGCGATGTCGTATAACGAAGCGGAGAAGTATATCCTCGTCCTCTCCCACGACGAGGTCGTCCACTTGAAGTGCTCGATGCTCGAAAAGATGCCGGGGCTCGGAATTGACAAGTATCGGAACCTCGTGGCCGGGTACGTCTTCATGATGGCCCACGCCGGAAAGAAGCTGCTCTTCATGGGGCAGGACTTCGCACAGAAGCAGGAGTGGAGCGAGGCGCGGGAGCTGGACTGGTACCTCCTCGACGACCCCAAGCACCGCTACGTGAACAATGTGATGAAAGCCCTGCTTCACCTCTACACGAAGTACCCGGCCTTCTACCAGCAGGACATCAACTGGTCCGGCTTTGAGTGGATCAACGCCGACGACAACTACCGCTGCATCTACAGCTTTGTCCGCAAGGCAAAGAACGGAAAGAATTCCGCCCTTGTGGTCGTAAACATGACGCCTATGCACTACGACGACTACCGGGTCGGCGTGATTTCCGAAAAGCGCCACCGGCTTGTGTTTGCAAACGACGATCCCGGGCTGCTCGGCGATCTGGCCGGGGACGGCGAGGACCAGATCTGGCCGGAGAAGCGGAAGAAGACCTATACGCCTGAGGCGGTCAAGTGTGACAACCGCGATTATTCCATCGCCTACCCGCTTCCCGCCTACGGCTGTGCGATTTTCATCTTTTGATCATGAATAATCTGATAACTTTGACCGTGCCCGGGGGATGCGCGAGTGACAGGCGATTGTCCGGGGGCGGTCATTTTTTGAAGGAAGCCGGCGGGGAGTGAAAGCCGCCTGCCCGGCTTGCAGCAGAGGAAGTACTGGGGCTTTACATTAGTCATATCCTATGGAAGAGAAGAGGCCGGTCGGAAAATATATCATAGCCGCAGTCGTGACGATCATCCTGATTGCGGCAGTCGTCGCCTACGGGGCTTTCCGGACCTTTTCGTCCTGTGAGACAAAGTCCGAGGCGGCCCTGTCCGACTCCGGGCGGACGCAGTATGCGGGCTTTGCCGGGAATGTCGTCGGATACAGCCGCGACGGGATTTCCTGCCTCGACTACGACGGAAACCTCCTGTGGACGGCATCCTTCGAGATGGGGTCGCCACAGACGGTTGCCCGGAAGAATTATTTTCTGGTCTATGACAGGGGCGGGACAGAGATCCACGTCTACGACAAGGACGGCGGGGAAAAGGTGATTTCCACGGACCTGCCGGTGGAGCGGGCGGACCTGGCGGAAAACGGGGCTTCTGCCGCGATCATGTCGGACGGGGGGACGCATGTCGTCAACCTCTACGGGGCGGACGGGAAGATAGCCGCAGGCGGGGAGCTGCATACGGAAATCTCCGGTTACCCGATCGCTGCTGCCCTTTCGACGGACGGGAAGCGGATGGTGGTGTCCATATTGGATCTGACACTGGGAACGGTGAAGACGACGGTCCGCTTCTATGACTTCTCGGAGAAGGGGGACGAAAAGGCGAACCACATCGCTGCGGAGTTTTCCTATTCCGATATGACGGTTCCGTACGTGTGCTTCTTTACGGACGGGCGGGCGGCGGCTTTTGGAGACGACCAGATCATGCTGTATTCGTCTGCTGCCGTTCCGGCGGAAACGGGAGACGTATTCGTAAGCGATACGGAAATCCGGAGCGTTGCTGCGTCCGGAACCGGCTTTGCCCTGGTGACGGGAAAGGCGGCCGATGGGGAGGATGCCGCGAAGGAAACGCTGGCAGTGTATAGTGAAAGCGGACGCGAGCGTTTCTCCAAGGAACTCGACTTTTCGTACAACGATATTTATTACCTGTCCAACGGGGAGCTTTTGCTGACGGACGGAAGTACGGTGGAGCTCTATACGGATATCGGCGTCCGCAAGTTCTCAGAAACCTTTGAAAACGGCATCAACGCCCTGCTTCCCTGGGACGGGGCGACGAATTACGTTGTCGTGGCAGACGGGAAGCTGAAAAAGGCGCACCTGAAGTCGTAAGCGGATTTTGCGGCATTGTGCGTTTGCTGCGGCGGAAATGCGGGCCGGAATGGGACGGATCCGCAGAAATGCAGGGCAAAAATATTAGTCATATGAATTTTCTTCTGATACTGATCATTGCAATCATACTGGTGGCGGCCATCATGGGAGTCCGCAAGGGCCTGTTCGGTATCCTTTTCGGCCTTTTTGCCTGGGGCTTCGTCCTGCTGGCGGTCATTTTCGGCAGCCCGCGAATGCAGGTGTGGCTGGAGGCGAATACGGATGTCTATCAGAAAATCTACGCCAGCGCGGACAGCTATGTCGTTACGAAGCTGACGACGACGTCATCGCGGCCGCTTTCGGAGCTCACACAGGATGAGAAGGATGAAAAGACCGGACCTGATGTTGCCTCCGATGCAGCGGGCATCCCATCCGGCGCCAGGGACGAAGACGATGCGTCGACGCCCTTCATTGCAGACCTCATCAACAAGCTGGTTTCCGACGTGACGAACAGCAAAAACGCAGCGGCTTCCGCAGCGTCGGAATCGACCGGCGCGGGAACGGCGGATTCTGCCCTTCCGCCTGCCCTGACGCGGTCGCTCCGCGGAACAGCCCAGGAGGCGGTGGACAGCTACGGCAGCGCCGCAGCGGATGCCGTCGAAACAGCGAAGGGAACCGTCATAGATGCAGTCGCGGATGCAGTGGCGAAGCGGATTGCGGATTATGCCCTCGTGTGCCTGGCCCGGGTGGCGGTACTGGCGCTTGCCGGGATCGTTGTGCTCCTCGTTGCCCTGATTATCCGCATTGTGGAGATGAACAAGGGGATCCGGACCCAGAGCCACGTGCTGGGTTTCTTTTTCGGCGTTCTGCAGGGGCTGCTGATTTCGTGGGTTCTCCTCTTCTTCGTCAGCTGCATCGGGACAACGGCGGCAGGACAGACACTGGCGGCGGATATCAATTCCAGTGCCTTTCTGACCTGGCTCTACAATAATAATGTCGTAGCGGACCTTATCCTGCAGCTCGTGAAGGCGTAGGGCATATCGATGATTACAGTTCGCCGCCAATTCATGCGCATTTCCGCACACTTCGTGTGCTTTACCGCTGCTTCGCAGCTAAAAATGCTTATGAATTGGCGTTTGCCCCACAGGGGCAGAAGCGTAAGCTTACATGCAAGCGTGTACTTCCGCTTCTGTCCCTGTGGGCGAACTGTGGGCTACATCTTGTGGTCGGGTGGGATGGTAAACATATTGTAAAAATCTCCTTGACACCCTAATTTCATTTTGATAATATACATCTTGCTCGCCGCGAAAACGGCGGGCTTCATAAACTAAAGAAGCACCGTTGAGTCGGAAATCTTCTTTGATATAGATGAAAAAAGTGCTTGACAGGCAATAGACAACCTGATATTATATACGAGTTGTCGCTTGAAAGGCAACGGCTTCCAAAAGGAAGCGAAATCAGTACTTTGACAACTGAACAATGAGACAACGATGAAAGATTGATAAGTGACAG
>OMTX01000140.1 GCA_900314085.1 uncultured Lachnospiraceae bacterium | reverse complement strand
GTGCTTCGCCCGCGGGCCTGTTTTTGTGTGGCAATCAATCTTTCTTTGCAGCCGCCTTTGTTCCGGCAGCTTTTGCCTTTGGCAGGCGCCCGTTCTTCGCGTGCTTGCACAAAGCGTCGAACGTCTCGTCAGAAAGGTCGTGCTCGACCTCGCAGGCGTCCTTCAGGGCGGTCTCAGGGCTGACGCCAAGCGAGATAAAGAACTTCGTCAGGGTCTTGTGCCGCGTGTAGATCTTTTCCGCGATGGCCATTCCCGTATCACTCAGCGTGATGAAGCCGGAGTGATCCATCGTGATGTAGCCGTTTTCCCGCAGGAGCTTGACCGCGTGGCTGACGGAAGGCTTCGTCACCTTCAGCTCATCCGCGATATCGACCGAGCGGATGTAGCCCTTCTCCTCCTTCAGCATCAGCATCGCTTCAAGGTAGTCTTCGGCAGACTTTCCCACATTCATTTCGCTCATAGCATTTCCCTTTTTCTTCCTTTTGCCTGTTAAATCGATACAATCGTGTACAATTTCGACGCCTGCGAAGCAGCAAATGTGAGCCTTCCAGAAAAGTGCAAAATCAGGCGTAACAGGCAAATCGATACAATCGTGTACAATTTTGACGTCTGCGAAGCAACAAACAAGCGCCTCTGAGAGAAGCACAAAATGAGGCATACCTGTCAAATCGATACATGGCCGTACAACGGCTGATGTCCCGATTAAATTCTCTATATCTTACCACAAGCGGAAGAGCGGTTGAAGAAAAATTTTCTATAGCCAACTGTGGTTAAACTTCTCAATCAGTGATTTGTGGAAACAAATTTGAATTAATAAAAACTTTCTAAAGTTAGCACTTGACAAATAGAGTTAGAGAAAGTAAACTACCTGCCGGATGGGATAAGAATGGTGCTTCGGGAGAGAGCTTGAAACGCCAGTCCGCATCCGGCTTTTTTTGCCTGCCCGGGCCAAAGCCCGTCGCAGAGTATTTGTGAAAGAAGGGAATTCGTGTGATGCCTCTTGCATTTGCAGCCCCCGGCGAAGAGCTGATGGTGGGCCAGGTTCACGGAAATGACGAGACGAAGCAGCACCTTTCGGACCTCGGTTTCGTGCCCGGCGCCCGTCTCAATGTGCTGTCCCAGAGCGGCGGGGATGTGATCCTCACCATCATGAGTTCGAAGCTCTGCCTGACGCGGCAGTTGGCGGAGAAGGTGCTGGTCGTTCCGAGTGAAGGAAAGTAAGCTGCCTCTGCCCTTGCCTGTTAAATCGATACAATCGTGTACAATTCTGAGCTCTGAAAGACAGACTGCAAGCGCCTTTCAGAAAACTGCAAAAATGCGCGTAACAGGCAAATCGATACAATCGTGTACAATTTTGACAGCTGTAAGGCAGCAATGAAGCCCCTTTCAGGAAACTGAAAAATGAGGCTTACCTGTCAAACAATAGAAGGAAAGGAAGATACTATGAAACTGCGCGATGTGAAAATGGGAAACACCGTCCGTGTCGTGAAGATCACAGGCGAGGGCGCTACGAAGCGCCGCATCATGGACATGGGAATTACGAAGGGTACGGACATCTACGTCCGGAAGGTAGCTCCACTCGGAGATCCTGTTGAAGTGACGGTCCGGAATTTCGAGCTGTCCCTGCGGAAGGCCGATGCGGACATCCTTGAAGTCGAGCCTGTGTGATTTTTTTTGCAGAATGGTTTGCAAAAACTAACGAATGTTAAAGTAAACAACCGGCAATAATATTCTACCCGGCGGTTTTCGTTACAAGCATCCACCGATCTGCGACGCCCGTTGGAGCGGCAGGAGAGCTTTGCAACAAACTTCCACCATACTTTTGCTGATTCGTGGTGATAGAAGCAAAATTCGTTACATAGTTCCACCAAAGCGCAGCGGCCGGGCGGGCACAGGTGCAGCAAGCGTTACTAAGCTCCACCAAAGTCAGCGCTTTACATTAGTCATATACATTAGTCATAAAAGAAAAGAGAAGAAGGAAGGAGCGTACGATGGCAGAGATCAAAATCGCGCTTGCCGGCAACCCCAACTGCGGCAAGACGACGATGTTCAATGACCTGACAGGAAGCAATCAGTACGTCGGCAACTGGCCCGGCGTTACTGTGGAGAAGAAGGAGGGACGCCTTAAGGGGCACAAGGATGTGATCATCCAGGATCTCCCCGGCATCTATTCCCTTTCTCCCTATACCCTCGAGGAAGTCGTTTCCCGGAAGTACCTGGTTGAGGAGAAGCCCGACGCCATCATCGACATCGTCGACGGAACGAATATTGAGCGAAACCTCTACCTCACAACCCAGCTCCTCGAGATGGGCATCCCGACCGTCATCGCTGTCAACATGATGGACCTTGTCACGAAGAACGGCGATACGATTGACTTTGCCGCTCTTTCAAAAGAGCTCGGCTGCAAGGTCATTCCCATGACGGCCCTGAAGGGCGACGCCACGCAGAAGGTTGCGGAAACCGCCATCGGCGAGGCGGCAAAGAAGGGACGCGGCGAGGAACCTCATGTCTTCACAGGCTCCGTAGAGCATGCCCTGGCCCACATCGAAGAGACAATCGAGCCCAAGGTTGACAAGAAGTCCTTGCGGTGGTTCGCTGTCAAGGTCTTCGAGCGTGATGAAAAGGCCATCGAAAACATCGGCCTCACTGCTGACGAGAAGGCTCATATAGAAGAGCACATCAAAGACTGCGAGAAAGAGATGGACGACGACGCAGAGTCCATCATCACGAATCAGCGGTACAACTACATCACAGACCTTGTGAAAAAGTCCGTGAAGAAGAAGGAGAGGGTAAGCCACCTGACCGTCTCCGACAAGATTGATAAAGTCGTTACGAACCGTATCCTCGGTCTCCCGATCTTCGCCGGCATCATGTTCCTTGTCTATGCCATCGCCATGGGCGGCTGGACGATTTCCATCGGTACGGCGGCAACGGACTTCACGAACGACGTCATCTTCGGCGAGTGGGTTCCGAACTTCTTCAACTGGATGCTGACAGGCCTTGGCCTTTCCGAATCCTCCTGGCTTTACGGTCTGATTCAGGACGGTATCGTAGCCGGAGTCGGCGCCGTCCTTGGCTTCGTTCCCCAGATGCTGGTCCTCTTCGTCATGCTGGCTATCCTTGAAGATGTCGGCTACATGTCCCGCGTTGCCTTCGTCATGGACCGTATTTTCCGCCAGTTCGGCCTTTCGGGCAAGTCTTTCATTCCTGCCCTGGTCGCAACGGGCTGCGGCGTTCCCGGCGTTATGTCGACCCGTACGATTGAGTCTGACCGTGACCGCAAGCTCACCGTCATGACGACGACCTTCATGCCCTGCGGGGCCAAGCTCCCCATCATCGGCCTCATCGCCGGCGCGATTTTCGGAAATTCGCCCCTCATCGCTGTAAGCGCTTACTTCATCGGAATTCTTTCCATTATTCTTTCGGGAATCATACTGAAGAAGACAAAGCCGCTCGCAAGTGAGCCTGCTCCCTTCGTCATGGAGCTTCCTGCCTACCACGTACCTTCTGCAGGAAACGTCCTCCGGGCAACCTGGGAGCGCGGCTGGTCCTTCATCAAGCGGGCCGGCTCCGTCATTCTGATTTCCACGATCGTCATCTGGTTCCTGTCCGGCTTCGGCTCTGTCAATGGTCACTTCGGCATGGTTGCCAACCAGTGGGAAGAGCAGGGCATCGAGGAGAATCAGGAGTACCTCGAGAACCTCGCGGCCAAGCGTCACGTATCCGTAGATCAGGTCAACTCCATGGATGATTCCCTGCTGGCATCTGTCGGTCAGGCCATCAGCCCCATCTTCCGTCCCCTTGGCTTCGGCAAGTGGAAGCCGACCGTTGCAACCATTACAGGTCTCGTTGCCAAGGAAGAGGTTGTTTCTACATTCGGTGTCCTCTATAATTACGAAGGCGAAGAATTGGGCGATGAAGGTGAGGCCATCTGGCCGCTTGTTGCCGCGGATTATACCGCAGCATCCGGTTTCGCCTTCATGGTATTCAACCTTCTCTGCGCTCCCTGCTTCGCAGCCATCGGTGCCATCAAGCGGGAGATGAACAATAGGAAGTGGACCTGGGCAGCCATCGGCTGGATGACCCTGTGGGCGTACTGCATGGCAT
>OMTX01000033.1 GCA_900314085.1 uncultured Lachnospiraceae bacterium | reverse complement strand
GTGGGGGGCGAATTTGGCGGGAGATTGCAGCAAAGGAGCGGAGCAGGGAGATGAAGACAGCAGAACTCGGCTATGCAAATGTGGATCTTGACCGGAAGGCACGCACGGGTGCTCCGGAGGTCATTTACGGAGCAGGGAAAAATGCGGAGGAGATCGTCGGGATTGCACGGACTCTGTACGAAGCCGGGCAGGAGCCGGTGCTTGTGACGCGGATTGACGGGGACAAGGCCGAGGCCTGTGCCGAGGCCTTCGGAGAAGCCTTTGTTTACCACAAAAATGCCAGGATCGGGATTCTCGGGCAGATGCCTTTGGCGAGCGGTATCGGGAAGGTGCTGGTGCTGACAGGCGGGACTTCGGATATTCCGGTGGCGGAAGAGGCGGCCCTTACAGCGGAAGCGATGGGAAATGAAGTGATCCGTCATTACGACGTTGGCGTCGCCGGTCTCCATCGTCTGCTGGCCTGCGAAGAGGATATTGCGTCAGCCTCCGTCATCGTTGCCGTGGCCGGGATGGAGGGGGCACTCGCATCCGTCGTTGCCGGGCTCGCGCCAGCGCCCGTCATCGCCGTTCCCACTTCGGTCGGCTACGGAGCCTCCTTCGGCGGGCTTTCCGCCCTCCTTTCCATGCTGAATTCCTGCGCGTCCGGAGTTTCCGTCGTAAATATTGACAACGGCTTCGGAGCGGGCTTCCAGGCCTCACTCATCAATCACGTGGGGAAGAAGCAGTAGGGATAGCCGGCGGGAAACGCATTTTTCGGCGTCCGCGAAGTATGCATCAATACGTTTTTGCAGGCAGAGGCAGCTGCCAATAGATGAGGATTATTATGGGGAAAATATTATTCATGGATCTTTCAAGCGGCGTCTCCGGTGATATGTTTGCCGGCGCCCTGTACAGCCTTCTGGATGAAGATGAGAGGGCGGTCTTTCGGGAAACAGTGAATTCGGCGGGCCTTCCCGGTGTACAGATTGAACCGGAAAAGGTGATGAGAAACGGAATCTCTGCCGTGAAAATGCACGTGCGGATTGACGGTGAAGAAGAGGGGGCAGATGGGACTGCAGAAAATGAAGTGGAAAATGTCCCTCGAACCGCATACGCGCCGTCAGCAGTGTGCGTTGTGCCGGAGGAACAGCTTTCGGGACATTCCGGTCACCATCATCATGGCCACAGCATGTCGGATATAGAGGCTGTCATCGACAGGCTTGTTCTCGATACGGACGTCAAAAAGAGCATGAAGGAAATCTACGCCTTGCTGGCGCAGGCGGAAAGCACGGTTCACGGGGTGCCGGTCACGGATATTCACTTTCATGAGGTTGGGACCATAGACGCAATTGCAGACATCATGAATGCCTGCGTACTGATGAAGCTGCTCTCACCGGATGCCGTCGATGCCACGCCGGTCAATGTCGGAAACGGGACCGTGCAGTGTGCCCACGGCATCCTGCCTGTCCCGGCCCCGGCCACGGCGGAGCTTCTGAAGGGGCTTCCCGTGAAGCGGACACCGGAGGAGAATCCGGTTGGAGAACTCGCCACTCCGACAGGGGCGGCACTGGTGAAATATTTTGTTTCCGAGCTCGAATCGGGTTCGTCGATCGTGCTTTGCGCTTCCGGATTCGGGGCCGGCAGCAGGGAACTTCCGAATCAGGCGAATGTCCTCCGTGCGGATCTGGGTGAGCCCCTGGAAGAACTCCTGGGGATATCCGGGCAGCCGGCGGACAGAAACAGCCTGTCATCAGAGCCAATAGATGCACGTTTCGAAAAAGACACGGAAGCAGGTGGCACGGCTCCTTCTGAAGATGCGGACAATACGGACAGTACGATTACGGAGCTCGTCTTCAATGTTGACGACATGACGGGTGAGGACCTCTCCTTTGCTATGGATTGCCTGCGGGACGGAGGAGCGACGGAGGCCTATTTCACGCCCGTCTTCATGAAGAAGGGGCGCCCCGGCTACCAGGTGACGGTGCTGTGTCCTGCAGAAGCACGGGATGAAATCATTCATCTCATTTTCCTCCACACGACGACGGTCGGCCTGCGGGAATACGAGACGCGCCGCGCTGTGCTGACGCGCCACTACGAGAAGCGGCACACGTCCTTTGGAGACGTCACCGTGAAGGTCAGCGAGGGCTACGGCGTCCGCAAGGAAAAGCCCGAGTACGAGGACCTGGCGACCATCGCTGCCGAGCACGACATGGGCATCCGTGAGCTGAGGGAGGCCTTGAAGAAGGAGCTGTGAATGAGCCCGGAATAATCGGAAATGTTGAAGTGTTCCTTCGGCACGAAAAGAGCGGGCGCCGGATGGAACGAATACATGCAAAAAGGCGGGGCGACACGCAATGCGTGCCACCCCGCCTTCTGTAAATTTTCTTTACGCTGCAGTCTTTGCGCTTTATTAAACCGCCCTCTTTACCTCCGCAGTCATTATATTTTCACAGGTGCTGCTGCCTGTCACTTTCCCTTCCGCGCTGCCCGTTTGGCGCGGATGGCTTTCCGCCGCCGTTTGGCTGCGGCGTCCTGGGCGAGATCCGTCCAGATGACCGGGTCGAAGAAGATGATGATGGGGTAGAGTTCAAGACGGCCGGCCAGCATGTCGACGATCAGGACGAATTTCGTCAGGCCGGAGAGGGAGCCGAAGTTCGACATCGGTCCGACGTCACCGAGTCCGGGCCCTATATTATTGATGCAGGCAGTGACAGCTGTGAAGTTCGTGGCAAAGTCCCGTCCTTCAATGGATACCAGAAAAACGGAGATTGTAAAGATCAGGATGAAGGTGGAGATGTAGACGTTTGTTGCACGCACTGTGTCAGTGTCTACAGGCTCCCCGTCCATCTTGATCTGCTTCATGCTCTTGGGGTGGATGTAGGAATCGACTTCGCGGAGGAAGGACTTGAAGACGATGATGATGCGGCTGACCTTGATGCCGCCGCCGGTGGAGCCTGCGCAGGCGCCGATAAACATGAGAACCACAAGGACTGATTGTGACAGGGAGGGCCAGAGGGCGAAGTCTGTCGTCGCATAGCCTGTCGTCGTGATAATGGAACCCACCTGGAAGGCCGCGTTCCGAAGGGTATCGGCAAATGTGTCGTAGAGCCGGTAGGTGTTCAGGCAGATGATGGCGATGGCCCCGGCAATGATGCTGAAGTAGGTGCGGACTTCTTCGTTGGCGAAGGCTTTTTTCACGTCTCCGGCCAGAAGAAAGTAGTAGGCATTGAAATTGACCCCGAAAAGGATCATGAAAATCGTGATGACCCACTGCTGGAAGACCGTATAGTCAGCACAGCCGGAATTCCTGATGGAAAAACCGCCTGTTCCGGCGGTTCCGAACGTGATGCAGAGATTGTCAAAGACAGGCATTTTTCCGAAGGCCAGGATGATGAATTCGAGAATGGTCATCAGAATGTAGATGGCATAGAGAGCCATCGCCGTCTGTTTGAGATGGGGCATGAGTTTGCCGACGGAAGGACCGGGAGACTCTGCCTTCATTAAGTTGATATTTGATCCGCCGGAAAGGGGAACGATGGCAAGAACAAAGACCAGAACGCCCATGCCGCCTACCCAATGGGTGAAAGACCGCCAGAGGAGGGAAGCGTGGGAAAGGGCTTCGACGTCGGATAGGATAGAGGCTCCGGTCGTTGTGAAGCCGGAAACCGTTTCAAAAAGGGCGTTTAAGTAATTCGGAATTTCTTCCGTAATGACGAAGGGCAGGGCGCCGATGCAGGACATGACAATCCAGGCCAGGGCGACAGCGAGACAGCCTTCCTTCAGATAGAAGAGGTGGTTGTCCGGCTTCAGGCTCTGCAGGACAGCACCAATCAGAAAGGAGATGGCAGCCACAAAGATATAGGACAGCCCCTCCGATTCCCCGTATATGAGGCCGCAGATGGCGGGAAGGAGCATGAGCCCGGCTTCCGCCCGGCATACGATTCCAAGTGTATAGAGAATAATCTTGCGATTCATCTTCTAAACAATCACCCGTTTGCTGAAAAAATGCCGGAAGAGGGCAGCTTCGCCCGCTCCTGGTGAATACATTAGTCATTTGACCAGAATATCCGAAATATCCCGGTAGCCGAAATTCGTGGTGACAATCATGACGGAGTCACCGACCTCAAGGGTGTCGGCGCCGCCGGGGAACATCAGGTTCCCGTTCCGGTTGACGCAGGCAATCAGGACGTCCTCGTCAAGGGGCAGGTCCTTCAGAGGAATGCCCGTTACCTCGGATTTCGTCCGAAGCTGGAACTCAATGGCCTCCGCCTTCTGATCGTACATATGGTAGAGGGTCTCGATATTTGAGTCGAGGGAAGCTCTCTTCGCGCGTGCGTAGGCGATGATGGCCTCCGACGTGATGTAGCGGGGATAGATGACGCTGCCGAGGTCCAGGGAGTCAATGACGTCCCGGAAGGAGAAGCGGTTGATCTTTGTAACGATCTTGGCATTGGACACACGCTTTGCATGCAGCGTCAGAAGAATATTTTCCTCATCGATGCCGGTCATGGGAACGAAGGAGTCGACGGATTCGATGCCTTCCTCCTTCAGGAGCTCCTCGTCCGTCCCGTCTCCGTTGATGATGATGCAGTTGTCGAGCAGCATGGAAAGCTGTTCGCACCGCTTGGGATCGCGCTCAATCAGGGTGACCTTGATGCCGTTTCTTACGAGTTCGTTCGCGAGGTAGTAGGAAGATTCTGAACCGCCCACAATCAGGCAGTTTTCAATCGGGTGGAAGTCAAGACCGAGGAGCTTTAAACGCCTCCGGTTGCCCCGCCGGGGAGCAACGAAGGAGACGACGTCACCTTCGCGGAAGACGAAGTCACCGGTTGCAATGTGGATTTCATCGTCGCGCTCGATGGCGCAGAACTGGACGGCGTTTTTGTACTTGGCTGAGAATTCGCTGATGGACTTGCCTTCGAGGACATTTCCGGGCTCGACCTTGAACTTGACGATTTCCGCCTGCCCATGGGCAAAGGTGTTGACTTCGAGGGCAGAAGGCAGGGAGAGGATGTGGTTCGTCATCCGGGCCGTTTCGTACTCGGGGTTGATGATCATCGTCAGCCCCAGCTTTTCGCGCAGATAGTTCAACTCCCTGCTGTAGTCGGGATCGCGGACGCGGGCGATGGTGGAGCAGCCGCGGATATTGCTGGCTACGGTGCAGCAGAGGAGGTTCAGCTCGTCTGACTCCGTAACCGCAATGAAGAGGTCGGTGTCTTCGATACCGGCCTCTTGCAGTACACCATAGGATGCCCCGTTGCCGTGGTAGCCGATGATGTCGTATGTATTTGTCAGCTCATTGATGATATCGGGGTTTTTGTCGACGATTGTGACCTCATTGCCCTCCTTGGAGAGCTCGTCAACGAGCGTGATTCCGACCTTGCCGCAGCCCACGATCATGACGTTTAAAGGCTTGGCATCCATATCATTTCTTTTTCCAAACATGACTAATATAAAGCCTCTTACTTCGTGCCGAAAATCCGGTCGCCGGCATCGCCGAGCCCCGGGCAGATGTAGGCGTCAGCGTTCAGCTCACGGTCGAGGTGGCCGACGTAGATCTGGATGTCGGGATGCGTCTCATGGAGCTTCTTCAGTCCCTCGGGAGCAGCGATGATGCACATGAATTTGATCTTTTTCCCGCCGTGCTGCTTGATCATATTGATGGCGTCGCAGGCGGATCCTCCGGTTGCCAGCATGGGATCGACGACGACGATGGTCCGCTGTTCAATGGGAGAAGGCAGCTTGCAGTAGTATTCGTGGGGCTCGTGCGTCTCGGGGTCGCGATAGAGGCCGATGTGGCCGACCTTTGCTGTGGGGACGAGGGAGAGAATGCCGTCAACCATGCCGAGGCCGGCGCGGAGAACGGGAACGATGGCCATCTTTTTGCCGGAGATGACACTGCTCATGGTGTTTTCGATAGGCGTTTCAACGGGGATTTCCTCGGTGGGCAGGTCGCGAAGGGCTTCGTAGCCTTCGAGCATGGCAATTTCTGAAACAAGAGTCCGGAATTCGTTTGTGCCGGTGGATTTGTCCCGGAGACGGGTGATTTTGTGCTGGATCAGGGGATGCTCGAAGATGACGACATTTGTCATGTCCATGTCGCCAAGCGCTTCGATATTGTTCTTCATAAATATGACCTCCGAAAATAGAAAAACGTACCGGGAAGCGGGGAAATGCCCGCTCCGTATTCACACCAAACCTTCCGTATTTTAGAAGATAGGAGATACAAAGTCAACCGGAGGCAGGATACGCAATCCGTATATTTTGTGGACGGAGACCAATATTCATCAGCATGTGGTGCTTTACGGTTTTGAATTTTAGAAATATAATATTCAGGATAATGTCCGCGTCAGACGGACATGTGGCGGATGCTTATTGGAGGTTTCTTTTGAACCGGATTTTTTATTTTGACTACAGCGCGATTTTCATACTTCTTGTCATACTTGCCTTTATCCTGATTCACGGCATGTACAAGGGACGGACGAACCGCTATTATTTCTTCGTCACCCTCATCGCCCTGCTGACGACCGTCATGGACATCCTGCGTTCCGCCCCGCTTTCGGCGCTGGGAGCCTTTGCTTCGGAACCGGGATTTCGGGCTTTCTGCACCTATATTTTTCATGTGCTGCGCATTCTGACTCCCATGCTTCTCATCGCTATGGTAGGCCATATGACAGGCGTCTGGGCGCGGATGCGGAAAAGCAGGGCTTTTATGGCGGCCTTTTATCTGCCGGCATTTCTTTACCTGATTGTTCTCTTTTCAAATCCTGCAAACGAAAAAGTCTTCTGCTATATGAAGGACGGGGATACGGAAATCGGCTACTGGCGCGGCCCCCTGATGACCGTGCTTTATGTCATCGCCTTCTTCTATCTCATATTTACGATACTCGTTCTCATTTCCTGTCGCCGGCGTCTGACGAAAGAGAAGGCTGCGGCTTTGATTGTATGCTATCCGATCGTTGGCGTCGGCCTTATCATTGAGGCTCTTCTTCCGGCCTATCTCGTACAGATGTTTACGATGTCCATGGCCGTGCTGGTGCTCGCCTTCTTCGTCTTCCGCCCGGACCAGACCTACGATGCCGACACGGGGGCCCGGTCCTACGAGAGCTTTATCGAGGACGTCAACAATAATGTCTACAGCGGCTACAAGACCATGGTCGTCTTCGGCCGCCTTTCCGACAGCGAGGCCATCCGTTCCATGGTGGGGACGGCTACCTACCGCAAGGTCATCCGGCAGATATTTGCTACAATTGAATCCCATATAAAGGAAGGTCGCTCGGAACATGAGTATACAGTCGAGCCCTATTATCTCAGAAACGGCCTTTTTGCGGGCATTGTGACGGGCCCCTTCGACCGGGAGGTTTTAAGGCGGCGCATGAACGAGCTCGTGACGAAGGCCTGGAAGGGCTTTTATATGGACGGCATGCTTCTGCAGATGGACTTTCATATGTGCGGCGTAGAGGTGCCGACGGATTTTCCGGATGCGGAGAAACTCATTTCCTTTGCCGATACCTATGACTACTATCTGACAGAGAATAATTTCAAATATTATGACGAACTTTCCATGGAGAGGAACTTCGTCATCCGGGCCCAGATTGACCGCATCATAACGAAGGGCATCACCGGGAACAATTTCCGCATGTACTACCAGCCCATCTGGTCCGTGAAGGAGAAGAAGTTCAAGTCCGCCGAGGCCCTGATCCGTCTGCATGACGACGAGCTCGGCTTCATTCCGCCCGACGTCTTCATCAAGGCGGCCGAGAAAAACGGAACCATCATCAAAATCGGCGACTTCGTCATCAACGACGTCATGCGCTTCATCCATGATGAGCGCCCGGAGGATCTGGGGGTTGACTTCATTGAAGTCAATCTCTCCATTCTGCAGTGCCTGCAGGGGGACCTGGCCGAGCGTATCAACGATGCCTTCGAGAAGTACGATATCAAGGCCGGCCAGGTGAATTTCGAAATTACGGAAACCGCGACGGAATACGCCTACGACGCCGTCATTTCCACTATGAAGGAAATTTCGAATATGGGCAGCGGGTTCTCCCTCGACGACTATGGCTCCGGCTACTCGAACCTGCAGCGGCTCATGAGTTTCCCCTATATGATCATCAAGATTGACAAGAGCCTTGTGGATCAGATTACAGTGCCGAAAAAGCGGAAGATCGTGGAGAATACCGTGAATTTCATCAAGACGACCGGATCCAAGGTCGTTGTCGAGGGAGTCGAAACGGAAGAGCAGGCGAATATCTTCATAGATATGGGCGTTGACTATATCCAAGGCTACTACTATGCCCGTCCGATGCCGGAGGATGAATACCTTGACTTTCTTCGGAAGAATAATGTCTGACCGCGGCAAAGCTGCCCCACTGCGGCGGGCAGCCGTCCGGACGAAGGAAACGAAGAAAGACGGAGCAGTTTTCTGAAACTTAATAAATTATTTATAAAAATTCGAATAGCATTTTGGGCTCCCAGCGTATATAATAATTCGCGATAATTCAGCATACGGAGGTACCCCATGAATCAAGAACCCATTCGCGATGCCCGCAAACTCGGCACGCCGAAAATGCTCCTGCTCGGACTGCAGCATATGTTTGCAATGTTCGGCGCCACCATCTTAGTTCCCATATTGGTCAACAATTACTTCGAAGGAGAAGGTCTTTCCATCCAGGTCACACTGTTTTGTGCCGGAGCAGGAACCCTTCTCTTTCATTTTATTACGAAGAACAAGGTGCCTGCCTTCCTCGGTTCATCCTTCGCCTTCCTCGGGGGCTTTGCTACCGTAGCTTCCCTCGATACGGGTATCTACAAGGATATGACAATGGGAGAGAAGCTTCCCTACGCCTGCGGCGGCATTGTCGTAGCCGGCCTCATGTACCTGGTGCTGGCGCTGATCATCAAGCTTGTCGGCGTCCGCCGTGTCATGCGCTTCCTGCCGCCGGTGGTCACGGGTCCCATCATCATCTGCATCGGCCTGTCGCTCGCGCCTTCAGCTGTGAACAATGCTTCGACGAATTGGCTGCTGGCCCTGATTGCCTTTGCTGTGATCGTCATCTTCAATATCTGGGGCAAGGGAATGTTCAAGATCATCCCCATCCTGATGGGCGTCGTCATTTCCTACGTCTTCGCCCTGATCTTCAACGCAGCCGGCATGACGAATGCGGACGGCAGCGCGATACTGAATTTCGCGGAAGTCGCCAGCGCGAAGTACGTAGCTATCCAGCCCTTCCAGTGGTGCAAGTTCGATCTCACGGCCATCCTCGTCATGGCGCCGATTTCGCTCGCGACCATGATGGAGCACATCGGTGATATCTCCGCTATTTCCGCTACCGTCGGCGAGAACTACATCGAAGACCCCGGCCTGCACCGGACCCTGATCGGCGACGGCCTGGCAACAGCCATGGCCGG
>OMTX01000106.1 GCA_900314085.1 uncultured Lachnospiraceae bacterium | reverse complement strand
GGTACCGAAGCTATGCTAGAGTCGGTTCAATCTGGACTTTTGGCGACTACATCATGGGATGAAATAAGCGAAGAGCAGACGATGGAGACCATAAAAAGGATATCAATCTGATGCTTGCTTTAGTCGGTATGATCTAAGGTGAATATCATGGATCAGGACAATCTGAAGATATTGTATCGGCTGCAGGAGCGGACAGATGCTGATCCGGCAAAAGTAAATCCTTATGATTCTTTTGTCGTTCAGGTGATCTGTGACTGTGATACGGAAAATATTCCTGAGTTCGAAAATGACATCTGTAAGGACATTATCCGAAAAACGCGTCCGGCCTCTGTGCAGGACCTATTTCGTGTTTCTGGTCTGTTTCATGGAACAGACACATGGGAGGGAAATGCAGAAGATTTGGTAAACAGCGGGGGGGCTGAACTGGCTGATCTCATATGTCTTCGGGAGGATATTTTACAGTATCTGCAGTTGAAGGGATTGGAGCAGCCGGATGCTTTTCGGATCATGGAAACTGTGCGGAAAGGGAAAGTTGCTTATAAAAGCGCAAAGGATTGGGAAAGCGAAAAGAATCTGATGCTAGAGTACGATGTGCCGAATTGGTATGTTGATTCCTGTGAAAAGATCCATTATCTTTCTTCTCTTGAGCGGGTGACCGATGGTGTGCTGACGGCGCTCAGGATGGCTTGGTATAAATATTATTATCCGACGGAATTTGCGGAAGTGATGACCATGCAGGAATATTGATGAGACTCTTTCTCGATGGAAAAGAAGGGGCAGTTGGCAATGCCAAAAACATGTGAAAATGAGGAAAATCTCTCTAGTGAAGAAGTTGCTGTGAAGCTTTCTGAAGAGGATTGTCAGCGAATCCATGCGCAAATAGAGGAAGGGCTCGCAAACGGAAAGTTGGAAAAGTATTCCGGCATTGCAATAGAGGATGTGAAGAAGAAATAAGCTCGCAAAATTTACATCGTCTGTGAAGAGAACTCAAAGTGGGTTCTACAGTATATATTGTTCATGAATGGAGGAGATTTCTATGAGCAATGAGAAGAAAACGGGGCCGGATTGGAAGAAGGCAACGGCTGATGCGCAGCGTAAAGCCGCAGATGCGGCAAATTCGGTAAAGAACAAGATTGTCAACGTGATGGATGTTGACGGAAACGGCAAAGTCGAACTGAATGACATCATTATTATGGCATTGAAGGTTCCGGGCATCCAAATTGATAGGGAGGAGTTTTTGAGGAAAGAGTTCTTCAAAAATCATCCTCAGTGCGTGATAGACGAGATTATCGCAACAACTCCTGCACGAGCAGGCATCAGTATGCAGGAGGTTGATAAACTGGCGAACGATACAATCGCCTTTGAGAGAAATTGCGTTTCGGGAATTTCTGCAGCACTTGGCATGCCTGGCGGCGTTGCTATGGTGGCAACAATTCCAGCGGATATCGCTCAGTATTATGGCTATATGCTGCGGGCAGCACAAAAATTGATGTATCTTTATGGCTTTCCTGCAATGGATGTTAATGAAAAAGGCCAAACTTTTGATTCTGAGACAATGAATATTCTTACCATTTGTCTAGGTGTTATGTATGGTGTGGCGGGAGCAAATAACGCACTTAAGAGTATAGCCAAGGCCCTGGGCAATGGAGTTGAAAAACAGCTATTGAAGCAGGCCCTCACGAAAGGAACGATATATCCAATCGTGAAAAATGTGGCCAAGTGGTTCGGTGTCCGTATGACGAAAGATGTATTTGCGGGCTTTTTCAAACATGCGATTCCGCTTGTTGGCGGTGCCATTGGATTTGGACTTACTTATGCATCATTCAAGCCTTGCTGTGACATGCTGCAGAAGTCTTTGCGGAAAACAAAACTTGCAGATCCGAGCTATGAGGGCGATGACGATGATATTCCGGTAGAGGCGGTTATCGTAGAAGAACAGGATGAAGAGACTGAAGGGGCATGAAGTACCCCCTCCGCCCCCACCTGCCCCTCGTCATACGCTGGGTAGCATGCTAATTTAATATCGATACCGATCGGGAAGCTGATCCTTCGTACGAAGGACAGCTTCCTTTTTTGTTGCCATTTTTGCAGGAGGGATGCCATGCGGAGCGAAGCAAATGTGCTTGTAAATGTTCAGGGTTTTAGGGGCAGCGCCACTAACAAGATGCCTTTTGACGTCAGACAAAAGGCGTATCTTGCAAAAATATTGGAACTGAATCAGGAAGGATGTGATTCACTGAATCAGTAGAGACTCAGAAACGGCTGAAAAGCAGTATTTATGCGGTGATACACCAGGTGATTCAGTAAATCAGTCAGGTGAATCAGCAGTAGTTCGGAAAGGAGGTGAATCAGCAGGTGATTCAGTAAAAAATCAGGTGAATCAGCAAAACTGATTCAGTGATACACCAAGTGATTCAGTAACAGACAGGAGGAAAAACACGATGGAAGAAAAGACTGAAACACGGATTACAAGGCAGTATAGGGCTTACGGAGATGACGTGGCAAAGATAGATGCCTTCATGGAGCAGACCGGACTTAAACCGGCAGCAGAATTCATGCATTTCATCGCCGAGCATCTTGATGTTCTGGAAGCCGCATTTAATTCGTCGCCAGTGGCGACGGATTTACCGGAAGATGGCGCTGCAGAAAATTCGTCGCAAATTGAAACGAATTTCTCCGGCAGGAATTCGTCCCAACTTGAAACACATTCCGGAAACGGAACCTTATCGCAACTTGCGACGAGGTTGCGGGGATCCGAAAAAGTACTCCGCAGCTATGAGCATCAGCTCCATCCCGACATCTTCCTTACCGCTGATCTTGGCGACTGCAAGGTCTGGCACGTCAATAACGTCCACTTCAATGAGAGCGTGCAGTACCCGTCACTTTTCCCGGAGCCAACGA
>OMTX01000019.1 GCA_900314085.1 uncultured Lachnospiraceae bacterium | reverse complement strand
GATCTCGTCATCCTGCCACGGAAACTTACATCAATTCTGACCGGGTATGTCTATAAGCTCCGTAAATATACCTGTGACATCAATAATTATGGACGATTGTCAGAATTGGTGTTTTATGCGATACCTGAAGAAAGAAACGTATAGAGCCTATGAACAGTAGATTTGAGAATATCCTGGAACAAATAGAGGGAATGTATTCGGACAAAGTTCTTCTGCCAGAAAAAGAACTTTCTGATTTTCTTGCCAGCCATAAGAATATTTACGTTTATGGTGCCGGAAACTATGCCTCCGGTCTGATTCATTACTTTGAACAGATTGGCGTGTGTATAAAGGGTATCATAGCTGAGAATTGTAAAATTCCTGAACTCTCACAATATGGGCTGTTTTCTGTTCCAGATGGGTGGAAAATTCTATCTCGCCATCAGAATTCCAGCTTGATTGTAGCAATCAAGCCGGTAAGTCAGGATGAACTCATCAATAACAATTCTGAAATTTTTCGTCGGTTAGAAGGCCGTGTTTTGTTTTTGAACCAGGCAGATCTTTCTTATTTTCTTTTCCGCGACAGAAATGTTGATACATTAGCTTCTTACGTCGAGGAAGCAATCAGAAAAAATCCCCCGTCTTTACAATTGAATTTTGATACATGGAAGTCCATTCTTGTCCTTGATCTGGAATACTGCCTGGGGGATACGATCTGGGGAACGCCGGTCTTAAGAAATCTCAGAAAGAATTTTCCGCATGCAAATATCACATACGTAATAAATCAAAAGTTTTCTTCTCTTTTTTCTCAATGCCCTTATGCCGATAATATTATAGAGTATGGTTTGAGCGATGGCCCTAGATCGTTTTCTTCCAATCTGTTGTCAGAAGTTAGGGCCTTTTGCCAAACACGACTGTCCAAACAATATGATACCTGTATTCTGTTGAGGGCAACGCCTTATTCAGGGGAGGATGTTCTCGAAAATGTTCTGATTTCTCTTGAAGTCGATACATCGGTACGGATTGCCCATTCGCTCTATGTGACAGAAAACGAAAGAGCTTTCTCAAAAATGTGGGAAGGTGCATTTTCCAGATGGACATTCAATAGTACAGCAGAACATGAGGTTTCCAGAAATCTTTCGTCGCTTCGTGCCTGTGGTTTGAAAGTGGATGAAGGAGAGATGGAATTATGGCCTTCTGATGATGATTTGAAATGTGAAGAGAAGGCTCTAAATTATGACGATGGAAAGCTTTATATCTCAGTCGGCATTGCAGGTCGGGAAGAAAGGCGGAGCTGGCCTTTTGAAAAATATCTGTCCGTCTTCCAGTATGCATATGAGCGGTATGGAGAAACTGTCATTTTTGTTTTACTTGGCGGAGAGAAGGATATTACCCGCATTGAGAATTACGACTTGCCGGATAATGTGATCAATTTGGTTGGAAAAACTTCATTGAATCAGTCGGTTGCGCTGATGCAGTTATGCCATATCTATCTGGGCTCGGATACCGGAACCATGCATATGGCGGCTGCTATGAAGGAGTACATCATTGAACTAACGGCAAATTTAAAGGATGGACTACCTACGGATCAGGGAGCGCCGGAACGTACCGGCCCCTGGATGGTTCCGAATGCAGTTATCCGGCCGAGGAAAAGTCTTGACGGATGTAAACGGGTGTGCCTGAAGCCTTATTGCCATTGCATCAGAGAAATTGCGGAGGAAGATGTAGAGGCAGAATTGTCAAAGGCAATTGATTTTGTTTCGGTGGAAAAAGGTTCACAGTAATTACTGCAACAGACTGATACACAGCTCTGACGACGGCGGATAGGGAAAAACTATGTTAAGTGAAGACGTATTAAGGGAAAATATTATTTTTAAGAAACATAATATCCTTGTCGCCGGCGATGTCATGCTGGATCGGTATTGCATAGGTAAAGTCGAGCGTATTTCTCCGGAGGCTCCCGTGCCGGTTTTAAAAAAAACAGAGGAGCGGGAAGTGCCGGGCGGGGCGGCAAATGTTTGCGCCAATCTGGCAGCGGCAGGTCAGAAAGTTTCTCTCATGTCGGTCATTGGAAATGATGAGGCCGGGGAGAAATTATTAAGTCTATTATCAAAAATGAAAATTGACGCTGATCTGGTTTTGCAGTTGAAGAAGCCGACGACTGTGAAGACCCGTTTCCTTGCAGATAATAATCAGCAGATATTACGAGTGGATACGGAAAATACAGAGGAAATTAAAAAGAAATTTGGGCAGAGTCTGCTGCAGAGATTTGAAATACATGTAAACGAGTACGATATCGTACTTTTGTCTGATTACCTGAAGGGCTTTTTTTCGGAACAAATCACACAGGGCATTATTGAAGTCTGCAAAAAAAATAATATTAAAGTGTGCATTGACGGAAAGGATAAAAATTATCGGAAATACAGAGGGGCGTTCCTTCTGAAACCTAACAAAAAGGAACTTTCGGATATGCTGGGCCGGCAATGCAGAACTCTTTCGGAGGTTATCATTGGTGCTCGTGAGCTTTGCGAAAAGGCAGATGTGAAATACGTTCTGGTCACAATGGGAGATCAGGGAATGGCATTGGTTGGCTCCGATGGCGGGAACGTCACTATTTCTGCCCATGCCAAAGCGGTTTTTGATGTGACCGGAGCCGGTGATACGACAATTTCCTACCTGGTGGCATGATTGGCAAATGGTTTTGCTATTGAGGACGCTGCTGAAATTGCCAATGTAGCTGCTGCCATTGAGGTAGGCAAAGTCGGTACATCAAGAGTTACGCTTCCAGAAGTCAATGAATTTCTGAACAAGAATTTTGGGAAAAAACAAAAAATCATTTCTGTAATGGATCTGAAAAAAGAAATAAAAGATTATCATTCAAATCGAATTGTTTTTACAAACGGCTGCTTTGACATTCTTCATGTAGGGCATGTTGAATACCTTCAAAAGGCCAAGGAATTGGGGGATGTTCTGATTGTTGCTGTAAATGATGATGATTCTGTTCGGCGGTTGAAAGGCGGGAACCGACCTGTTAATACTTTGCAGGACAGAATGCAGGTGCTGGCAGGATTGTCTTGTGTGGATTATGTTGTTTCCTTTTCGGAGGATACACCATATGAGTTGATCAAAAAGATTCGTCCCGGAATTCTGGTAAAGGGAGAGGACTATAAAAATAAAGAAGTCGTAGGCACAGATATCGTGGAATCCTATGGCGGCAGAGTTGTACTTTTGCCTTTTGTGCAGGGGCATTCCACAACCCATATTATTGAAAAGATAAAAGATGGGGGGAATAAGTGACAATTTCATAGGAGAGGAAATCCATGAAGAAGGCTGTATTTCTCGATCGGGACGGTACGATTATTGCAGATAAAGGCTATGTTTATCGGGTTGAAGATATGGAATTCCTGCCGGGTGCCATTCAGGGGATGAAGGCTTTTCAGAGAATGGGGTACCTTCTCATTATTATTACAAATCAATCCGGAATTGCGCGAGGATATTTTACTGAAGAAGATTATCATATTTTCATGCAGGTGCTTTATCGTAGATGTGAGCAGGAGGGAGTCCAAATTAACGCAGATTACTATTGCCCTCATCTGCCAGATGCCTTGATTGAAA
>OMTX01000093.1 GCA_900314085.1 uncultured Lachnospiraceae bacterium | reverse complement strand
TATGTTCGGCTACGTCAATATCAATCGAAACGGCCTTTCCCAGGCCGACCTCACGTCCTACCGCGGGTATTACTGCGGGCTCTGTAATGAGCTGAAGGGAATCGGGGGGAAGAAGGCCCAGATCCTTTTGAATTACGATATTACTTTTCTCGTGATTCTCCTGTCGGGGCTCTATGAGCCGGAGGAAGAGGAAAGCATGTTTACCTGTCCCGTCCACCCGGCGAAGAAGCGGCTTTCGAAGGCTGACTCCTTCACGGAGTATGGGGCCTGGATGGATATCCTCCTTTCCTACCATTCCCTGATGGACGACTGGTTTGACGAGAAGAAGCTGCAGAGGAAGCAGTATGCCGACTCAATCCGCCCCCTCTATGAGCAGGCGAAGAATCTCTATCCCAGGCAGGAGGAAGCCGTGCGAACCCTGATGGAAAAGACGAGAGCAGCGGAAGAGGCGAAGGAGGAAAACGTCGACGCCGTGAGCTCCCTCTCGGGCGATATGCTGGCTGAACTGTTTGTGTTTTCGCCCGATGTGTGGGAAAATGACCTTCGGAACGTGGGCTATTACCTCGGCCGCTACGTCTATCTCCTCGACGCCTTCTGCGATCTGCCGAAGGACAAAAAGAAGAAGAATTATAATCCCCTCCTTCTGCAGAAATTCTCCTCCGCCACGGAGCTCACGGATTTCACCCGGCAGAAGCTCACGAGCTACATTTCCCAGGCCGCCCGCTCCTTCGAGCGTATGCCGATTCTGCACAATGCGGAAATCATCAGGAATATTCTGTACAGCGGGGTGTGGACGAGGTTTGATATCTCGGCGAACAGATATAGCAAGAAAGAATGAAATAAGGGGGACTGTCGTTGACGCTTCGAGCCAATAGGCGAGAGGCGGCAGGACTGGCCCCCTACAAGTGGAAAAAATATGGATCCCTACAAAATCCTGGGCGTTTCTCCTTCCGCCTCCGACGATGAAGTGAAGAGGGCGTACCGGAACCTCAGTCGCAAGTACCATCCGGACGCCAATATCAATAATCCGAATAAAGACCAGGCCGAGGAGATGTTCAAGAACGTCCAGGCGGCCTACGACCAGATCATGAAGGAGCGCCAGCAGGGCACTTCCTTCAACGGCTACGGCGGGCGGACCTATGGCTCCGGAAGCGGCACCGGCGGCTTCGGAACGGGCGGCGCCGACGTGCCCCCGGAGATGCAGGCGGCGGTGAACTACATCCGGTCCGGCCATCCCCAGGAAGCTATGACAGCGCTGCTGCAGATCGATGAAGCAAACCGGAACGGTCTCTGGTACTTCCTCGCCTCCGTGTCTTCCCAGGGCATGGGAAACATGGTAAACGCGAAGACCTTCATCGACCGGGCCATCGCATTAGAGCCCGGCAATCTCCAGTACCGCCAGTTCGCTCAGCGGCTGGCCTCCGTCGAGAACGGCGGCAATGGCTGGAATACCTGGTACAACACGATGGGCCAGGGCTACGGCACCCGCCCCTACGCGGGGAGCGACCGGAACTGGTGCATAGACATGATTCTCTTAAACCTCGCGTGCAACTGCTGCTGCATATGAAAAGCCCCCGTCGTCTGACGGGGGTTTCTTAGCGGAGCCGGTCACCGCAGTTGGGGTGCCTGGCTCCCGCTTTGTAAATGGGAGTTTGCCGCAAAGCTTAAAGCGGGTGCCTGGCTCCCCTTCACACCCCAAGCACCGCAGCCGCGGGCACCGCAATCCCAAGCTCCTCCATGGCTTGCTGGATCAGCTCCCGTTCGTCCATGTGGTATTTCTTCCCTTTGATTTCCTGGTAGTCCTCGTGGCCTTTGCCGGCGATGACAATGCAGTCGCCTTTTTCAGCGTGCTCCAAAGCATAGCGGATGGCTTCTTCCCGGTCGCGGATCTTCACGTACTTGCCGTCCGTCTTTTTCATCCCGGTTTCTATGTCCGCCATGATGGCATCGGGCTCCTCAAAACGGGGGTTGTCCGACGTGATGATGGTGAAGTCGGAGAGCTTGCCTGAGACCTCCCCCATCTCAAAGCGCCGTTCCTTCGACCGGTTGCCGCCGCAGCCGAAGAGGGTGACCAGTCGGCCGGGCTCATAGTCGCGGAGGGTGGTGAGCAGGCTCTCAAGCGCCATGGCGTTGTGGGCGTAGTCGATGAGGACGGTGTAGTCCCTCGATACAGGGTAGGCCTCGATGCGGCCGCGAACCTTGGCGTTCAGAAGGGCTTTCTTCACATCATTTGCTTCGACGTGAAAGTGGTGGCAGACCGCGATGGCAGCGAGGGAGTTGTAGACGGAGAAGGTGCCGGGCATGCCGATTTCGACAGCCAGGTCGACCTCCCCCTTCACGCGGTAGGAGACGCCCAGTTTGCCATCAGAATTGACGAGCTTCACGTCGAGGGCCTGATAGTCGGCCTTGTCCGAGAAGCCGTAGGTCTCGACCTCACAGGTGTGGTCTGTGAGAATGTCCTTTGTATGCGGATCGTCGGCATTCAGGATGCCCTTTTTGCATTTCTGGAAGAGGAGGCTCTTGCAGTGGAGGTATTCCTCGAAGGAAGCGTGCTCGTTCTTTCCGATGTGGTCGGGGGAAATATTCGTAAAAATCCCGATTTCAAAGGGGATGCCGTCCACCCGGTGGAGCATGAGGCCCTGGGAAGAGACCTCCATGACACAGACAGAAATGCCGGCAGTCACCATCCGGCTCATGTAGTCCTGAATCGTGTAGGACTCCGGCGTCGTATTTGCGGAAGGAATGTGCTCATCCCCGATGATGGTCTCGATGGTTCCGATGAGGCCTACCTTGTAGCCGGCGTTTTCAAGGATGGACCTGATCATATAGGTGGTCGTGGTCTTGCCCTTGGTGCCGGTGATGCCGATGACGGAAAGGTGTTCTGCCGGGTGGCCGAACCAGGCGGCGGACAGGAGGGCCAGGGCCTCCCGGGTATCCGAGACCTTGATGACGGCCACGTCGGAGCGGACGTCGACGTCCCGGTCACAGACGATGGCACGAGCCCCTACGTCCGCGACGGCCGAGGCGAAGGTGTGCCCGTCGAAATTTGCCCCGCGGACGCAGACGAAAAGGCACCCTTCCGAGGCCTTTCGCGAGTCGTAGACGAGCGCTGAGATTTCGGTATTTTCAATGTCGCCCTGAAGCAGGCGGTAGTCAATGCCCTCCAGGAGGTCAGATAGTTTTTTCATGAATAATATTCTCCCTCAGAAACGTTCAAATGAAAATTTTGCAGAATGTAAGCGCTTACCGTCCGC
>OMTX01000018.1 GCA_900314085.1 uncultured Lachnospiraceae bacterium | reverse complement strand
CCCCAACAACACAGCATGTTAAGGAGTGGGCGATGAACGAACGATTTGACAGAGACTCCGCACAGAAAGCCCTGGCTGCCGCAGACAACCTGCGGCAGCTCCTTGCGGCTTTTAAGCAGCAGATGCGGGACATCACGATCACTCAGCAGCGCATCATCAGCGAGCTGAACAAGCTCTTCCCACAGCGGACTTACGTTCCGCTTTTCGTTCCTGAAGAAGGAGACCGGAAAGCCTATGTGATCGTTGACCGGACGACGGACAGTATCGTCCTCGGTGAGGACGGAACCGCCCTGACCTTCGACAACGTTGCGGACGCCTATGCAGCTGCAGAAGCTTTAGAGCAGGCGGCCATCGCAGAAACAGAAATGCCGTTTGAATCGGATGATTTTGAAAAGGAAGGCGAGATGGAATTCCGGGCAGCAGAGATTCCGGAACCGCTGGACGATGAAGATGTCTACGCGATGCGGGACAGCAAGTTTGTGGAAGAAGCAAATGAGGTTCCGGATAAAGAAGAAACTTCTAAAGCAAAACCGGATGTGCCTGGTCAGCTAGGCGGCCAAGATTCTGCACCGGAGCCCGCGGCGCAGGAAACAGTACCGGAGGCGGAAGAGGTGGAAGAAGATTATTCTAAAACTCTTGTAGCGCCGTTTGCATTGAAATAGAAGGGAGGTGATCCACAATGTCTGAAAATACCAACGACCTCTACATGCAGTGGAATACAACTTTGGGGGCCACGCACACCTCTATTTTTCTGGCCGTCGGACTTGCGAAGGGCGTGATCTCGCTCGTGCATTTCCGCTACAAGACTTTTCAGGAGGACATGAAGCGGGACGGCCGGACCGTCGATGACAGCGAAGTCATCGCAACGCCGGAAGAATATGCAGATAAAGCCAAGATGTCCAACGAAGACTACATAAGAAAGCAGATGGAAGATCCGCAGGTTGCGAAGGCAATGGACGTGAAGGAGAGGGAAGAGATGGATCCGGAATTATTCGAGGCATTGAACAAGGCCGGGGATTCCGAGTCCCTGGCGTGCGGCCAGTACTTCAAGAACGAAAACTACATGCCGATCTCGATCGACGACCAGACACTGGTCCACAACCCGAAAGACCGCATGGTCTTTGATATCCAGATGAAGAACCCGGGCGTCTTCGCCTGCCGTATCCCCGGGACTTACGGGGAGAACGAGCAGGTCCTCTTGCTCCCGACGGAGCAGGTCTTCAAGGTGGAAGATGCCAAAAGACCAAGGTATATAGCCTTTCTCCGGACGGATACGAAGCCTGCGGTGATCTCAGCGGGCAGGGATAATGTGATTGGTTCGCCCTACGAGGATGCAAAAGCCCTCTACCAGCACTTTGACCGGGAAGGCAAGAAGCCTTCCTACAATCCGGAGCACCTCGAGACCATCTCAGCAGAAGAAATGAAGGGGGGGCTGGGAAGGCATCGAGCCCGCGGCAGCCAAGAAGAAGCCGCCGGCCGGCATGAGCCAGGCGACATACGACAAGATCCACAGCTTCCCGGAGCACGACTATGATTTCGCCGCTATCGAGAAGCGGATGCTCGCAAAGAGCCGGGGCGGAGGAAAGGCCGCGGAATTTGTCATGAGGAGGGGCCCAAGCCGCAGGCTTGGGAAGAGTCCTGATGACCCGGAAGCGGCGGCCGCTGCGGTCAAGGGTGACGCTGCAGAAGTCACCGAAGGCGCTGAAGAAGTTGCCAAGACAATCGCAAACAGTATACCGACAAAGACGCTGAGTCTTTGAGGACGGGCGGGGATTGCAGAGAATGCAGTCCCCGCCTTTTTCTGTTGAAGAAGAAAGTGTCCTGTGTTACTATTTCTGCGGAGCTCGACAAACCAGAAGTTAATGAGCTCTAAGTATTTAGAACAATTCTATGCGAGGCCCATCAAATTGCCCTTTCAGGGCAATTTGCATCGCCCTCCTGCGGCGGGCTCAATCCCAGTTTGTCGCGGCAAGTAAAACGCAATGAAGAACACTGACAAAAATATCGATGACCTTACCAGCGAGAAAAGAAGGATAATCCATGATGCCCTTTTACATCTTCATGTTCATCATGTCTCTGTTGATTCCACTCGTCATGATCATCATCGGTGCAGTCTTTATCAAAAGGCCGCCGAAGAAGATTAACGGGATTTTTGGCTACCGAACCAAGATGTCCAGGAAGAGTCAGGAAACCTGGGATTTTGCTCATCTGTTTTCCGGTCGGATATTTTTCCGGATGGGAATCGTTATGCTAGTCCCTTCGGTTATCGTCATGCTTCTGGTTCATGGCCGGAGTGAAGATACAGTCGGTTTTGTCGGCGGTATTCTGGAACTGGCTCAATGTGTCTTCCTTGTTCTTCCAATCTCTTTTACTGAAAGAGCATTGAGAGAGAACTTTGATGAGAATGGTCGAAGACTTTGAGAATGTGGGCGGGGATCGCAGTCTCCGCTTTTTTTACGCAGGTTTTACCATATCCATTTCCGAGCTCTGCTATACTCTGCTCTGTATGGAGGAATAGAGCGTACAGTAAAGCCCTGTTTACAGGGGTTGCAACCGTGAGTTTACAGATTGCCAGGCGGACTTTCTGGCCGGCAACTGCTTTTTCCTGTAGGATTGAGCCATCAAAAAACAGAAGACTTTCCGGTACGGCCGGAGAAAGGGAGGCAGTATGATACTGGCAGACAAGATTATTGATCTCAGGAAAAAGAACGGCTGGTCCCAGGAGGAACTGGCAGAGAAGCTCGAGGTGAGCCGGCAGTCCGTTTCCAAATGGGAGAGTGCTCAGAGCACACCGGACATGAAGCGGATCCTCATGATGTCGGAGCTTTTCGGCGTGTCGACGGATTATCTTCTCAAGGATAATATGGAAGCGCCAAGCGGAGAAGAAGATGCTGCAGTGGGAGGCACTGATGATACACTCCCTGAAAAGAGGGTATCCATGCAGGACGCCAATGGCTTCATTGACTACCGGAATTCAAAATCGAACCGGGTCAGCATCGGCGTACTGCTCTGCATCCTGTCCCCGGTTCCGCTGATTTTTCTGGCGGAGGCCGGAGTAAGTGCCCGGCTGGGACTCCTTGCCTTTTTCATCATGGTCGCAGCGGCCGTGATCCTTTTCGTCCTGGACGGACTGGCCGATGGCCCCTTCATGGGCTATGTCACGAGTTCGCTGGACACGGAATATGACGTGACGGGGCTGGTGAAGGAACGGCGCGAGAAATACCGCAGGACCCATACCTATCTGCTGGTCGGAGGCATTGCCCTCTGTGTGGGTGCAGTCATTCCCATGATCCTCTTTTCCACGCCGCTTGAAGATGGCGTAGGGTTCTCACTGAAAAATACATTTCCCCTGGCAGCTGTGCTGATCCTGGTCGGGATCGGCGTGTTCTGTATCGTGAAGACCAATATTATCTGGGGCAGCTATTCCATTCTGCTCGAAGAAGGCGAGTTCTCCAAGGAAGCCAAGGCAGAAGCTCATAACAACCGCTTTATTTCCTCCATCTATTGGACGGTGGCAACGGTGATCTATCTTCTCTGGAGCTTTGTGACTTTTGCCTGGGGAACAACCTGGATCGTATGGCCCATCGCGGGCGTAGCTTATGGAATATTGGAGGCAGTTCTTCGGGTGATACACAAGAGAGGATGAAGATATGTTTGGGAATAAGAAAGAAAAACAGCCGCCCAGATTCAAAAAAATCTATTCTGACCCGACGGGAGAAAACGAGATCTGGGTTGATACGCAGACAGGCGTTAATTACCTATGGCATGCAGTTGGTTATACCGGAAGCATAACACCGCTGCTTGGCAGTGACGGCAAGCCGGTCATTACACCCGTGGAGTAGAATGTCGGATTGACCAAACAAATAGCATACCGACAAAGACGTTCTCGTCTTTGAGAGTGGGCGGGGATTACGGTCCCCGCCTTTTCTTTTGCACAAACTGAGAGGGCCCCCCTTTGGCCCTTCTTTGCTGTTTTCATTCAGCAGCGTTTCTGCTACAGTAGAATCGTCAAAAAGGACAGACAGATACTCTTTGACAAAACTGGAACTCCTTTTCTATGGGCCTTAGGCTGTCCCAAGTGCGAAGCACGCAGGGAGAGCCTTAGGACCATGGATGCAGGGCGACTTGGCGATTGGCGAGTGCGAAGCACGAAGACAGAGCCTAGTCGCATCGTACAGTGAAAAGGACTTGAGAGAAAGCGCAATCTCTCAGGTCCTTTTTTCGTGCAGC
>OMTX01000053.1 GCA_900314085.1 uncultured Lachnospiraceae bacterium | reverse complement strand
CCGATGGGGTAGTCGCACTCTCCGACCTGAGCTTGAAAGGAAGGTGGTGCCTGTGCATGAAGTTTACTTTAAGCGAACTATTACAGCTCATATCTACAATTTGTGCTGTCATCACAGTGTTGAATATTTGTCACAAAGGCAAATGAAAACGGCTACCCTGATCTTGGAGGATTAAGTAGCCGTTTCATTTAAGCTATTACCGCCAGGTCGGATAGATGAGACCTATCTCACCGGCTGCTTGATAAACACATTATAGGTTCTCTTTCAGGCTTTGTCAACGTTTCTCTGCCGCACGACCTCGTACATGAGGATGCCGGCAGCGACGGACGCATTCAGCGATTCAATCTCTCCCCGCACGGGAATAGACGTCACGAAGTCGCACTTCTTCTTCACAAGCGGGGACACGCCCTTTCCCTCGTTTCCGATTACCAAGCCGATCGGACCGGTCAGGTTCTGCGTGAAACAGGGCTCTCCGCCCATATCCGCGCAGGCAAACCAGAGGCCTCTTTCCTTCAGTTCGTCAATGGTCCGCCCGAGATTCGTCACCCGGGCTACGGGGGTATAGGATAATGCGCCTTCCGCCGCCTTGGCCGCTGTCTCCGTGAGACCTGCCGCATTGTTCTTCGGGATGATGACGCCGTGTGCACCTGCTACATTCGCCGACCGGATGATGGCGCCGAGATTGTGGGGATCCACGATATCATCAAGGAAAATAATGAAAGGATCTTCTCCTTTTTCCTCCGCCCTTTTCAGGATATCGTCCACCTCCGCATAGGAAAAGGCAGCCGTGTAAGCGCATACCCCCTGATGGGCAGCGCGATCCGTCATCTCATCCAAACGGCTTTTCGTAACGAAGTCCACCCGTATGCCCTGCTTCTTTGCTTCCTTGAAGATAGCCCCGAGCACCCCGTCGTGGTTTCCGTCGAGGAGGAAGATCCGCTCAATGGTCGCCCCGCTCCTTAAGGCCTCCGTGACGGTATTCCGCCCGAACAGTATATTTGCCGCATCTCTCATAATAATTCCGTTCTATCAAGGCCCAATTTGATCAGCTGCAGGATCCGTTCGTTCCGCCCCTGCAGATAGAGATAGCCGATCAGGGCTTCCAGCCCCGTCGCCGACAGGTAATCGGACACACTTGCATTCTTCGCCATCGTGTGGGGCTTGGAATTTCTTCCCCTGCGAACAATCTCCGCCTCTTCTTCGGAAAGTTCGCTCTCAATGGCGGAAAGCACCTTCGTCTGGGCAGCCGCCTTCTCAATGGAAGCGCTCTTCGTGTGAAGCTTTCCCGGAGAGGTGTTGCCCTTCCCGACGACGAGCGTCCGCACGATGGTTTCGTATACGGCGTCGCCGATGAAGGCAAGCGGCAGGGGGGAATAGGTCCGGATGTCCTGCTTTTGAATTTCCCAGAAATCCAGAATGGTCTCTGCCGAGAAACCGCTTACATCCGTGTCTTTTCCTAAGCCTTCTGCGTAAGCACTTTTCCGGCTTTCCTCCATTACGCCCTCTTCCACTTGACTCCGTCCTTCGTATCTTCAAGGATGATTCCTTTTGCTTTCAGCTGATCCCGGATCGCATCGGCCTTTACAAAGTCCTTTGCTTTCCGTGCTGCCTGTCGCTCTTCGATCAGAGCGTCAATTTCCGCATCCGCCTGCTCGACTGCCGGCTCGATATCGAGACCCAGCACCTGCGTCAGCTCGTGCAGCATGCCGTTCATGGCCGCTGCATCGGCATCGCTTGCTGAAGCAATATTTGTATTGATATAGCGCACCAGGTCGAAGACAGCCGCCAAAGCGTCTGCCGTGTTGAAGTCGTCGTCCATGGCGGCGCAGAAGGCGTCCTTGAATCCTGTAAGCGCTTTCACGGTCTCCTCTCCTGCTGCCGAAAGGTCCGCCTTTTCAATCACCTTTCCGCAGCGGTCGAGGACGGCCGACTCGCAGGTGATGATCCGCTCCATTGAAGCCTTGGCGGATTCCATCAGCTCGTCCGAGAAGTTGAGCGGCGAACGGTAGTGAGCCGACAGCATGAAGAAGCGGAGGACACGGCCTTCGTACTTGTCGAGAATCTCCCGCACCGTGAAGAAGTTACCGAGGGACTTACTCATCTTCCGGTTGTTGATATTCAGGAAGGCGTTGTGCATCCAGTAATTGGCGAATTTGCATCCGTTGGCTGCCTCCGACTGGGCAATCTCGTTCTCGTGGTGGGGGAAAATCAGGTCTTCTCCGCCGGCGTGAATGTCAATGGTGTCGCCCAGATAACGCTTCGCCATGACGGAGCACTCGATGTGCCAGCCCGGCCGGCCCTCGCACCAGGGAGACACCCAGTAAGGCTCTCCTTCCTTCTTCGGTTTCCATAGGACGAAGTCCAGCGGATCTTCCTTCTGGTCCTCCCCATTCGTGAAGATGGACCGGTGGCCGCCCTCGAGGTCGTCGATGTTCTTGTGGGAGAGCTCCCCGTAGCGGTCGAATTTCCGGATGCGGTAGTAGACGGTTCCGTCGTCGACGGCGTAGGCGTAGCCCTTGTCAATCAGACTTTGGATCATGTCGATCATGCCGTCGATTTCCTGCGTTGCCTGGGGATGCGTCGTTGCCGGCATGACACCGATTGAAGCCATGTCCTTCTTGCACTCTGCGATATAGCGCTTCGAAATTTCCTCCGCGGTGGAGCCCTCTTCGATGGCTTCCTTGATAATCTTGTCATCGACGTCCGTGAAGTTTGAAACGTAGTTGACGTCGTAACCGCAGTAGGTGAAATACCGCCGCACCGTGTCGAAAACGATCATGGGACGGGCATTCCCGATATGGATGAAATTGTATACCGTCGGCCCGCAAACGTACATGGAGACGTGCCCCTCTTTAATCGGCACGAAGTCCTGTTTTTTTGCTGTGAGTGTATTGTAGATCTGTATCATATTCTTGCCTCTCTATAGCCCTTAGGCTGTCTCAAGCGCAACGCGCGAAGAGAGAGCTTTAGGGATATTGATGCAGTGCGGCTTAACGATTGGCGAGCCAAAGGCGAAGCCAGAGTTTAGCCGCATCGCGTCATGAATAATATAAAGCGCCGTCTCTGCTGCCTCAGCCCTGACAGGCGCATCCGGAGTTGTCGTAGAGATTTTCAATCGTACAGACGGCCTGGGCAGCTATTCCTTCCCCGCTTCCGGTGAAGCCGAGTCCCTCTTCCGTCGTCGCCTTGACAGAGACGCTGTCAAGCGGGATCAGCAGGGCATCCGCGATATTCTGCCGCATGGCATCGATATAGGGCCGGAGTTTTGGTGCCTGACAGACGACTGTGGCATCTATATTATTGATGGTATACCCTTTTTCAAGGAGCATCCGCCGCACCTGCTTCGTAAGCTCTATAGACGACGCCCCCGCGTACTTCTCATCCGTATCCGGAAAGTGAAGGCCGATGTCACCGAGGGCCGCCGCCCCGAGCAGGGCATCCATGATTGCGTGAAGCAGTACATCCGCATCGCTGTGGCCGAGGAGGCCCATCTCGTAGGGGATCTTCACCCCGCCGAGAATGAGGTCCCGCCCTGCGGCAAGGCGGTGGACGTCATAGCCGGTTCCTATTCTCATAAAAGTTTTCTCCGTTATCTGGATTTTCGTTTTCTATATCTTTCTGAGCCGGCACTGCATGCTTCGGTCGCTGATCTCACGATACAGAAAAACCGGCACGGGATTTCCGCACCGGCTGCTATTCTAGCATAGGACGCCAAAGTGTTCAATTAGCGCCCGTCTGCATTACCTGGTATTTCTGTAAGCGCTTACGCCGTGAGAGACTTGATGACGGCATTGATGGTCTTGCCGTCGGCCTTTCCCTTGAGATCCGCCATGACGGTCTTCATGATCTTCCCCATGTCCTTACTTGCCACGAGGTCTGCGTACTTCTCATTGACGTAGGCCTTTACCTCATCCGCACTCATGAGCTGCGGCGCATAGGAGGAAATGAGGTCATAGTTGTACTGGTACTGCTCCTTCAGGTCAGGGCGGCTGTCCGGGCAGGTGTCGAGCTGCTCCTTGGCTCCTTTAAGTTCCTTCAGGATTGTCTTGTCCACAAGCTCTGACGGAATATTGTCCCGGTCCCCTGCATTGATGCCCGCCATCTTGACTGCGGATACTAGAGACGACAGGACTTCCTTCTTCTGCTTGTCATGGTCCTTCATGGCCTGTACCATGTCTTTTTTCAGCTGGTCGAATTCCATTATTTTCATCCTTTCATAGAAATTTTTGCCGGTGGCTATTATAGCACTCTTTCCCGCTAATGTAGTTGACAATCCTTCCTTCCGGATTATATTATTGTATAAACATCGTATAATTTTTCAGGAGGAATCCTATGGTTGAAAATATTGTCAAATGGGGAAACAGCCAGGGAATCATCATCCCGAAGGCAATAATGGAGGGCTGCAACTTCCGGATCAACGAGCCGGTCAGTCTCGAAATTGTGAACAAGGAACTCGTCATCCGTCCTACTTTCCGTCATCGCACATTGGAAGAACGGGCAAAGGACTATGGCGGAAAACTTGGCGATTTCACGGAAGTTGATTGGGGCAAGCCACTGGAAGGAGAAGTCTGGTGAATTCTTTTACTGTAGAGCAGGGAGATGTTCTCCAAATTGAGGGGCAGAAATTCGATACCCTCGTTCTCTCCAAAGATACCTTCAACAAAACAGGATATGCTGTTCTCTGTCCTCTTCTGAAAGACAACAAGGAAAGCACTTTAACTATCCCCGTAACTCTGAATGACGAGTATATCGGGACGGCCCACCTTGAGATTCTGCGCGGTGTCAATCTTCTCCCAAGACATTTCAAAATGCGCGGACAGATTTCTTATGAACAGATTCAGAATATCACGGATGCCGCCCAGGCAATGTTTGACTACTATCCTTTCTAATTCCTCATTGCTTTTTCTTCCAGATAATCCGCGTATTCTCTCTTCGACATACACACCGGACCGATCGGTGTTTCGTAAACCTGCCGGTCTGTGAGGTCGTCCATGTCGCTCCCGCTGCCCTTCAGCAGTTTCAGATCATCATCGGTCAGTTCCCGATATTCGCCTTCGCCAAGATTTTCATCCAACCACAGATTCCCCATGCGAATGCGCTTCAGAGTGACGACTTCATTGCCTACCGCTTCGAGCATCCGTTTCACCTGGTGGAAACGACCCTCGTGAAGCACGATGTGGATCTCGTCTGCCACCCTTTCCGTGCTCTCACCCGCAGGCATTTGTGCAGAGATCCGTTCCCTTTGAAGAAACGCTGCTGTCCCCACTTTCTGCAGCCGAAAGACCTTTGCCGGCAGCGTCGGTTCTTCATCTCCGATATCCACGCCCTCTTCCAGCCGTTTCATATCCGCATCGGAAATACGGTCCTTAATTCCTGCGATATATTCCTTTTCCACGTGCTTCTTCGGAGACAGGAGCTCGTGAATGAGCGGGCCGTCGTCCGTCAGGATGAGAAGGCCTGTCGTGTCCTTGTCCAGGCGGCCAACCGGGGAAAGGCCTTTCACGTTCTCATCTGCGACCAGGTCAATAACTGTGGTAGAGGCTCCTTCCCTCGTGGAAGAAACCACGCCTGCAGGCTTACATAGCATGTAGTAGTGGTGGGCTTTCCAGGAGACTTTCACTCCGTCCACTGTGACAATATCATTATTCTCATCGATGTCCGCGTCGGAATCCCGCACGATTTCCCCGTTTACGGCCACCCTCTGCTTCCGGCAGAGGATCTTCACTTCCTTCCGGCTGCCGACGCCGGCCGTGGCCAGATATTTATCGAGACGCATATCTTTCCTGCTTTCCTTATCGATTCAACGGACAAATCATAACCGAACGCAGATCAAAAAGGTAGTATTTTCTCTCCCGCTTCCCGGTGTTATATTAGCATCAGGAAGGGAAAAGGCGCTGCGCAGCTGTTTTCTCTTGATTTAATGTAAGTGCTTTCATCGGGAGGTGTTTCCATGAAAAAGTATAATGTAAAACCCGTTCTGCTCCTTGAAGTAGTTCTTTTTCTCGTCGTATTCAATGTGATCCTTGCCATCCACGGAAGTCTCTACACGTACATCTATTTCATTGACATTCCGACGCTTTGCCTCATTCTCGCCATAGTGGTCATCGGCATGTTCGTTCTCGGAGCGCAGAAGGACTTTCACAAGGCTTTCTCCATCGGGAAAAAAGACTATTCCTTGTTGGAGCTCAAGAATATCAAGCTCGCTGTCTCTGTCTGTCAGCGTCTCATCGTCTGCGCCTGCATCGTGGCTATCGTGATGGGCGTTATCCTCTACCTGCAAGAACTGTCTGATCCGTCAACCGTCGGTCCGAACTTTGCCGTCATCTTCCTGTCCGTTTTCTATGGAGCTATTCTCGAGTATCTGACGCTGCCTTTGTACCTTGCAAGTGAACGAGCCATCAACGAAGCCATGGATCTGGGCGAAGAAGAGTGAGGCTGCCATGGATGGGCAGCAAATTACAAAAGAGCACTATCTCGAGGTGGCGCAGGGCTTCGGACTGACAAAGCGGGAGTTGGAGCTCGGCTGGCTGAAGGCAAGCGGCCTCACGAACGCCCGCATCGCTGACATGACCGGCATCTCGGAGCTCACCATGAAGAAGCACATGACACACATCTACGAGAAGGCCTGGGTGCCGGGAAGGAAGGAATTCCGGGAAATGTTTCTTTGAATAGCCTGTTCTCAAGGTCAGGATTCATGCTACAATGGCAACAGATTTCGGAGGTGCCTATGAGAATTTCCGTTCAAGTCTCCTGGGACAGTGAGACCAAAGTCTGGATAGCTATTAATGATGACATCGGTTTATCTCTTGAGTCCGATTCCTATGATACACTTTTAGAGCATGTACGTATGGCCGTACCCGAATTAATAGAACTGAACCATTTGCCGAAGTGTTCATCAATATCTTTTTCTTCATAATGTCTGCAACCATCTATGTCTTAACACATAAGCCCTTTTCCTTCCCGCCTGATCCGGCCTACGTGCCGCTTCAGGTGGGAAGTGCGCTTCATGAGCATCTTCCGTATCTGCACGACGATACGGGAGACAATATCTCCGCGAAAAACCTCTATTACAGTGAACTCACGGGCATCTACTGGATTTGGAAGAACGATGCCGCTTCAGATATCATAGGAACCGCCCACTACCGCCGCTATCTCTTGAACGGCGATCATATCTTCACGGCAGAAGAAGCGGCGCGTGAGCTGCAGGAATGTGACCTCATCTCCACAAAACAGGTTGCTCTGCCGACGTCCTACTACGAGGCCTTCAGCGCCGACCACCATCAGAAGGATCTCGACGTCCTCGCAGATATCATCAGGGAACTCCGTCCTGCCTATTCCGAAACCTTTAACCGCGTGGTTCATGGCAATCGCACCTACTTCGGAAATATGTTCATCATGCCACGAAGCCGTTTTATGGACTATTGTGATTTTCTCTTCCCTCTCCTCATCGAAACGGAAAAACAGGTTGACATGACGGGCTACACAGCCTACCAGAAACGCCTTTACGGCTTTCTCTCCGAGCTTCTCCTCACCGTCTATGTACAAAAAAATGCCCTCCGCGTAAAGGAGTGCATGGTGGGCATGTCCGGGGAGAAGAAGGAAACGAAGGAGACGGAAGACGCTGTCGCCGCCTGCTTTGCCCGGGGCGACAAAGAGGGTGCTCGGAAATGTATACTGGATGCCCTGGAAAAACGACCGGATCTTCTCATGGAGGCTTCCGACATCTACGGGCACTTAAAGACCGCCATGCAGGTCATCGCCACCTGCGACGCGGAAGAAAATGCAGGTATGCCGACGATGCTCGACCGCGACCGGAATTTTCATACTCTGATTGCCCGGGTGCAGCAACTCAATGCCTTCGTCCGTGCAAAGGCCGCCTCTGATCATGACAGCGCAAATACGGGGAAACAGCCTGCGCATGGCGGACAGGCCTCCTGCGAAAACTACGGTGTGTTTGCTCCTGGAGACTCATATTATTCTGATGAGGAATTTAAAGCGTTTCGGAAAGCGGAGCATATTTCAGAGCCAGCCGTACGCATCGCTGAAATAGTATTTGGCAAAAGCAGGCAAGAGGGATAGAATGGCGGTATACATTTTCTATCTTGGAAGGGGGAGTTCCGGATGATAGCAATGTACCGTGCCTTTTACTGTGAATTCAACATAATGGCGATCATCATCGTCGCCATGCTGATGATTGCTTCGGTCGCCGGCTGGGGGCAATCAACGAAGGAGCAAATTTTCCGCGGTGCCCTGGGCTGCCTCAATGCCTTTCTCGTTTTTGACATGCTCTGGATTCTACTGGACGAAACTGCTTTTCTCGCCGCCCACCCCTGGACTATGTACGCCGTCAAGTCCGCCTACTTCCTGTCGGCAGATTTGAATGCCTTCTACCTCTATCTCTATTTTCGCCAGGGCGACCGGAACGAAGACATGAAGGCCATCCGCACCCGGATCCTGCATACGATTCCGCCCCTGCTCATCCACGTCGCCCTCCTCATCGTCAATATCCCGACAGGCATTCTCTTCTATCTGAATGACAATAATGAATATACGCGGGGCAGTGCTTTCATCATCCAGTATATCCTGATTTTTTCCTACCTGATCTGCTCAACCGTCTACCTTCTGCAGCTGGCCGGAAAGAAGGAAATGCGGACAGACAGAAAACACATCCTGATTGACGCTGCCTTTCCCCTGATTCCTCTGATTGGGGGCACCCTGCAGTACTTCAATCCCCACATTCCAATCAACAATACGGCTTTCACCGTCGGCGCCCTCTACCTCTTCCTTTCCTACGCCCAGCAGCAGGTATCTGTCGAGCCCCTGACCGGCCTTTCGAACCGCCGCTACATCATCAAGTATCTGGAGCAGCTCTCCGAAGAGACGAAGTCCGGAATGTCCAACTACCTCTTCATGGCGGACATCAATGACTTCAAGGCGATCAACGACACCTTCGGCCATCCCGAGGGCGACCGGGCCCTGCAGTTCGTCTCGACAGGCATCACAAATGCCTGCAACCTCCTCGACTGCCGCTACAAAGCAGCCCGCTACGGAGGCGATGAATTTCTCTTCGTCGTGGAAGCCCCGGACGACTTCGATGTCAAGCCCTTCATCGACAGCATTCAGGATAATATCACCCGGGTTTCCACAAATCACCGCTTCCCCGGAACGATTACCATCTCAATCGGCCACGTCGTCATGGGAGACGATATCGGAGCCTCTATCAAGGCGGCCGACGACTGTCTCTACTACTACAAACGCAAGTATCATAAGCAGCACGACTGATACTGCAAAAAAAACAGCACATCAAAAAGATGGAAGACGTCCTGCCCAGGCAAAACCTCTTTCCGTCTTTTTCTTTTATAAAAACCGGTGCTCTCGCACACTCATCAGCTGATCTACTGACTCATCAGCTCGTTATATAGGGCGTCCATCTTGTCGTTCTGCTCGTCCGTGACAGCGAACTCCTGGTGGTCCTTCCACATCTCGGTATAGCGGATGACGCAGGGATTTTCATAATAATTTTCCGGGAGCAGGTCTTCAATCAATTCCTTCTTCACCGTCGTAATCCCGCCGAAATCATTGATGAGATTTGCCTGCTGCTCCGGCAGCATGGTGAAATTGATGAATTCGTTGGCAAGCTCCTGCCGGCGTGAGGTCTTGGCAATGCACCAGTCCTGGGTGTAGCCCATTCCCGTCGCAGGCGCCACATCAAACTCATCCCAGTATTTTTCCGAATCCGCACAGAGCGTGTTGAAGTCCCAGCAGTAAGCGACGGAGCAGTCCCCGGTCTCAAGCTGGCTGATAGCGCTCGACGGGACGAAGCTCTTCACATTCGGCATGATGTCATACCACATATCCTGGCACTCGGCAAGCTGCCCGTCATCCGTAGAGTCAAGCGGATAGCCAAGGGCAATCAGAGCGCCGATATAGACGGATACCGAGTCCTTGACGCTGCAGATCTCCCCTTTAAATTCAGGCTTTGCAAGGTCAGAAAGCGTATCGATTTTTCCCGGACAGGTCTTTTTGTTGTAGACGACACAGGTGAAGAAGGGGCCCGCCAGGGGAATCGAATACTCGAAATTCTCGTCCCCGATGGCGCCCTTCCCCGGGGTGAAGAAGGTCGGATCCAGCTTGTCTGTATTCGTAATGACACTATAGTCCAAAGGGGCAAGCAGGTCTGCCTCCTTGAAAGCCCTTACATAGTCCGACTCCACGTCGAGGACATCGTAGTCCTGCCCGCCGGCGATCAGCTTCTGCAGCATCTCGTTCGTGTCCTCGAGGTAGGTGACATTGACCTTGCAGCCGTACTCGTCTTCAAAGGCCGCCACCGTCTCCTCGGAGAGGTCGCTGTCCCAGATCATGACGTTTAAGGTATTGGCGTCCGCCTCCTGTGTGAGGTAGGAGCCGGCCTCCGTATTGAAGCCGCAGCCGGCAAGAGTACACGCCGCAAGAGCCGCGCAGGAAAGCAAAGCTGCCACACGGCTCAGAGTACGGTTCCTCCGGCTGCCAGTAATACGGGAATACTTTTTCTCTTTCATTCCGCTGCCTCTCCCCTCCTCTCTTCGACGCGCCGCTGCTTCCGCTCGACCATTTCGGATGAAACGAGATAAACGACGACGCCTGCCGTCACAACAAGGAAGATGATGGTCGTCAGGGCATTGATCTCCGGTGTGATTCCCCGCTTGATCATGGAGTAGATCTTCATGGGAAGCGTCACAGTTGCCGCGTCTGCAAGGAAGCTCGTGAGGATCAGCTCGTCAAGGACGAGGGAGAAGCTCATAAAGGCGCCGGAAATGACGCCGGGCATGATGGCCGGCAGAGTAATGTGGAAAAAAGTGTACATTCGGTTCGCTCCGAGATCGATGGAGGCTTCCTCGATTGACGGATCCATGCCGGAAAGCCGCGCCTTCACGGTTACGAAGACATAGGGAAGTACCAGCGTCGTATCGCCGATGATGATGGTCGGGATGCCCAGGCGGATACCGTTGAAGTTGAAGAGCAAAAGTAATGCAATACCCAGGACAATCTCAGGCAGGACGAGGGGAAAGTAGATGAAGTCCTCGATGAGGCGGCTGCCCGGAAAGCGTGTCTTCGAAAAGCCTACAGCGCCAAGGGTTCCGACAACGGTTCCTATCAGTGTCACCATAACTGCGATGAACAGGGTCACGAAAAAGATGTGCCAGAGATTCGCATCGTGGAAAAGCTTGTCATAGTACTTCGTTGTAAAGCCCTGCCAGACCACATTTGTCCGGCTGTCGTTGAAGGAAAACCGGATCATGATGACGACCGGGGAATAGAGAAGGACCAGCATCACGGCGAGGTAAATATAGGAGGCCGTCCGCCATCCGTTCGACCGGAAGGAGTTTTCGCGTTTTTCATTATTCATGTCGGAAGCTCCTTTCAGGCCAGATCATCCATGGAGCCGCCGCGGCTCGTATAGATGCGGACCATAATGAGAATGATGGCTGCGAGGACGACGGACAGGGCCGCGCCGAAGGGCCAGTTGCGGGAAACCGTGAACTGACGGTAGATGAGGTTTCCGATCAGCATGCTCTTTCCCCCGCCCAGCATATCGGCGATCATGTAGTAGCCGATGCAGGGAATGAAGGTCAGAATAATGGCCGCAAAGATGCCGGGAGAAGTCAGCGGCAGCTGCACCTTGAAAAAGGTCCGGGCCGGCGATGCGCCAAGGTCTTCCGAAGCCTCGATCACTGCAGGATCCAGTTTTTCGATGGACGAATACATGGGCAGAACCGCGAAGGGCATGAACATATAGACCATGCCGACGATGACGGCAAAGCTGTTGTAGAGGAGCTGCAGGGGGTGCTTGATGATGCCCAGCCCCATCAGGAAAGAGTTCACAGTGCCCGAAGAATTCAGCATGATGACGAGGCTGTACGTGATGATAAGGCCGCTCACCCAGAGGGGCAGCATGATGGCAATCGCTACGATGCCGGAGGTCTTCTTCCGGAGCTTTGACATCACCATGGCAAGGGGGTAGCCGAGCAGGATCGTCACAAGCGTCGTCCAGAAGGCAATGAGGACGGACTCCTTCAGGACATTGAGATAAGCGGGATTGAAGATCTCCGCATAGTTTTTCAGCGTGAAGCGGTATTCAATCCGCCCGAGAGAGCCCTTCGTCAGGAAGCTCATGAAGACGAGCAAGGCAACGGGCAGGACGATGAAAAGAACCGTCCAGACGGTAATCGGCCCGCACATGATGATGCGGGAAGCCGTCTCCCGTTTCGAGTGTTTCTGCTTTTTTATATTATTCTTTTCCATCGCTTCTCTCACTCCAGAATGACGACCGCGTCTTTGGGATCACAATAATAATAAAAGCGCTCGCCCGGCTCCGGCAGGTCTTCCCGGTCCGGGTGGGAAATTTTGATGATGGCTCCCGATGCAGTCTCCGCAATCAGGCGCGTATTGTCACCGATGAAAATCTTGTCCTTCGCAACGGCTGTGCTATGAGGAACGTCGGGTTCTGCAAGGCTCACCCGGATATCCTCCGGACGGAGGCAGATAGAAATATGCTGGCCGGATTCCATATGAGAAAGTTTCCGGGCGGCGTGCTCCGCCACTGTCTTCGGCTCGCCTTCAAGCTCCGCATTCGTGAGGTTTACGACAGACGTCGGAACGCTATAGCCTTCCGCTACCAGCATCTCGTCCGGCTTTTCGACAAGCATCGTGCCTTCCTTCGTCTCTACTACCATATTGCGGTCAGACTTCACTTCCGTGATGTCGCCCTCGAAGATATTCGACTCCCCGATAAAGGTCGCGACAAAGCGGGTCTTTGGATCCATATAGATGTCGTAGGGCGTTCCGATCTGCTCAATCACGCCCTCGCTCATGACCGCAATCCGGTCGCTCATCGTAAGCGCCTCTTCCTGGTCGTGGGTGACAAAGACGAAGGTAATGCCCAGCTGCTTCTGCAGACTCTTGAGCTCGATCTGCATCTGCTTTCTGAGCTTCATATCGAGGGCGCCCAGGGGCTCGTCGAGAAGGAGGACCTTCGGCCGGTTGATGAGGGCGCGGGCGATGGCCACCCGCTGCTTCTGCCCGCCGGACAGCTGGTTGATGCGGCGCTTCCCGTAGCCTTCGAGACGGACGAGGGAGAGCATCTCCTCCACGCGCTTTGCGATCTCCTCCTTCGGCACCTTCTTGACCTTCAGCCCGTAGCCGATATTGTCGGCAACGTTCATATTGGGAAACAGGGCATAATTTTGAAAGACAGTATTGACGTCCCGCTCGTACGGTTCCTTCCCCGCCATGTCGCTTCCGGCAAAAAGGATCTGCCCGCCCGTCGGGTGCTCGAAGCCCGAGATCATCCGAAGCATTGTCGTCTTGCCGCAGCCGGAGGGGCCGAGAATGGTCAGAAACTCCCCCTCTTCGATATCGAGAGAACAGTTCTTTACGATATGATCCTCTTCAAACCACTTGTCCACATTCACAAGCTGTACGATGGGTACTGCCATTTTCTATTCCTCCGCATATAAAAACAGGCATAAAAAAATCCCAGAAGTGTACCTCCTCGTACACCCCCAAGGTTTCATCTCAAGCAAAAATTTATGAAATAATAACACAGATTTCCGCAGGCTGCCACAAAAACATCAGGGCAAACCGAAAAATACCGAAAAGCCTTGAAAATGCTAGGCATTTTTGCTATATTCGGAGGTGGAACTTTTGTCGATGCTTTATATTTTCTAATGAAGCTGCCGACCGGTAAATCTGCATTTCATTGTGGCTTTTTCCATAGGAGGTATCTATGAAGAAGTTCAAATCCATCCGTTCCAAGGTCCTGATCATCCTGATTCCGGTGATCGCGGCCGCCATGATCATCATGACGATTGTTTCCGTCTCGACCTGCCGCTCCATCGTCACGAGCCAGAACGACGCGACCATGGAAAATTCCCTCGCATCCATTGAAAACAGCGTCTCCGGTCAGATCGACGTCGTCGAGTCCACTGCTAAGAATATCGCGGACATGGTTTCGACGTCCTATAAGACCGGTGTCACCTTGGACGCCTACGAAGCCGTTCTCGCCAATATCATCAAGGAAAACGACATGGTCCTTGGTTCCGGCCTCTGGTTCGAGCCGAACGTCTTTGACCCGGACGAAAAATACGTCGGCCCCTATGTCACCAAGGACGGGGACAATACAAAGGTCACGATGGAGTACTCGAACTCCTCCTATGACTACTTCAACCAGGAATACTACACAAACGCGAAGAATGCGGAAAAGGGCCAGGCGGTCGTGACGGATCCCTACTACGACGAGACCTCCGGCCTCATCATGTCGTCCTGCTCCGTTCCCATGTATGACGGCAGCAAATATATCGGCTGCGTCACCGTCGACATGGAGCTCTCCTCCATCAACGACTTCATCTCCTCCTTCAAAGTCGGGAAAGCCGGAAATGCCATGCTGCTTTCTTCCCAGGGCGTCTACATCGCAGGCGTCGACGAAGAAACCCTGCAGACCGCGAACAAGATCACGGAAGACTCCAACGCTTCTCTCGCCAAGGCGGGATCTGCCATCATGGCCAGCGAACGCGGAGAAGCCTCCTACACGGCATCAGGGAAAAAATATGATTGCTACTTCATGTCCATGCCGGATACAAACTGGCACATCATCGCCCAGATCCCGGATTCCGAGCTGACCGGTCCCATCACCCGCATGTTCACCCTGCAGGTCGTCATCCTCATCATTGCCCTCATTGCATCGAGCCTGGTCGTCATCCTGCTGATCAATGCGATTACGAAGCAGATCTCTTCTGTTCAGAAGTTCTCGAACCACCTGGCGGAAGGCGACCTGACGGTCGAGCAGCTGAAGGCGGATACCTCCGACGAGCTCGGCCAGATGTCCACTGCCCTCAACAATATGTACGGGCAGAACCGGACCATGATTGGAAACATCGCCGATCACTCGGAAAAGATGTTCTCCTCGTCCCAGAGCCTGCGCCAGGCTTCCGAGGACCTGTCCACGAAATTCGAAGAGATCAAGGTCTCCATGAACAAAATCAACGATGCAACGTCCTCCTCTTCCGCTGCAACTGAAGAGGTCAATGCTTCCGCAGAGGAAGTCAACGCTTCCATGAATACTCTCGCAGCCCAGACGACGGAAGCTGTCGAAGCCGCAGAAGAAATCAAGAAGCGGGCGGCGGAAGTTGCCGAAAGCTCCCGCAAGTCTTCCGAATCCGCGAAACAGCTGTCCCAGCAGTTTGCTGACCAGCTGGGCGAAAGCATCGAGCACTCCAAGGTCGTTGAATCCATCGGCGAACTTGCAGATGTCATCGACGGCATTGCCGAGCAGATCAATCTCCTGTCCCTGAACGCTTCCATCGAGGCTGCCCGCGCAGGCGAGGCCGGCCGCGGATTTGCCGTTGTCGCAGACGAAATCGGAAAGCTCGCAAACGAGACATCCGAGGCTGTCAAGAATATCCAGGCGACCGTCGGTCAGGTACAGGATTCCTTCAACGACCTGTCCCAGAACTCGAAGGGCCTGCTTGCCTTCGTTACGGACACTGTAATGCCTGACTACGATACCCTGACCCAGACTGCCGAGCAGTACGGCAAGGATGCTGACTACTTCGCCGGCATCTCCGGCAAGGTTGCCGACATGTCAAGCGACATCGAAACCATCATGGGCGAGGTTTCCCAGGCCATCCAGTCCATCGCCGAATCCTCCCAGTCCACTGCCGATGAATCCGGCAATGTCCTCGCCGGCGTCCAGGATGTATCGTCCACTGTCGACGAAGTCCACACGATGTCCCAGGACCAGCAGGCCATTGCGGACGACCTCGACCACGTCGTCAACCAGTTCAAACTGTAAGGCTGACGACATTCAGAATAATAATGTAAAAATTTTGTGCATTTCCGATAAAATGTCGTCGGAAATGCACTTTTTTTGTAGTGATTATGCTATACTATGAGCAAAGAAAAGCGAAACATTTCGCTTACGAATAGACGGCCTGCAAAGGAGGACATGATATGGAAAAGAAAGACCAGCTCATCATCGCCATCAGCCGTGAGTTCGGCTCCGGCGGCCATGAAATTGCAGAGCGAATCGCAAAGGACTTTGACCTGCCCCTCTACGACTACAACCTCATGCGTGAAATCGCCAAGGACAAGAATCTTCCGAACACCCACGAGCTCGAGAAATACGACGAGCTTCCCCGGTCGCCCATCAATGTTTCCATCCGCGGCTTCTCCACCTCCACAACGCAGAACTTCGCCATCATGCAGTTCGACTACCTGAAGAAGAAGGCGGAGAACGGCGACTCTTTCGTCATCGTCGGCCGCTGCGCGGAGACTGTTCTCAAAGACTATGACTGCATGATTCCCATCTTCATTCTGGCGGACGAAGACGAGAAGGTGAAGCGGATCATGCGCATCTACGACATGGACAAGAAAGAGGCTCTGGCAACCATCAAGTCCCAGAACCGCAAGCGGAAGTCCTACCACAACTACTACTCCACCGCCAAGTGGGGTGACTCAAGGCTCTATGAGCTCTCCATCAATTCCAGTAAGCTCGGCATCGACGGAACGGTGAAATTCCTGGAGAACTACATCAAGGCCCGGCAGGAAAACGGAAAAGCCATTGGAATCTAAAGTATGATATACTGACGGGCGGCACGCG
>OMTX01000005.1 GCA_900314085.1 uncultured Lachnospiraceae bacterium | reverse complement strand
CCTTGATTTCAAGCCTTTTGATTTAGTTTTAATCCGCCTTGCGTGACAGCAGTACAACCGTCTCCACATGCCTCGTTTCCGGAAACATGTCCACGGGCTGAATCTTTTCCACCCGGTATTTGAGCTTCACAAAGAGGGAGAGGTCCCGCGCCAGGGTGTCCGGACCGCAGGAGATGTAGACAATCCGCCGCGGCGAAAGCTTCGCGGCGCTCCGGATGAATTTCTCCGTCGCGCCGGTCCGTGGCGGATCCATGAAAAGGACGTCGCAGGCTCCCTTCCTTGCCGTGACAAGCTTCCCGGCTTCGTTCCGGTCAAAGCGCTCTTCCTCCGGCCGTCCGTAGAGGATGCGGGAGGCCGCCTGCCGCTCCATATATTGTCCGGCGTCTTCCGCAAGGAAGGAAATATTTGCGATGTGGTTGTCTGCGGCATTCCGCCGTGCATCTGCAACAGCCTCGGGATTTAACTCCACTCCGACAACGCTTTTCGCCTTCGCCGCCGCCGCCATGCCAATCGTTCCCGTCCCGCAGTAAGCATCCAGCACGGTTTCCTTTCCCGTCAGCCCTGCGAAGTCCATTGCAGTCCGATAGAGAACTTCCGTCTGCACGGGATTCACCTGAAAGAAGGAGGAAGGCGATATGCGGAAGGTCAGGTCGCCAATGGCATCCCGGATGAAGCCGGGTCCGAAGAGAGTCGTGCTTTGAGGGCCTAAAACCATGCTCGTATGACCGGGGTTTACATTCTGCACGATGGTCGTGATTTCCGGATGGATCTCGCGAAGGGCCTTCACAAAGTTGTTCTTGCCCGGAAACATGCGCTCCGACAGAACGAGGACCAGCATGATTTCGTCGGTTGCAAAGCCCCGACGGACCAGGATGTGCCGCATGAGACCATACCCCGTATCCTCGTCGTAGACCCGCAGTTTGAAATCTCCGATCAGCTTCACGGCGCCCGCGGCAATCTCCTGACACTTCCTGTCCTCAATCAGGCACTCCGGAATGTTCACAAGCCGGTGGCTGCCTGCCTCGTAGCAGCCGGAAAGAATTTTTCCCTTCTGAAAGCCCAATACCCGGTGAACTTTTCCCCGATAGTGATAGGGATCTTCCATCCCGAGGATGGGTTCCACCTTCCCGAACCGTCCTAACAGGGCTTCCATCTCCGTCTGCTTCTTTGCGAGCTGTTCCTCATATGGGATGTCCGCGAAGTCGCAGCCGCCACATTTTTTCTGAACGGGACAGGATACGCTCATCGCTTATTTCCTTTGCTGTTTCTGTTCTTCATCTGTTTTCCTTCATATGGTCTGCCCTGCGGGGACGCGGCCTTTCCGCCTTTCTTTACATTTCTGTCCGGCTGCCTGTCCCGAAGGGACGAAGTTTCGCCGCCATTCCTCGCACTGCCGCCCTGCAGTCTGCCGATAGTTTTCCCGGCGTTTTTATTATTCTCATGAAGCGGAGCCTTCGCCTTCGGCTTCCGCGGCGGGATCAGGCATTTCGGGCCGAAGCCGATCAGATCCTCGCGATGCTCCGAGAGAAGGGCAGCCTTCACCAGCTCATAGTTTTCAGGCTTTCGGTACTGAATCAATGCCCGCTGCATGGCCTTCTCCCGCGGGCTCTTCGGAACATAAACCTCCCTGCCCGTCCGCGGATCGATGCCGGTATAGTACATTACAGTAGACAGCGTCGACGGCGTGGGGTAGAAGTCCTGCACCTGCTCCGGCATATAGCCGAGATCGCGGATGTGCTCCGCCAGTTCAATGGCCGATGCTAATGTAGAACCCGGATGGGACGACATCAGATAAGGTACGGCGTACTGCTCTTTCCCGGTCATCCCGTTCACCCGGGCGTAGCGCTCCAGGAAGGCCTTGTATACAGAATTTTTGGGTTTTCCCATCAGGGCAAGGACCTGATCGGATACGTGCTCCGGCGCCACCCGGAGCTGGCCGCTGATATGGTACTTGCAGAGCTCCTTTAAAAACTCATCCGACGAATCCAGCATGACATAGTCGAAACGGATACCGGAGCGGACGAAGACCTTTTTCACGCCGGGAATGTTCCGAAGCTCCCGGAGGAGCTGCACATAGTCCGTGTGATCCACCTTCAGATTCGGGCAGGGCGAAGGCCACAGGCACTGCCGATTCGGGCAGACGCCCTTGGTCAGCTGCTTCTGGCAGGACGGAAAGCGGAAGTTGCCTGTCGGACCGCCAACATCGTGGATGTAGCCCTTGAAATCGGGATCCTGCGTCATCGCCTCCGCTTCCCGGATCAGGGACTCATGGCTTCTCGCCTGCACCACCCGGCCCTCGTGGAAGGTCAGGGCGCAGAAGGAACAGCCGCCGAAGCAGCCTCTGGTCGATGTCAAAGAAAATTTTATCTCACTGATGGCCGGCACCCCGCCCTGCTTTACATAGGACGGATGCGGGGCATTCATATAGGGAAGCTCGTAAATGTCGTCCATCTCCATTGTCGTGAGAGGCGCCTGCGGCGGGTTTACAACGACATACTCCCTGTCCGGATAGGGCTCGGCAAGCGGCTTTCCGGTGACATAATCCGTATTCTGCTCCTGGGTGAGGAAGCTTCTGGCATAGAAGCTCTTGTTCGACGAAATCAGCTCCCAGGAAGGCAGAATGACAGGATCCGGAACGACAGAGAGATCCTGCGTTTTGAAGACCGTTCCCCTCACAAAAGTAATATCTTTGACATCGATCCCTGCCGCCAGGGCGTCCGCAATCTCAACGACGGACTTCTCCCCCATCCCGTAGGAAATGAGGTCGGCACCGGAGTCGAGGAGCACGGACCGACGCATTTTGTCAGACCAGTAGTCGTAGTGGCCGAGCCGCCGCAGCGAGGCCTCGATACCGCCAAGGATGATGGGCGTCGTTTTAAATGTCCGCCGGATCAGGTTTCCGTAGACAATGGCAGCCCGGTCCGGCCGCTTTCCGGAAAGGCCCCCCGGCGTATAGGCGTCACTGTGCCGCCGCTTCTTCGCCACCGTGTAGTGGTTCACCATAGAGTCCATATTGCCGGCAGACACGAGAAAGCCCAGGCGGGGTTCCCCGAGAACTGCAATGGAGCCGTCGTCCTTCCAGTCCGGCTGGGAGATGATTCCCACCCGGTAGCCCCGGCTTTCAAGAACGCGCGATATGATGGCCGGTCCGAAGGAGGAGTGGTCGACGTAGGCATCGCCTATGACATAGACGAAGTCACACGCATCCCAGCCACGCTTTTCCATATCCGCCCTGCAAATGGGCAGGAAGTCTCTCATTCCCTGTTTCTCCTTCGTTTACCTGTCAACGCCAAAAAATCAGTTTCCTGAAAGCCTTGCCAGCAGCCGCTTTCAGCAGCAAAAATTGTATCGGATTGTATCGATTTAACAGGCAAGCCCAAAAAACACGCCTGCCGCAAACGCCCGCAGGCAGCGGCAAAAATTGTATCGGATTGTATCGATTTAACAGGCAAGCCTTGCCTACCGCCCCATCCCCATCAGCATCTGCAGCGTCTCGACGTCGTCGGCGTTCACCTTCATATTCGTCGTGATCTTTTCGCCTTCCGGCGTCGTGACAGACATCTCGATGACGGAGCCCTCGCGGACCGATCCCATCGCCGCCTGCCCGAAGGCCAGAACCTTGGGATGGTCAGCCTGGAACTTCGTCAGACGATCCCTGAGTTTCATCATATCCATGGGATTGAATGCCATCGTATTTCCCTTCTTTCCAGCCCGCTGTTGCATCGGGCAGCCGTCGTTTTTGCAAACAGGTTTTCCCTGCATTTCCGTATTTATGATATGATAAAAAAAACCGGGGCAATCCGCAAGACCGCTGCCCCAATCCAGTCACAGTCTGTTTCATATGTATGCGAAGGAGATGCCTCCATGGCCCAATCCATTGCCGCCACCACCAATTCAAAAGCCGAAGCCGAAAAAATGGTGACAAAGCTTGCCGTGAATTCCATCAAAGCCACCGTCTATAGCGCCATCACGGACATCTACTCCCTCGGCAGCAAGCGCGCGACCTTTGAAGTCCTCGTAGATGAAAGGCAGCTGGATCTGGCGCAGGCCATCCTTTCCCATGGAAAAAATCAATAGACGTCCTCGATGCCGGCGCTGCAGCTGCCTTGCCGCCTGCGGGACCGGTTCGCCCGATGTTCACCCGGGAACCCCGGTTTCCCATGCAAAGGGATAAGTCCGCAGCCCATCAAAAACGGGAACTGTGCCATATCCACAGTTCCCGCATTTTTGTCCTATAAAAACTGCCGCAGTCAGAAGGATATGATGGAATATCCCTCACGCAGGCCCGGCACGTCGAGGTAGGTTCTGACGGAAAGCACCCGTTTCGTAACGCGATGCCCTGTCGTCTGGAAGCCGTTCTCCGACTCATTGAAGACGAGGTCGTTTCCCTCTTCGATGCCCCGCCGGTCCGTCACGTAGTAGCGGACAACACCGGAAGCAATCTGGCTGAACTCCGCCTTGTTGATGAGAAGCATAATCTCCCCGTTGGCGCCGGCCTTCAGCGTATTCGTGTCTTCAATGTACTCGCGTCCGAGTTCATCCGTATTCTTGCCCTTCATGGCCTGGTTCAGGCCCATGATGAGATCTGCCCTGTTCGGCATAGGTCTTTCTCCTTAAAATTCATTTCCGTAGACACACAGGATGCATGCCGCGGAAACGCCATGTTTTACTGTCCGCCGCGCGCAAAAAACTGCCGCGGCAAGGGGTATTATACTATGGACGCGCTCATTCTTCCAGCATCTTTTGAAGTGCATCGGCAAGCTGGTCCGGACAGGAAGTATCCTTGAAGCCGCACCGGATGCCATGCAGGGCGGCAACGACGTCCTTTGCCGGCCGGCCGATGGCCAGGGCGCTGACCCCCTGCGTATTTCCCGAGCAGCCGCCCAGGAAGCGGATGTCTTTGACCACGCCATCGTCGTCGAGCTCGATGTGGATGTTCTGCGAGCAGACGCCGGTCGGGCGGAAGTCCATTTCTTTGATCATGGTGAAAACCCTCTCTTATGACTAATATAAAGTGCGAAACGCGAACGGATTTTTCCGTTTCCACGCGAACATACTATACACCATTTAGCAGAAAATTGGTGTATTTCCTGTGAACAATCCGCAAACGGCCGGCAGATCCGCAGGAAAACCCGTCCGGCCGCACGTCTGAAAAAGCAGCAGTATCGGGGCGCTCTATATTATTCTCAAAACTTCACGGTAAATTCCGTCCCTGCTCCCGGCTCGCTCGTCATCGTGACCTCCGCCGAGTGGATTTCCACGATGTGCTTTACGATGGCAAGGCCGAGGCCGGTACCCCCGTTCTCCCGTGACCGCGACTTGTCGACGCGGTAGAAGCGCTCGAAGACGTGCTCCTGGTCCTCGAAGGGAATTCCGATGCCGGTATCCTTGACCGTCACGACCGGATGCCCTGCCTTGATCGTGACGAGGACAGTGACGGTTCCGCCCGGCTTGTTGTAGGCAATGGCGTTCTGCACCAGGTTCACGAGCATCTCCTTCAAAAGTTCCCGGTCGCCGCTCACCCCGGCAGCAGAGCCGATGCAGGTCAGCGTCACTTCCTTCTTTTTCGCATTGACCTGCAGCTGGTCGCAGGATTCGCTTGCAATCGTATAGAGGTCGAGCTGCTCAAATTTCCGCGGCATCTCGTTATGATCCATTTCGGACAGATGAATAATGTCATTGATGAGGGAGAGGAGGCGGTTTGCATTGTGGCGGATCTGCTGCAGGGCCCGCGCCTCGTCGTCTCCCTCCACCATATGGTTTTCGATGAGCTCCGTGTAGCCTGAAATGGCGGTCAGCGGCGTCTTCAGCTCGTGGGACACAGAGGCCGTGAAGTCCTGTCTGGCCTTGGCCGCGGAGAGGATGCCCACATGCTGGGAGCGGATTTTTTTTACGAAAGGCTCAATCTCCCGGTAGGGCGTTGAATAGAGCTGGTCATCGAGATGCTCCGCCATGTCGTTGATGGGCCGGATCAGCGAGGCCGTCAGCATCTGTCCTAAGAGAATGCAGCCGATCAGGATCAGGGCGGAAATGGCCCCGATCAGAGGCAGGGTCGAGACAAAGATCGTGCTCATGCTGTCCACGGTCGTAGACACCCGGAGCACCGTCCCGTCCTCCAGCAGGAGGGCATAGTAGAAGGTGTTGGCTCCAAGGGTATCGGACTCCCGCTGGGACTCGCCCTCCCCGCTTTCCAGTGCCTCTCTGATCTCCGGCCGGTCGATATGGTTTGCCATCGTATTCGGATCGGCTTCCGTGTCATAGAGCACGAGTCCGTCGGATGCGACCCAGGTAATCCGCAGGTTTCCGGACTTCAGTTTTCCGATTCTTTTGATGTCCGTATTCACCCGGCTGCGGTCCGGCTCCGTGTAGGCGTCCTGAAAAATTTCCGTTTCCTTCAGGAGCTCTGCCGCTACCGAAAGGTCCTTCTGCACCTGCTTTCCGAAATTCTTGTAGGCGACGTAGGTGACGGACAGGGCCGTGGAAAGAATAGCCACCAGGGCGATGACCGCCAGGCTGAGATTGATCTTCTGTTTCACCGGAATCCTCCCGAAAGAAAACCTGCGGGCCGGGCTCCTTCCGGAGCGGCATTCGCAGGCATCATCATTATTCTAATCAATCTTCAATCGCCTCCGCGCCGATGCTGTAGCCGACGCCGCGGACCGTGCGGATCTGCTTCCCGCAGGCGCCGAGCTTCTGCCGCAAGGTCTTGATATGCATGTCGACGGTCCGGGTTTCCCCCTCGAAGGTCGAATTCCAGACGACGCGCATGATGGCATCCCGCGAAAGAACGACATTCTCATTCAGCATCAGATAGCGCAGAAGCTCGTACTCCTTCAGGGTGAGCTCCACCGGCGTCCCGTCCGCCGTCACAACGTGGCGGTCGTGGTCCAGCATGATCTTTCCGATGGAGATCTGGTCCGGCGTCTCCTTCTTCGACCGGCGCAGGAGGGCCCGGACGCGGGACAGAAGCTCCATTACGGAGAAGGGCTTTTTGATGTAGTCGTCCGCCCCCTCGTCCAGCCCGCGGACCATGTCCATTTCTGTCGTCTTCGCCGTCACCATGATGACGGGGATGTTCTTCGTCTTGTTCTTCTTTCGAAGCTTGCGGACGATCTTGTAGCCGTCCTCGTCCGGCAGCATGATGTCGAGGATAATAAGGTCCGGAACGATTTCCTTCGTCTTCTCGTAGAAGGTCGCCGCATCGCCGAAGGCCTCCACGATGTGGCCCCCGTTCTTCAGGGCAATCGTCTCGATGTCCCGGATGCTGTCGTCGTCTTCCACCACGTAGATCAGTGCCATTTCTTTTTCCTCCCGAAAGATAATGCTTTTCTCTGCACTGCGCATTTCGTTTCTTCTGTCACGCTTACCTGCTTCCCGCAAGCCCCCTCACCGAATGGCATCGGGGAATATCCTTACGCAATCTCTCTGCCAAAAGCAAAACGCCCCTGCATAGCGGGGCGTTTTTTTCTTCAGGGCAGAATATAGATCCGCTTCAGGCGCTCGTATTCCGTCTTGAAGTGTTCGTCATTCGCCTTGATCTCTTCATTCAGATATTCGTGGGTTTCCAGGTCGTCCGTCTGAATTTCAATGACGGCGACGGCAACATTCGAGCAGTGGTCGGAAACCCGCTCATAGTTCGTCAGCACGTCCTCCAACAGAAGTCCGGCTTCCATGGAGCACCGGCCTGCCCGCAGCCTCCTGATGTGCCGCTGCTTCATCTCGAGGACGAGGTCGTCGATGACCTCCTCCAGCGGCTCGACGTCCGCAGCGTGCTTTGTGTCATTAGTAATAAAAATATCCGTGGTCAGGTCCATGATATCCCGGACAGCCACACCCAGGCTGTTCAGCTCGACCTGCCCCTGGTCGGAAAGGGAAAGTCCCTGTTTGTGGAGCTCCGTCACCGTATCCGTGATATTGATGGCGTGGTCGGAGATCCGCTCGAAGTCGGACAGGCTGTGGAGCATGACATTCAGGAGGCGGCTGTCATTTACCGTCAGGTTCCGGCCGGACAGCTTCATGAGATAGGTGCCGAGCACATCCTCGAAATGATCCCCCTCCTGCTCCAAATCCACAACCTCCTGCACCTTTTCCTCCGTGTAGTCGTGGGTTGTCTCCATGGCAAGCAGGATGGCCTTCTTGGATATGCGAGCCATCTCATCCATGGCCTCTTTCGCAAGCTGCATGGCAAAGGCCGGCCGGTCGAGGAAACGCTCGTCGAGGGCGGCAAGGGCTGCATTCTCTTCCTTCTGCTTCTCTTCGTTCTTCCCGTCGCGGACAGTCAGCGTCGCCAGCTTCACGAGGCCGCCCGCGAAGGGGAAGAGAACAATGCAGGCGCTGATATTGAAGAGGCTGTGGATGACCGCTATACCGGCGGCAGATGCCGAATCCGCCAAAAAGCCGAAATGAAGGAAAGCATTGAGGGAATAGAAGACGATCATGAAAATCGTCGTTCCGATGATATTGAAATAGAGGTGGATGAAGGCCGCCCGCTTCGCATTTTTGCTGGCGCCGACAGAAGAGATCATCGCTGTCACGCAGGTGCCGATGTTCTGTCCCATGATAATGGGGATGGCCGTCGCGTAGGACACCGTTCCTGAAAGGCAAAGAGCCTGCAGGATGCCGACGGAAGCAGAGGACGACTGGATGATGGCCGTGAGAACCGCTCCGACGAGCAGGCCGAGCAGGGGATTTGAAAATTTCGTCATCATACTCGTGAAGGCCGCATCGTCCTTCAGGGGGGAAACCGCATCGCTCATGGTCTCCATGCCGAACATCAGGACGGCAAAACCGAGAAGGATCGTGCCGATATTTTTCTGCTTCGATCCCTCCTTTCCCAACATGAGCATAATGATGCCGATGAGGGCAAGAACCGGGGAAAAGGAAGAAGGATTCAGAAGGCGGAGGAGGATCTTCGATCCACTGATTCCGGTCAGGGAAAGAATCCAGGAAGTCACCGTCGTTCCGATATTCGCTCCCATGATGACGCCGACCGCCTGGTTTAAGTTCATGATGCCGGAGTTTACGAAGCCGACAACCATGACGGTCGTCGCGGAGGACGACTGGATGACTGCCGTCACGAAGACGCCGAGCAGGAGAGCCATCAGGCGGTTCTGCGTCAGCTTCTCCAGAATCTTTTCCAGGCGGCCTCCGGACAGGCGGACGAGCCCGTCCCCCATCGTCGTCATTCCGTAGAGGAAGAGGGCGAGTCCGCCGACCATTGACAGGATTCCAAATATATCCATATATCAAACTCCAGTATGCATACAGGGCCATTAATCCAAACAGGCCGAAACACAAGCATTCCGTACCTGCCGGATTTTGGCCCTGTATGCACTTTACAAAACTTTACAATTCATAATCATACAGGAAGACGCACATCCTCTTCAAGATAGTAATGTAAAATGTTTGTAAAATCGAGGGCGGTGCATCCGCGAAGCCAAGGAAGGACGCGGTTTCACGCACTTTTTACCCAACTCTTACCGCAGGTCCGTTTCAGCTTTTACATTCGGCATTTATAATCTCTGCTGACAGTGGAGGTATCCAATGAAGCACCTTTATACATTTCTCGAATACAAAAACTGGAGAGCCGCCACGAAATTCCGTGTTTTCCTTCTTCTGGAGGCTCTGATCTACGGTCTCGCCGGCTTTGCCGTCTGGGGCATCGTGCAGCTTTTTGCCCTGCGGTCCGTCGAATGGATGATCTGCTTCATCGGCTATCCTGTCATCGCCTCCTGGTTCCTGGTCTTCGTCTACACCATCAACCGCGACTTCACGGACGGGATGCCGGAGCTGTAATGTGCCAACTTCTTTCTGGAGTTACTCCATCCTCTCCCAAGGTAACGGCACGATTGCCAATGCAATCGTGCCAAGTCGGTCGGAGCCAATAAAAATCCGGACTTCGTCCGAATAGGCTCCTCCCTCTCCAGAATTTCAGCTTTCTTCTTTCCCCCTATACCCCATCGTGGGTAGAAAAAATCCGTCGGGTAAGGCCCGGCGGATTTTTGTCATAACTATGGTTCTTTTTTATTCCATCAGCTTCCGGTAGATTTCTGCAATTTCATCCGCAGAAAGAATCACCGGTGTCGGATAGCCCTTCGCCTCCGCCGCCGCATAGGCGGTCATCGCCGCAATGTCCTCCTCCCGAATACAGTCGAACTTCTCAGGAATACCGAATTTCCGGTCCAGGCGGACGATCTCGTCTATGAAGAGGGAAGCCTTGTCGGATTCCGTCAGGGACGTCCGGTCTGTATTCAGAAGGGATGCATTTCCCCTGCTGCCGGCCGCCTGGGCGTCCGCCGCTGCGTCGAAAAGCTCTGCAAGGGGACGGGTGACAGCGCTTACGTATTTTTTCATTAGTAATGGCAAAAGAGCCGCCATCACTTCCCCGTGGGGCAGGCCGTAAAAGCCGGACAGGGGGTGGCCGATGGCGTGGACGTAGCCGACGCAGTTGCGCGTGAAGGCGGCGCCGGCCTTGAAGGAGCCCATCAGCATCTTCTCCCGGTTTTTGATGACGCTTCCGTCATCGTAGGCCGCCTCGATGTGGTTCAAGATCGTGCAGACCGCGCTCTTCGCGTAGCTGTAAGCATTCTTCAGGCCGTAGATATTCGTGTAGGCCTCCACGGCATGGGTGAGGGCATCCATTCCGGTCTGGCCGGTGACTGCAGGCGGAACGCTGACTGTCAGCGCTGCATCCAGGGCACAGGCCGCGGGAATCAGGCGGGGATCGTTGACGGCATACTTGTGATGACTTTCCTCCTCAATGACGACTGCCGCAAGCGTCGCCTCGGAGCCTGTCCCGGCTGTCGTCGGGATCGCATAGATGGGACAGGGCTTCTTCCTGAGCCTCATGGACCCCTGCATCTTCTCCACGGGGATGTCCGGATTCGCCGCCCGCGCTGCGACAAGCTTGCCGCAGTCCATGGAAGAACCGCCGCCAAAGACCACGACGCTGTCGCAGTCCGCCTGCAGGTATACGGTCCGTCCCTCTTCGACATTGGCTACGGTCGGATTCGGAATTGCCCCGTCCCATACCGTGTACCTGATGCCCAGGCCCGAAAGCTCCGTCTGGAAGCGATCCGTCAGGCCGTGCTTCGTCACGGTCTTCCCGCAGACGATCAGGGGATGGCGGCAGCCATCCTCCGCAATCCGCTCCGCCAGGCGTTTGACCGCATCCTGCCCCTTGTAGCAGTCCGGTAAAGGAAGGTTTATGAGGCCTATCCCCCGTTCCTGAAAGTATTGATAGATCCGTTCGCTGTGAAATGCCATCGTATTTTGCCTCACTGACAGGATTTTCGTTACTTACCCATCATAACACATTCTGAGGCAAATACCGCTCATTCCGGGTATTCCTTTAGCGATTCTTTCCTCCCTCATGGGCGGTATTTGCCGCGGACATCCTCTCTTGAGACTTTCGCGCGCCCCGGCCTGCCCCCTTGCAGCACCCTTACGAATTCTTGAGCTTTGAATATTTGAAACGGTAGATCAGGTTTTCTGCCATAGCCGCAGCCCCGCCCACCGGCTTCCCTTCGTCAAGGAGGCGGCAGACGTAGGCCGCCATGGCATTCTTTTCAAGCACCATACAGGCGGCATCGGCCTCCTCGCGGTCTGCGCCGACGCAGACCGCGCCTTTGTTCCGTACAAAGACCATGGGCGCGTGCATGAGAGCCCGCGCCATGTCGCTGCCGCTCGCCTCCGCCGGAAGAACCCGGATGGAAGCCCCGGCCATTTGGGCGCAGTCATCGATGTAGGCAGGAAGCGACTTTCCGAGCGGCGCAAGTCGGCTACCCAGGGGATGCTTTACGACACGCCCGGCCATCCCCGGCTTTCCATCCGCGGCGCCGCCCAGAGGGCCGGCGCCGCCGCCGAACGGGCGGGACATTTTCGAGAAGAGATCGCTCCCGTTTTCGGCGCTCTCGTCAGCACCGCCTGCCTGAGCCAGCCTCCTTACAAAGGGACTCTTCAGGAAGGCGTAGGTCCGTCCGCCGACTTCCCGGTAGTGGACCTTCCCCGCAGCCGCAGGCGTACCCGGGATGAAATTCTCCGGCAGATCGGTGAGGCCCGTCAGGTCCGAATATTTGATACGGCAGAGTTCCTCCAGCTTCCGCGCCGCATTGAATGCGCTTTCATAATCAACGCCGATGCAGACCACCCCGTGGTTTCGCATCAGGATGGCCTGCGCCTCCGGGTAGAGGGCCGCGGCCGCTTCGACAGCATCCGCCAGAGGCTGCGTCGTTGAAATACCGTATTCTGCGCAGGGGACGCAACGGCCGAGGACTTCCCGGTAGAAGGCGTCGTATCCCCGCAGGGACCGGCCCGTCGCCCCGATGGCCGTTGCGTAGTATTGATGGGTATGAATAATGAAATTCGCCTCCGGATGCAGGCGGTAGAGGGCAGAATGCACCGCCTTCTCACTCGACGGCCTGACGGTCCCCGACCAGGAGCAGTCGTCGATCCGCACCGGGACAATCTCGCTCGGCACCAGGTCCTCATAGGACTTGCCCGAGGGCGTGATCACAAATTCCTCGTCAGAAATCCGGCAGGAGATATTGCCCCAGGTACGGGCAATCAGGCCTTCCGCAACCAGCTCATGTCCCGCCCGGATGACAAGGTTCTTCGCTTCGTTTTTCTCCATGCATCTATCCTTTCGATTGGTTTGACAGGTACGCCACATTTTTCAGTTTTCTGAAAGGTGCGAAAGCAGTGGCTTTCAGGAGTCAAAATTGTACACGATTGTATCGATTTGCCTGTCAACCCCATTTTTTCAGTTTCCTGGAAGCCGCGAAAACAGGGCGTTTTCGAAGCAAAAATTGTACAGGATTGTATCGATTTGACAGGCAACGGCTGCGGCAACCGCATCACTCCTCTATCTTCCCGCACTTGTCGAATACGCGGTCGAAGCGGGAAATGACATCGTCGATCATTTCCTCGTTGTAGGCTGCGGATGTGTACAGGCGGCTGCCGGCTAGAGTGACGATGCCTTCTGCCATATAGGCAGCTCCGATATGTTCCATCTCCGTCTGCCGCTTGCCTGTTTCCTTGAGGATCTGGGGAACGGTCCAGAGCTTGCTCCAGTCAATCACGAAGTGCATGGTGCCAACGCTATCGAGGTGGCAGATGGAGCCCTGGTTGAAGACGACGAAGGGAAGGTTGTGCCGCTTCACGGATTCCTGAAGCCCCTTCGTCAGACGGTCGCCCATACGGCCGGCCTGCTCGCAGGCATTGCGCTTCTCGATTTCGCAGATGGCCGTATAGCCGGCGCAGCAGGAAATGGGCGTGGCAGACATGGTGCCGCCGCAGAGGGCCTTGGAAATCTTCTTCCCGCTCTTGTCGAGGCCGGCACCGAGGTGCTGCATGCAGTCACGGTGGCCGCCGACGCCGCCTGCGCCCGGGTAGCCCCCTGCGATGACCTTGCCGAAAATCGTGAGGTCGGGGTCGACGCCGAAGAAGCCCTGGGCTCCGTGGATGCCGATGCGGAAGCCCGTGACGACTTCATCGAAGACGAGGAGGGCGCCGTATTTGTGGGCAAGCCGCTCACAGCCCTGAATGAACTCGCGGGAGACGGGCCTCGTACCGGACTCCGGCCCGACGGGCTCGATATAGACCGCTGCCGTTCCCCCGTCCATCTGGTGAAACTTCAGCTTCCGCTCGAGGTCCTCGAGATCGTTCGGAAAGAATTCATCCGTGTGCTTGAAGACGAAATTCGGAACGCCCTTTGACATGATGCCCTTCGTCCCGGGAACGCGGATGCCGTATGCCAGCTGGTCGGACCAGCCGTGATAAGCCCCGCCCATCTTCAGAATATTCTTGTGCCCCGTTTTCAGCCGCGCAATCCGGGCAGCGACCATGCAGGCCTCCGTGCCGGATCCCAGCATGCGGAACATCTCGACCGAGGGCACGCAGTCGGAAATCTTCTTTGCGAGCTTATATTCCCACTCGGAGAAGAGCCCCGTCGAAGGGCCGCACGTGTGCAGGAGGTCAATGACGGCGTCGCGGACCACCGGATCATTTGAGCCGAGAATCGTCGGGCCGCCGGCCTGCAGGAGGTCGTAGTACTGATTTCCGTCCGCGTCGTAGAGCTTTGCCCCTTCCGCCTTTTCAATGACGATCGGGAAAGGATAATTAAAAGCCAGATTGTGCTGGACGCCGCCGGGGATGACCGACTTCGCCTCGGAAATCATTGCCTTGGACTTCGGGCACTTCGCCTCGAAGTAGTTCTCGACGTAGTCCTGCACCGCGTCCGGCTTCACCCCGTAGATGGGCTTTTTGATGAGCTCGTCGAGCTGCCGCGTCACTGCCTCCGCGTCGAGGTAGTGGTCCCTGTCAATTGCGTATCCGTCGTATGCCATAGTTTGCCTCACTTTCCCCAAAAACAGGAGCCTGCTGTTCAGTACTTTCTATTGTAAATTTCTATGAAATGATTTCAACCCCCGCAGGCCGTAAAGTTCCGGTAAAAAATTTTCTTTTCTTTTTGTACGAATGCGGTAGAATGTAAAAAAATGTATACAGGACAGACAGGACTCCTCTGTTTCCGCAAGGGCGCGGAAGCGGCGGAGTTTTTTTGCCCTTGTACAGACGCTGTTCCCGAAATGCAGCGTCAGCTGTTCGCCGCAAATGCCGCCCATGACATTTCCGCTGACTCATCAGCAAATTGTATATGCCGCCCATGCAAAAGGAGCTACGCGCCATGAAATATATTCTCGCCTACGACATCGGAACGACAGGCGTCAAAACCTGCCTCTTTGAAATCGATTCGCAGATTCACCAGGCCGCCGCATCGAACTTCGGCTACGGCCTCTATGAGGTCGGAGACGGCGGCGTCGAGCAGCGCTTTGACGAGTGGTGGAATGCGATGAAGATCACGACGCAGAACGTCCTCGAAAAGTCGCTGATTGACCCGGCGGAAATCTCCGGCATCTCCTTCTGTTCGCAGATGCAGGGACTCGTCCTCGTGGACAGAAACTGCCGCCCCGTCCGCGCCCCCATGTCCTACATGGACCAGCGGGGAAAAGCCCAGATTGAAAAGTACATGCGGGGAGGCATGGAAATCGCCGGCGGAAATATTATTAAGCTCCTGAAATGCCTGAAGTATACGGGCGCCGCCCCGGTCTCCGTCAAGGATCCCGTGTGGAAATATAAGTGGGTGCAGGAAAACGAGCCCGAGGCCTTTTCCAGGGCAGTGAAGTGGCTGGACGTGAAGGAGGCTGTCATCGCCCGTTGTACCGGACAGTGTGTGATGACAGAGGATTCCGCGTTCTCTACATTACTCTACGATATCCATACGAAGGACTGGGCATGGCCCCTCATCGACATGTTCGGAATCCGCCGCGACCATATGCCAAGAATAATCAAAACCACAGACGTTGCCGGCACCCTCACGGAAGAGGCGGCCCACCAGCTCGGCCTTCATCCGGGAACAAAGGTCTTCGGCGGCGGCGGGGACGCAACCCTCATCGGCATCGGCGCCGGCTGTGTGAAGGAAGGGGATACTCACATTTACAGCGGAACGTCCGGCTGGGTTTCCACCATCGTTTCAAAGCAGACCGTCGATACGTCCACAATGATCGCCGCCATTGTAGGCTGTGAAGACGGGCTCTATAATTATTTTGCTGAAATGGAGACAGCCGGCAAGTGCCTCGAATGGGTGAAAGACCATCTCGCCCTCGATGAAATCGGCGTCTACTTAGATCAGGCCGACATCACGACAAGGACGGAATCGGAATTTGTATACAAATCTCTCTACGAATATATGACTGCAGTCGTGAAAAAAATACCCGCCGGCTCCGGCGGTGTCCTCTTCACCCCCTGGCTCCACGGCAACCGCTGCCCCTTCGAGGATCCGAACGCCTGTGGCACCTTCTTCGGCATCACGATGAACACAGGAAAGACGGAACTGATCCGGGCTGTCCTCGAGGGTGTCTGCTACCACCTCCGCTGGATGCTCGAGTGCGAAGCGACAAAGGTGAAGACTTCCGATACCATCCGTTTCTGCGGGGGCGGCGCCCTGTCTGACGTCACCTGCCAGATTCTCTCCGACATGACCGGCCGCCGCATCGAAGTCGTCGACAATCCCCAGGACGTGGGAGCCGTCGGCGCCGCCTGCACGGCCTCGGTGGGCCTCGGCCTCATCCCCTCCATGGAGGCCATTGCCTCCCTCGTTCCCGTGGAGAAATCCTTCGAGCCCGATATGGAAAACAAACGAATCTACGACGGCTACTTCAAGGTCTTCAAACGCCTGTACAAGGCAAACAAAGAAAACTTCGCCCTGCTCGAAGAGGGTAGAAAGGCGGCTCTTCAATGACAGAAAAAGAAGAAAAGAAAAGCGGAAAGCGCGAGGCCCTGCGGGCAGTGAAATTCGCCCTCTTCTCGGCGTCCGCCGGCATCATAGAACTCGCGGCGTTCACCATTCTCGACCTCGCCACTCCCTGGCCCTACTGGCCGAAATATCTGATTGCCCTGGTGCTTTCCGTCCTCTGGAACTTCACCCTGAACCGGACCTTCACGTTCCAGTCCGCCAACAATGTGCCGATTGCCATGCTGAAGGTCGCTGCCTTCTACGCGGTCTTCACCCCGTTTTCGACAATCCTCGGAAACTACCTCTCCTCCATCGGCTGGAATGACTACCTGGTCACGATCCTCAATATGGCCATGAACTTCGTCACGGAATTCCTCTACGACCGCTTCGTCGTCTTCGGAAAAACGCTCGACACGAACGAGCGGGCGAAGCGGAAGGAGACTGCCGACTAAAGATGAACAGCCGGGCGCCGCAAAAATGCGGCGCCCGGTTCAGTAATGCATGATCTTTCTTTATCGCTTGCCTGCGCAAATACTGCCCGTCTTTTCATCTCAGTACTCTGCAGATGGTTCCTCCGCCAAACACAATGTCTCCGTCATAGAAGACAGCCGCCTGCCCGGGCGTTACAGCCCGCTGGGGAGTTTCATACGTCACGCGGTAATAGGTTTCTTCCGGGTGATAGCCGTAAAGAGTTCCTGTTCCTGCCTGTGCAGCATTGTGCCCCGCTGCAGCTCCATTCTCTGAAGAAGAATCAGAATTTCCGGAATCCTTCGTTTTAAAATATCCCGCCGCTTCTTCCGCCGTCAGTTTCTCCAGCGTTCCGATAGCTTCCCTTCCCCGGTAGCGCGTCATGACGGAAAGGGTGACGGGTTCAGTCAGTTCCGATACTTCAATCAGGTTCATGCCGGAGACGAGAAAAGACTTCGCAAAGACTTTTTCTTCAGAGCCGACGTAGACGAGATTCTTTTCCATATCCTTGTCATAGACGAAGATCCGCTCGCCGGCTGCAATGCCGAGTCCCTTCCGCTGCCCGGTCGTGTAGTGGACGGCTCCCTTGTGCTGCCCTATGACATGTCCCTCTTCATCGATGAAATCGCCCGGCGCGTAATGCTTTCCCGTGTGACGCTCCATGAAGCCGACATAGTCCCCGTCCGGCACGAAGCAGATGTCCTGGGAGTCCCCCTTCTTCGCATTGATGAGGTGGTGCTCCTCGGCAATGCGCCGCGTCTCGTCCTTCGTCATCCCGCCCAGGGGAAAGATGGTGTGGCTGAGCTCGTCCTGTGTCATGGAATAGAGGACATAGGACTGGTCCTTCGTCGGATCGACTCCCTTCTTCAGAAGCCAGCGGCCCCGTTCCTCATCGTATTCAATGCGTGCGTAGTGGCCGGTCACGACGTAGTCAAAACCCTTGTCACTCGCGCATTCCCGCAGAGCGGCGAACTTCAGATAGCGATTGCACTCGATACAGGGGTTCGGCGTCCCGCCGGCCTCGTAGGTTTCAATGAAAGGCTGAATGACTCTCTTTTCAAATTCGTCCGAGAGGTCGAGGATCTCATACTTCATCCCAAGCTTGATGGCGACGTAGCCTGCGTCGTAGATATCCTGGTCCGAGCAGCAGGTCTTCCCTGTCTTCTTCACCGGGGCGTTGCTGTTGTCATAGAGCTTCATCGTCGCGCCCATGCAGGTAAAGCCCTTCTCCAGCATCAGCACCGCGCACACCGACGAATCCACACCCCCGCTCATGGCGATCAAAGCTGTCTTTTCCATAAACACCTCTCAGCAGGGAAGGAGCCGCCC
>OMTX01000021.1 GCA_900314085.1 uncultured Lachnospiraceae bacterium | reverse complement strand
AAAGTAATTCAAGCGACATGATGGACGGCGAAGGCCTCGGCCGGTACGCCTGTCAATATTAAAATAAAGAATAAGGAAGGGAAGAATTTTGAAGATCAGAAAGAAACTCCTGTCTGTAACCCTGGCGCTTGCCACGGTCATTACCATGTCTGGCATCGCGGCTATTCCGCAGCACGCTTCGGCGTCGGAGGCAGCATCGTCTGCAGCAGCGGCGCCCGCTCCTGTGCAGTACGACATTCCGGCGAGCGTGACGGTGCCGGCGGGGGAGGATGTGGATGAACCGGCCTATATGGGCGCTTCCGAGCGGGAAATCTCGGAGGAGCTTGCTGCAGAGAAGGAAGCGGAGAAGAACAGCCCCATCAGATTCTTCTCGTTTGGAGCCAAGGGCTCGACAGGCAGCCCCCGCTCGCTGACTGCGCCCCAGGCGCACGGCATCGACGTGTCCCAGTACCAGCATGATTCTTCCAAGGATGCGGCCGGGAACAAGACATATTATTCCCTGGATTGGAACGCTATCAAGGCTTCCGGCATTGATTTCGCCATCATCCGGATCGGCGGGCGGAAGATTTCCACCGGCCAGATCTACATGGATCCCTGCTATGAGATGAATATTCGCGGGGCCCTGTCCGCGGGTGTTGCGGTCGGCCTCTATTTCTATACCGGAGCGACGACGCCGGAAGAGGCGAGAGAGGAAGCCCGGTGGATTCTTTCGAAGAGCGCCGGCTACTCCCTTTCCATGCCCATCTTCATGGACTATGAATACCAGTCGCAGGCGGCCTTTGAAGTCGACCGCCTGCGGGACTTCGGCGGCTCCTACGCGAACCGGACGTCTACGATTGCCGCCTTCTGCGCGACGATCGAGTCGGCCGGCCGTCGGGGCGGCATCTATACAGGAGCCAAAATCGCAAACAACGATATCGACTGGACGGCGATCTCGAATCTCTATATGACCTGGGTAGCCCGCTATGGCCTGAATGACGGCACCGCAAACATGGACTACTTCCCGAACGCGAAGAATGTCGACATCTGGCAGTACTCTTCAAACGGTTATGTGAACGGCATCCCCAAGCGGGTGGATCTGGATCTCTGGTACAATTCCGGGAACCTGAACGTGTCGAGCACGACGGTCCGCCGCGTCTACAATCCCTGGACGGGCGAGCACCTCTTCACGTCGTCCTTCGGTGAGTTTACGAATCTCTTGTCGTCCGGCTGGCGCTATGAATCCGGCGGCGGCTGGCAGGTGCCTGAGTACTCTGCTGAGCCTGTCATGCGTCTCGTCTACCGGGAGACCGGGGAACACCTCCTCGTGTCGGATCCCAAGGAAATCCACGACCTGCTCGAGAACGGCTGGATCTGGGAAGGCCGGGCCTTCTATGCCGATGAAGATCACGAAAATGGGTATCCCGTCTACCGCCTCTTCAATCCCGCGGCAGCCGGCTTCAACCATATGTACACGACGGACCTCACCGGCAAGGCCACGCTGGAAGCCATGGGCTGGAAGCTCGAGGGCATTGCCTTCTGGGGGACTGCGAAGGAGTTTGCCGTGCCGGTCGCTTCCCTTGACGATGAACTTGATTCCGTCACGGATCCGGACGGCCTGATTCCTGCCGAAGAAGGCACGGAAACCCAGGTCGCAGAAGCACATGAAGAGACAGACTCCGCCTCCGACGCGAAAGCCGAAGAGACTGCCGGCCTTGTACATACAGACAGCAAGACTTACCGGAGTTAAGGGGACTGTTCTGACGCCTATTTTCAGGCTCATCCCAAAAGAGCGTCCCAAGGGCGTCAGAGCTGCCCCCCCTGTACAGAAAGATTAGCTATGGCAAAAGTATACGATAGATTGCAGGCGGCCCTCGCCGCCGTCCGGCAGCAGACGGACTTTCAGCCCCGCGTGGGGCTGGTTCTCGGAAGCGGCCTCGGCAACTTTGCGGACACTTCGATGAAGGTCGTCGCCGAAGTCTCCTACAGGGACATTCCAGGCTTTCCGGTTTCGACGGCGCCCGGCCACAAGGGAAGATATGTCTTCGGGTATGTGGGCGAAACGCCTGTCGTCTGCATGCAGGGCAGAGTCCACTACTACGAAGGCTATTCCATGGAGGACGTCGTCCTTCCCGAACGCCTGATGGCGCTGATGGGAGCCGATACGATTTTTCTCACAAACGCGGCAGGCGGCATCAATCCCGGATTTAAAGCCGGCGACCTCATGCTGCTCACGGACCAGATCTCCTTCTTCGTTCCCTCGCCGCTGCGGGGAGAGAACGAGAGCGGGCTCGGGAACCGCTTCCCGGATATGTCGGAGATCTACGACAAAGACCTCAGGGAACTGGCGCTCGCGAAGGCTCGCGCCATCGGCATTGACTTAAAGCAGGGCGTCTACTGCCAGACGAAGGGGCCGAACTACGAGAGCCCGGCGGAGATCCGCTTCCTGAAAACAATCGGCGCTGACGCCGTCGGCATGAGCACCGCCTGCGAGGCCATCGCGGTAAACCATATGAAGCGGCGCATCATCGGCATCTCCTGTATCAGCAATCTCGCCGCCGGCATCTCGCCCACACCCCTCACGGAGGAAGAAGTCCTCGAGGCCGGCAAAGCCGTGGCAGAGAAGTTCACGGCGCTGGTGACTGCGATCATTGAAGCATTGTGAGGGACAAGCGGGGACTGTGCCTCACGTCCCAAGCGGAGCGAGGGACGTGAGGTGCTGTCCCCTTGTCCCGACCGAGAGGAAACATATGAACATACGCTTTAAGAATGCAAAAATATTGACGACGAATCCCGACCACACCTTCGACATAGTTGAAGGTGAACTCTGGGTTGTCGGCAGTGAAATCGCCTACATCGGCGACGGCAGCCATGTCCCTGCGGACAGGCCAATCGCCTGGGACGAGACACGGGACTGCGGCGGAAACCTCCTGATGCCGGGCTTCAAGGACGCCCACACCCATACGGCGATGACCTTCCTTCGGTCCTACGCCGACGACCTGCCCCTTGCGGACTGGCTCAATAAACAGGTTTTCCCGAAGGAGGCCCAGCTGACAGCCGACCATATCTACTGGCTTTCGATTCTCGGCATCATGGAGTATCTGACAAGCGGCATCACGTCGAACTTCGATATGTACTTCCACCCGGAGACCATTGCGAAGGCATCGAATGACTGCGGCTTCCGGACCGTGCAGACGTCAAGCTGCAACAACTTCTCTTCATCGCCTGAGGAAATCGAAAAACAGTACCTGGCGGTAAATGAGATGGGCCCGCTCCAAAGCTACATGATCGGCTTCCACGCCGAGTACACGACGTCGATGGAGCGGATGGAAGGCATCGCGGCGCTGGCGCAGAAATACCACTCCCCCTGCTGGCTCCATAATTCCGAAACGAAGTCGGAAGTTGAAGGCTGTAAAGAGCGCTGGGGCAAGACGCCGACGGAGCTCACGGAGTCCCTCGGGATGTACGAGTACGGCGGCGGCGGCTACCACTGCGTCTGGTTCTCGGACAATGACTTTGAAATCTTTAAGAGCCGCGGCCTCACGGCGGTCACAAACCCCTGCTCGAACTTAAAGCTCGCGAGCGGCATCGCCCCGATCAAACGCTTCATAGACTGCGGCATCAATGTCGCCATCGGCACGGACGGGCCGGCATCCAACAATGCCCTCGATATGTGGCGGGAGATGTACCTGACATCGACGCTTTCTAAGGTCCGCGAGATGGATGCGGCCTCCATCAGAGCCGATGAAATTCTCTACGCGGCGACGGCCGGCGGGGCGAAGGCGATGGGGCTTTCCGACTGTGAATGTCTTGCGGTCGGACATAAGGCAGACATGATTCTGATCGACCTTCAGCAGCCCAATATGCAGCCTGAGAACAATCTCGTCAAGAACCTCGTCTACGCCGGCGGGAAGCAGAATGTGGCGATGACCATGGTCGACGGACGGATCCTCTACGAGGACGGGAAGTTTGAAATCGGCTTCGATCCCGAAGAAATATACGCGAAAGCAAACGCGGTCATCCGCGGTATGCAATAAATTTTTTTGAAAAGAGGAAAAACAAGTGGATTACTCGGTGAACAACCTCCGACGCATGTATCTGGAATTTTTCGAGAGCAAGGGACATCTGAAGATGGACTCCTTCTCCCTCGTGCCGAAGAACGACAACTCGCTCCTGCTCATCAACGCAGGAATGGCGCCCCTGAAGCCCTACTTCACGGGCGAGGAGATTCCCCCGCGGCGGCGCGTCACGACCTGCCAGAAGTGCGTGCGGACAGGCGATATCGAGAACGTCGGAAAGACGGCGCGGCATCTGACCTTTTTCGAGATGCTGGGAAACTTCTCCTTCGGCGACTATTTCAAAGAGGAAGCCATTCACTGGTCCTGGGAATTCCTGACGGAAGTTCTGAAGATGGACAAGGACAGGCTCTACGTCACGATCTACGAAAACGACGACGAGGCCTTCAAAATCTGGAACGAGGAGATCGGCGTTCCCGCTGAAAAGATCATGCGGATCGGCCGCGGACCGGATGGCAAGTCCGACAACTTCTGGGAGCACGGCGCCGGCCCCTGCGGTCCCTGCACCGAGATCCACTACGACCGCGGAATCAAGTACGGAAACGGTCCCGAGGACGTCCTCGGCGGCGAAGGCGACCGCTTCATGGAAGTCTGGAACAATGTCTTCACCCAGTTCGAGGGCGACGGCAAGGGCGGCTACACGGAGCTGAAGCAGAAGAACATCGACACGGGCATGGGGCTCGAGCGGCTCGCTGTCGTCATGCAGGACGTGAACTCGGTCTTTGACATCGATTCGATGAAGGCCATCCGCGACGCGGTATGCGCCCTCTGCGGGAAGAAGTACCGGGAGAACGACAGGGACGACGTCTCGATCCGCCTCATCACGGACCACATCCGGTCCTCGACCTTCATGGTTTCTGACGGCATCCTGCCCTCGAACGAGGGCCGCGGCTATGTCCTTCGCCGCCTCATCCGCCGGGCAGCCCGCCACGGACGCCTTCTCGGCATCGACGGCCTCTTCCTCGCGAAGCTCGCCGGCACGGTAATTGACGAGTGCAAGGACGGCTACCCCGAGCTCGAGACGAAGCGGGACTTCATCACCCGCGTCCTCACGGAAGAGGAGCAGAAGTTCAACGCAACCATCGACCAGGGACTCGCGATCCTTTCCGATTTCGAGAATAATATGAAAGCCGAAGGGCGTACGGTCCTTTCAGGTGCCGATACCTTCAAGCTTTATGACACCTACGGTTTCCCTGTCGACCTCACGAAGGAGATCCTCGAAGAGAAGGGCTACACTTACGATGAGGAAGGTTTCAAGTCCTGCATGGAAGAGCAGCGGACCCGCGCCCGCGCAGCCCGGAAGGTCACGAACTACATGGGCAAGGACGCGACGGTCTACGAGCAGCTTCCCAAGACGCTGACCACGGACTTCTGCGGATATGATGCCCTCACAAATGACGAAGGCGTTGTGACGGCGCTGACGACGGAAAACGAAGTTGTTGAGACGCTTACCGCCGGCCAGAAGGGCACGATTGTCACGGACGTCACCCCCTTCTACGGCACTATGGGCGGCCAGTGCGGCGACACCGGCGTCATTTCCGGGCCTGACGGCCGTTTCATTGTCGACGACACCATTCACCTCGCCGGCGGCAAGGTCGGCCATGTCGGCGAGATGGAAGAGGGAACGATTCGTCTTAACGACCGCGTCACCCTGGAGGTTGATGCCGAGCGGAGAGCGGATATTGCGAAAGGCCATTCCGCAACCCACCTCCTGCAGGCAGCCCTGCGTGAGGTATTGGGAAGCCACGTCACCCAGGCCGGATCCGATGTGAACCCCGACCGCCTGCGCTTCGACTTCACCCACTTCTCGGCCATGACGCCGGAGGAGATTGCAAAGGTCGAGGCCATCGTAAATGAAAAGATCGCGGAAGACCTGCCCGTCACGACGGACGTGATGAGCCTCGACGAAGCGAAGAAGACCGGCGCCATGGCCCTCTTCGGCGAGAAGTACGGGGAAAAGGTCCGCGTCGTAAGAATGGGGACTTTCTCGACAGAGCTCTGCGGCGGAACCCACGTGAAGAATACCGGCGTCATCCGGGCATTTAAGATTGTATCCGAGGCAGGCGTTGCTTCCGGTGTCCGCCGGATCGAGGCCCTGACCGGTAAGGCCGTATTTGCTTACTACGCAGAAGTCGAGAAGAAGCTGGCGGAAGCCGCTGCCCTCCTGAAGACCAAGCCCGAGGACGTTCCCGAGCGGATCGAGAAGGTTCTTGCCGACGAGAAGGCAGCGAAGTCCGAGATCGAGTCCCTGAAGGCGGCAGCTGCAAAGGCAGCCATGGGCGCGGCGGAAGACGATACGGAAGTCTTCGGGGATATCACAGCTTCCTTCCGGAAGCTCAGTGGCGTCGACATGAACGGCCTTCGGAACCTTGGCGATGAGCTGAAATCAAAGAATGCCGACAAGCCGTATGTCGTTCTTCTTGCGGGCGAGTCTGACGGCAAGGTGTCGCTCGTCTGCATGGCAAATGAACTTGCCGTGAAGGCCGGCGTCAAGGCTGGCGACCTCATCAAGGCCGCCGCGCCCGCCGTAGGCGGTGGCGGCGGCGGCCGTCCCGACATGGCCCAGGCCGGCGGCAAGAACCCTGCCGGCATTGACGATGCATTCGAAGCGGCGCGGAAGCTGCTGAAATAATTTTCTGAAAGGAGCAAAGCTATGGCTGCAAAGGAAGTCACATTGGTCTGCCAGTCATGCGGACGGGAATTCACCCTGCCCCAGGCGGAGATTGACGCCTACTGGGAACAGGGCATGTCCATCCCTGTCTTCTGCTCCCTCAAGTGCACGATGGACGGGTGGAATCCGAAGGCCGTCGCCTTCGCAAAGTACCGCAGGGAAAAGGCTAGCAAGAAGTAAAGGAAGGGGGACTGGCTCCCTGCGGCCCGGCAGCGGATGCTGCCGGGCAAGGGGCCTGTCTCCCCGTTGAGAAACAATGGCTCTAGTACAGTACGCAGACAAAGACATCATTCACGAGCAGGGAAGCCCGTGTACGGAATACGAAGTCGTCCTCAAGGGGACCGTCGCCTGCACCATCGGGGAGAAGACCGTCGAGTTCACCCCCGGCAGCATCCTCGGGCTTTCTGAGAGCGACGATCAGCCCTACCGCTATGCCTATGTGGCGGAAGGCGAGTGCGTTCTCTACGGCTACCCGGCGAAGGGGGAGGAGACGGTTGAAAACATCATTCATGTCAACCAGAAGATCGCTCCCCAGATGGCTTCGGCTGCCGTGAAAAACGCGGCGGACTTCATAGACGCGGCCATCGAATACCGGACCTATGCGGCAAAGAAGCGGCAGCAGATCGCGGATGACGTGAAGAACTACCTCACCCTCTGCGCTACGATCCGCAAGAAGCCCATGTCCTTCCCCAAGGTGGCGTCCATGATTCAGCCGCCGGAGATTTCCGTCTCGAACTGGAAGATTTCCTTTCTCAATACCTTTGTTGAGTACGACGACCGCATGCGGCAGCAGATCTATACCCTCGGCCCCGACATGTGTACGGGCGTCGTCATGAGCGCTCATGCCTTCATTACGGAGGCGGCGGAGCAGTGCGACGCCATCGCCGCCTACATCGCGGACATCGAAGACGCCGCGGCAGACTTCCTGAAGGAATACGGGGAAGTCACGGACATCGTGAAAAATCAGCAGAACACGGCGGCGACGGAAGAAGCCCTCGCCATGGGCGCAGTGCCTTCCTTCGAGAACGCTCCGGCGTCGATTGTCTCCTTCTCCGGCATTCCGAAAGAAGGGAAGGACGAGTTCTTCGCCCTCTGGGACCAGTACAAGAAGTCCCCGGACCGGGCCGGCACCGAAGACGATATGCGGCGGCTCCGGAAGAAGCTTTCCGCCTGGTTTTACAAGATCTATGACGGTATTTTTTTCAATGCCCAGAAGTCGGATGACCTGCCGATCGAGGTGAAGATGTTCCTGATGACGGGCTTCTTCGACCGGGAAATCGCGGGCGAGAAGAATACGGAGATCGTCTTCAACTACTGCGTCGGCTATCTCCCGGATCCCCGGGAAGAGGTCTTCACGCTCTACGAGTGGCTGCAGCGCATCTACCAGGGCAAGAACGAGCCCTCGCGGAACGAGTTCGACATGGACTATCCTGCAAGCCTCCGCGACAGGAAAAACAACGGCGAGATCACGGAAGCCATGGAAAAGAAGCTTCTTCACGACAAGAAGGAGATGACGCGGTTTGAGATGAAGAACCTCTTCGAGCTCGGAAACCGCATGACCTTCGGCCGTATCTCCGTTTTCCAGCCCTTCCTCGACCAGTACAACTGCCTGATGCCCCTCGACAAGATCTATATCTCCGCCGACCGCATCCGGGAAGAGCTCGCCACCATCAAGCGGCTTGATTTCAAGTGCTTCTACCGCGAGGACATCTATACGAATGAGGACCTCGGCATCACCCAGATCGTCGTCCACCATGAGTATCCGCCCTATTTCATCCTCATGCCGAATGTCGGCGGCCGGTCCGTCCTCTGGCAGGAGATCGAAGGAAAGAAGCGCTCTACCCATGCCCGCATGCTGATGCCGATTTTTAATCTCGAGGACGCCAGTGACGCCATGGCAGAGGTCTGCGGCGAGTTCCGCTGGGAGATGTGCAAGACGGAGCAGGGTGTCCACTGGAACGACCTCTCGGATCCTTCCCTGACTGCAGAGTATTCGGATTATCTTCAGTACTACAAGAAAAATTCCGCTCTCGCGCCCGAGTACCGCGAGAAGGTGAAGAAGTCCCTGCAGAAGGCCGGCAACAACTTCCGCCGCGTCTTCGTCCAGGACTATCTCACCTATATCAAGTTTGAATCCCGCGGGGCCCTGCGCCTCAACAAGGTGGCCCGGCAGATTATTTTCACCTACTGTCCTTTCGCGAAGGCGGAACGGGAGGAGCTGGGGCAGAACCCCCAGTACCAGCAGCTCATCGCGAAGATGAAGAACAAGGTGAACCAGCAGGCGCGGCCGATTCTCAATATCATTTCCCGCCTGAAACAGAAGGAAGAAGAGGTGCCGCAGGAGCTCCTCGACGAGATTGAATTCTTCAAGAGCTGATCGTCAGAAATCTTATTATGCAGTTTTATTCTTTGGCATTCATTCTATTCACGGCTCTCTGTATGGGCATTTACTATGCAGGTCCCGTACGGAAGCGGGGCGGACAGTGGATCGTCCTCCTTGCCGCAAGCCTTTTCTATTACGCCCTGATGGGCGGAGGAAAGGCTTTTTTCTTCATCCTCGTGACAGCAGCCACGACCTATGCGGCCGGCCGATTGTTCTCCTCCTTCACGGGCGCATACAAAGAAGCGAAGAAGGGGGCGGACCGGGAGACAAAGAAGGCCCTGAAAAAGGCGTATCTGCTGAAGAAGCGGACCGCCCTCATCGTTGTCCTCCTCATCAATTTCGGCACCCTCGCCGCCCTCAAGTATGTGGGCGCCCTGAAGCCCTCCCTTTTCGGGGCGGAAAGCGCGGCGGGGCTCGTCCTTCCCATCGGAATTTCCTTCTACACCTTCCAGTCCGTAAGCTACGTCATTGACACCTATAGCGGCAAGTATCCGGCGGAGAGAAACTTTCTCTGTTACCTGCTTTTCGTGTCCTTTTTTCCCCAGATTCTGCAGGGCCCGATCAACCGCTATGATGCCCTCGCTCCCCAGCTTTCGGCTGAGCACGGGTGGAAGTTTTCCTCCTTTGCGGAGGGGCTTCTGCGGATCCTGTACGGCTTTCTGAAGAAGTATGCGATTGCGAACCTCCTGGCGCCCGTCATTGCGGACCTCCTCGACACGGGTGATCCTTCCGTTCCGGGATCTGCCGTCGTCCTCGGCATCCTGCTCTATTCGGCCCAGCAGTACGCGGACTTTTCCGGCGGCATCGATATCGTGATCGGCGTTGCGGACCTCTTCGACATCCATATGGCGGAGAACTTCCGCCAACCCTATTTTGCTGTTTCCCTCGGCGACTTCTGGCGCCGCTGGCACATCACCCTCGGCACCTGGATGCGGGACTACGTCTTCTATCCCTTCGCCCTGACGAAGGCCATGCAGCGCTTCGGCAAGTGGGCGGGGAAGCATCTGGGAAAGCACGCGGGACGGACGCTGCCGGCCTGTGTCGCAAATATCCTGGTCTTCTTCATCGTCGGCATCTGGCACGGGCCGGAGGAGCACTACATCGCCTGGGGACTCTATAACGGTCTCGTCATCGCCGGAAGCGACCTTCTGGCGCCGGCCTTTGCCCGCCTGGCAGCAGCCCTCCACATGAATACGGAGTCGAAGGGCTTTCACGTATTCCGGATCATAAGGACCTTCGTGATCGTCAACATCGGCTGGTATTTCGACCGCATCTACGACTTTTCCCACCGGGCGCACTGCTTTAAGAACACGTTTTTCCATTTCGACCTGAGGGGAGGAATTGCCATGCTCCGCGCCATCACGGACGTTCAGCACCTTGGCGTGACGCTGGCTTTCTCCCTCTTTGCCTGCCTCGTCGTCTTTGTGATCAGCGTGGTCAAGGAGCGGGGGACGGACGTCGGCCGGAGTCTCTATGCGAAGAAGGCCGTTCCGGCTGCCTTTGTCCTGGCCTGCGGCGCCCTCATTGTTCTCGTGGGCTTCGGGCTTGAATCTGTTCCGGGAGGTTTCCTGTATGCGAATTTCTAAACCTGTCCGGATTTTCATCGCCTGGCTCCTCATCATGGTCCTTGCGAACAGCCTCATGACTTTCGTTTTCGAGCCCCACGCCGGCAGCGCGGAGGTCATGTGGACGGATTTCCGGAAAGAGAAAAATCTCGACACGGTCTTCGTCGGCCCCTCCCTATGCATGCAGAGCTTCAATCCCTATATCTACAACGATCTCACGGGACAGTCCTCCTTCAATATGGCGACGGTCGGCCAGCCCATGGAAGCGACGCGGGCGGCCGTGCGGGAGGCCCTGAAAGAGGACAGCATTCACACCGTCGTTCTCGGCATCGGCTTCTACGATCTCGGGGACACGAAGAGCAAGAATGCGGAATTCGCCTTCTACCGCGGCCTGCGGAACGCATCGGATCACCCGGTTCTGACGGACCTGGAGTTCGTCCTGTCGCCGGACCACTTCGGGAAGGAGGAGTCCATCAACTACCTCTTCCCCTGGGTGTTCAACCACACGAAATACGTGAAGGATAATATCAAATTCAAGCTTGCCGGCAAGTCCATGCTGGACGACGGCTGGCTGAACGGCACGAACCGGACCTATATCGGGAAGGGCTTCCTCAGTATCACGGCGGAGATTCCGGACGGGGCGGATATGAATGATACGTCCTGGAACATCTATCCGAACCACGACTTCTCGGACCGGACGATGGGTGTCCTCGATGACATTATCGCGATGTGTCAGGAGAAGGGCGTCGATCTCATCGTCGTAAACACCCCGCATCCCCCCTACGACATCCTTTCCTACGGGAAGAACGGCGAGTATTTCGCCCTGGAGGACCGCCTGTCCGCTTACCTTGCAGAAAAGGGCGTGGACTATTATAATTTCAGCCTCCTGAAGCCGGAGTACGCGGTCTTTGACCGGTCCTGCTTCGAGGACTTCGAGCACGTGAATGACACGGGCGCCAGGCGCTTCACGAAGGCCTTTGTCGATGTCCTGCAGGCGAAGGCGGCAGGGCAGGACGTGAGCGAAATGTTCTATCACACGGAAAGCGACTACCGGGCGTCCTTCGTCAATCCCGACGCCCTGTCCTTCGATATGGAAAGAGTTGAGTGAAAATGCGTATGTACAAGACATCCGTTCTGGACTTCCTGGAGGACTCCTGCGAAAGGACGCCGGAAAACATTGCCTTTGCCGATCCGGACCGGGAAATCTCCTTTGCGGAGCTCAAGCGGAAGGCCCGGGCCATCGGGACTTTCTTTCTCAAGAATCATATTTTCGGGAAGCCTGCCGCCTTCTATATGGAAAAGTCCGTCCCCGCGGTCTGCGCCCTTTTCGGCGCCGTCTATGCCGGTGCCTTCTACTCCTTCATCGACGTCCGTCAGCCGGCGGCGCGGGCAGAGAAGGTGCTTTCGAATCTCGCTCCGGCGGTCCTGATCACGGACGCAGAGCACAGGGAGGCAGCAGGAGAGATCTTCCCGGAAAATAATATTATTCTCATCGATGACCTGATGGGGCTTTCAGAGATCGATGAGGTGGGACTGACATCCGTCCGCCGGCGGATGACGGACACGCAGCCCCTCTACTGCAATTTCACGTCCGGCTCCACGGGCGTGCCCAAGGGCGTCGTCGTTTCCCACCGGTCCGTCATCGAATTCATTTCCCATTTCGTGCCGATTTTCGGCATCCGGGAGGACGACGTCATCGCAAACCAGGCGCCCTTCGACTTCGACGTCTCCGTGAAGGACATCTACTCGGGGCTTCTCACAGGCGCCCGCGTGCAGCTCGTGCCCCGCGACTATTTTTCGAATCCGACGGTCCTGATGGACTACCTCTGCGAAAAGAAGGCGACGGTCCTTGTGTGGGCCGTTTCCGCCATGTGTTTCGTCTCCATCATGAACGGCTTTTCCTACCGGACGCCGGAAAGCATCCGCCTCGTCCTCTTTTCCGGCGAGGTCATGCCGCCCAAGCAGTACAATGTCTGGAAGAAGGCCCTGCCGGAGGCTGTATTCGTAAACCTCTACGGGCCGACGGAAATCACGTGCAACTGCACGTACTACCGGCTCGAAGACAGGCTCTATGAAAAGACGGAAAGTATTCCGATCGGACAGCCCTTCCCGAATGAAAAGGTCTTCCTTCTCTCGGATGAGGATTCCCTTGTGACGGCGGCAGGCGTTGAGGGCGAGATCTGCGTCTCGGGGACCTGCCTGGCGCTCGGCTATTACCGGGATCCGGAGCGGACGCGCGCGGCTTTCATGCAAAACCCGCTGAACAAGTCCTACGACGAGAGGATGTACAGGACGGGCGACATAGGAAAATACGATGAAGAAGGCCGCCTGGTCTATGTCTCGCGCAAGGACTTCCAGGTCAAGCACTTAGGGCAGCGGATCGAGCTCGGCGAGATTGAGATTGCGGCGATGGCCTGCAGCGGCGTTGACAGGGCCGCCTGCCTTTACGATGCAAAGAAGAAAAAAATATTATTATTCTATTCCGGCAGCCGGGAAAAGGGCGAAGTCGATTCGGAGCTGAAGAAGGCCCTGCCCCCCTATATGGTGCCCGGGAAGACGGTGCAGATGGACGCCCTGCCCCTGAACAAAAACGGGAAGATTGACCGGCATGCCTTGGAGGAGAGCTTACAAAAATAATGAAAAACGACCGCATACAGGCGCTGGCCGAAGCGTACGGCACGCCCCTCTATATTTTTGACACGAAAGCCCTTTGCGAGCGGGCGGAGGCCATCAAGTCCCTGCTTCCGGCGGGCGTTTCCTTCTGCTATTCCGTAAAGGCCAATCCCTTCCTGATTCCGGCCCTTGCCGGGAGCCTTGACCGCTTCGAGGTCTGCAGCCCCGGGGAACTTCTGATCTGTGAAGCACTGAAAAAGAAGGGCTGCGACGTGCTTTCCGATATCGTCTACTCCGGTGTCAGCCGGACGAAGGCGGACTGCGGTGCGGCCATCGCTGCAGATGTCCACATCTATACGGCGGAATCCGTGCGGCAGCTCTCCCTTTTGAATGAAGCTGCAGAGGAAGCGGGAAAAGAGATTCCTGTCCTGCTGCGGCTTTCCGCCGGTTCCCAGTTCGGCATGTCCGAAGAGGACCTGCTCTGGGCCATCGACCACCGGGACCGCTTTCTGCGCTGCCGCATCGAAGGGATCCACTACTTCGTCGGAACCCAGCGGAAGAAGCTGGAGCGGCAGAAGAAGGAGCTCATCAAGCTTGCGGACCTCTTTGAAAGGATCCGGACAGAGCACGGCGTCACGCTTTCGAAGTTCGAGTACGGGCCCGGGCTCTATGTCCCCCTCTTTGAAGGCGACGACTTTTCGGACACCCTCGCTCCCGCAAAGGAGCTCTTTCCGGCGCTTGCTCCGCTTGCTGAAAAGCTCGAGGTCACGGTCGAGATGGGGCGCTTCCTGGCGACAGAATGCGGGACCTATGTCACGAAGGTCATGGACGTGAAGAATACCGGGGACAAGCGCTATGCCATCACAGACGGGGGAATCAACCACGTGAGCTACGCCGGATCTGTGATGGGAATGAAGGTGCCTGTCGTAACCCATATCAAAAGAGGCATTGCTGTCGATCCCGACGAATTCCGGACGGAATGCGCCGGGCAGCAGGAGTGGGCTGTCTGCGGCAGCCTCTGCACGACGAACGACGACCTCGTGCGGGCAGCCTCCTTCACGGACCTCGCTCCCGGCGATTTCCTTGCATTTTCCAATATCGGGGCGTATTCTGTCACGGAGAGCATGTACCTTTTCCTGAGCCGGACGCTGCCGGAGATCCTGCTTGTAAACGGGGACGACGTGAAAGTTGCCCGTCCTTTCCGGGAATCGGCGGACATCAATACACCTATAGATTTTTAAGGAGGAATCAGTAATGGACGAACTTCTGGAAGTACTTTCCGATGTCAGGGACGACGTGGACTTCGAGCACGAGACGGCGCTCGTGGACGACCACATCATCAGCTCCTTCGACATTCTTTCCATCATCAGCGCTCTTAACGACGAGTACGATATCTCCATCCCCGCCTCGGAGATCGTCCCCGCGAACTTCAACAGTGCGAAAGGCCTCTACGACATGGTCCAGCGCCTGCTCGAAGAGGATTGAATTTTTTGTTGACTCACCTGAAATTTCTGCTATAATATCAGTCTGTGCGAACTTGAATTTCAGTACCTTACAGTAGGTGAGCACAAATCCACTACTGGAGGGAGGGATAGAAGATATGTCGAGCGTTACCGTAAAAGAAAACGA
>OMTX01000028.1 GCA_900314085.1 uncultured Lachnospiraceae bacterium | reverse complement strand
CAAGGGATTCATTAAAAAAGCCAAGTGTTTTTGTCTTGACAACTGAACCACTATAGTACATGGAACCCAGACGTAGCTATCACGAAGCAGTTCCATTATTTCTATGAAATTCGGTTCAGTCCTGTCAGCATTGAAAGTCTTAATTGCTTCCTTAAGCATAGAACCGCCTTCAAGCATTTCTGCTGTAATATGCCTGCTCGGACTGATATCAGCTACAAATTCAGGAAAGCCTTCCTCACCTACTTTTTCAATAAAGAAAGCAATTATATCTCCTGTATGATAATCATACTCACCATCAGAATCTGAAATCCTGCCAATGAACATGTTTTCATTGTTACCAATAATCTGAGCTTCAACTATAAAATGTTCCGTCTCGGATCTCCGCATCTCCACCGGGTAATACTCACCAAGCTGCAATATCTGATAGAGCGCCAGATCCAGGAACTGTGTCAGCAGCTCATCTTCACAGATATCGCCGAATCCATGATAAAACTCTTCCGCAACTCCACCTGCAATAGCGCCAAATGTGTCACTGTCGCACTTAAAGCTGTAGATATTTCTCATGAATGACTCATAATCTGTAGAGTCATAGAAGCATCTCATAGCTGCCGGTACAGTATCAGAGCACTTCTCAGTCCATTCATAGTTCCTGCGCAGGTATTCCATGTCCTTATCAATGCTGTAAGGATACTGATCTGCCGGATACTGCTCCAGTACATAATCGTAGATATCATGCTTTGACTTGCCGTTCTTCGCCATCCAGATACAGGTTGCTGTAACTACAGCTCCCTTGATTCCTTCCGGATGATCATGTGATACAAGGGCAGTCTTTCTCGCCCAGTCCTGCACGTCTTCAAGTTCTGTAAAAAAATCTGCCACATAAGCTACTCTCATAGCAGAGCCATTGCCCCAGCTGTTATAAGGCTTATGATTATCTGTAAAAATCCAGTGATAGAACTTGCCGCCAAATCCGCAGTTAGGATAATGTCTGCCAATCTCTACCATGTTCTCTATAAGGATCTTTGCAGAATCCTCATCAGACATTCCGATGAGACCGGACTTCTCTATCAGTTCTTTTCTGGAAATGTTCAGCCATTCCTCTGTAGGAAGGTCATGAGCTACATCCATTGCAGCGCGATCCAGAGTCTTCTTGATTGCCATCATCATAACTGTATCATCAGTGAATCCGGCCTTTTCAGGTATGCAAAGAGGAACGTTCTTCCAGTCCAACATCTCAGGGCGACCAAACTCATACTGACTTCCAAGGATATCTCCTAAAATAGCTCCTTTGATTGCCATTATCGTCTACCCCCTCTCCTCGCATAATCTTCGTTTATCTCTTCATTCCAACCGCTTTCTTCAAGGCACTCATCCATATCAGCAGCTGAATCTGCCATCATGATGGAACATACAGCCTTGGCAACACCACCATAAACTATACCTGTTCCTATCTCGTCATGGACATAGTTGGCAGTTCTGCTTTTCTTGATACCAAGTCTTCCTGCCTCACCGTAAGCATCTATGTTGGCACCGATGAACATGAACTCCCACTTGTCCTTCTTCTGCTGCTTCTCAATCAGCTTTTTGATCTTCTCATATGAATACTCGCAACTGGCATTCTCCATGCCATCGGTTGTAATGACAAAGATTGTTTTCTCCGGTCTGTCTTCCTCCCTGGCGTACTTGTGAACGTTCTTGATATGATGGATTGAATAACCTACTGCATCAAGAAGAGCTGTGCAGCCTCTTACGTAGTACTCTTCCTCTGTCATCTTAGGAACGTCCTTGATGTTCACTCTGTCGTGAAGCACCTCACGCTCATCATCGAAAAGTACTGTTGATACAAGGGCTTCGCCCCCGGCCTTTCTCTGCTTATCCATCATGGAATTGAAGCCTCCGATTGTATCTGCTTCAAGCCCACTCATTGATCCGCTTCTATCAAGTATATATACGATTTCTGTTAATCCTTTTCTCATGGTAGATACCTCCTGATATCTTTACTCTTCGCTCCCCTGCAGTGAAGCTTATCTCTTTGTTATGAGTAAATGATACCTTCCTGGAGGAAGTATTTGGTCAACCCTCATGCGACCATGAGAAAAAACTTTCTATCCCTTCGACAACGGCTCCAAGCCATAGTCAAACAGGACAATATCTATCTTCATTACGTTGTAATCTTCGTTTTCAATAAAGTATTCCACTACAGCATCTGTCTGTGATATCGGTGACAGGGCATATCCTGCCAGCTTCAGGAAATCAACTGTCTCATCCAGGTTCAATCTGAGCCCTACTGACAGAGCCAGCACCTTTTCTTTGGAAGGCTTGACCTGACCTTTCAGGAGCTTGCTGAAATACTGCTTGGAAATATTAGCAGCTGCATATACCTCTGAGTTCTTCAGGCCTTTCTTATTTATCAGCTTCTGTAAATGCTTTTCAAAAGAATCTGTATAGATGCCCTTCAGGACATTATCCAATGACTTCTTCTCTTTAGGTGCTGAGCCTATAGCAGAACCCGCAAATACTGCTGAGTTATATGAAACCCTTCCCCTCTTTGGTTCCTCTGGAAAAGAAGTCTCTTCCTCTTCTTCGATTCCAAGATCGGCACATTCATCTGCATCCACCGGAATGCTTTCCAGCTTATATTCCGATGCAAGAGCCTTCTCTACTGTAAATCCGTCAATGTAGCTGACTACGTTATCATAGATTTCGCCGGATACCTTGAATGCATAGTCTGTAAAGACAACCAGGGTGATATCCATCTCATGATCTTCCAGGAAATCCTTGAAAGAATCCACTGCAATCTGAAGTCCCAGCTCCTTGGGAAAAGCATAGGTTCCTGTTGCCATAAGCGGGAACGCTATAGACTTACATTTATTCTCATATGCCAGTTTCAAAGCCCTGTCATAGCACTGACGAAGGAGCTTTTCTTCTCCGTGAGATCCGCCTTCCCACCATGGACCGCTGGAATGAATGATACACTTGGCAGGCAGATTAAAGGCAGGCGTAATAGCGACCTCCCCTACAAGGAGCTCGCCAATCTTCTGTCTCTCTGCAAGCAGATTATCCCATCCGGCAGCTTCATATATAGCACGATCCACACCATCACCTACTGCAACCGAAGGGTTTGCAGTATTAACAATGGCATCGGCTTTCACTTTTGTAATGTCATTACGGATTATTTGAAAAGGCACTATTCTATCACCACCCAGCTACTATTATTGATTTAATTTTGTAAGCAGATCATCTTCAAATGTTTTAATTTCTTCTAATGCATTATCCAATCCAGCAAATATAGCTTCTTTATTAAGATCACCAGGTATCTGAATTTTTGAAGTCTTAAAAATAATCCACCACTGCCAGTTTTCCTTAGCCTGTTTTGTAGAAACTACATCATTAATCCTATTCGCCATTGTCATAAAATTCTCGGAAGCATTACGAGAACTTAAGCTCAGCTGAATACGTATGTCATTACCATTTCTATTAACAATCTCATAAAAATAATGATTATCCGTGTTCCATCCACTTGGTGCATTAGGAATATCTGGAAGAATTGATGACATTTTTTCTGTCATAAATCTTGTACAAGTTCGGTTGCACTTATCAACATTATCAATCACAGTGCCTGTTTTAACTGTCCACTCTCGAAGAATTTCTGCAATATCCTGTAATCTGGCCACTTCTTCAGGGCTACGAAGTTCAGATGAATCCTGTTAAAATTCATCCACTAAGTAAGGAACAATTACCTTACGGAACTTATCACTCCACTCCCCAAGAAAAGCTGACATTTTATCCCAGTCTTCTTTATTAGTAATGCTAACTGCTTCAAGTGAGAATGTTATCCAAGACAACTTATATTCATCTGCCCTATCCCAAGACAGCTTCGCTCCTAAAGCTTCTTCTATAGCAGCCTTATTAGCAAATAATATGTCATAAGCTTTTTTATTTTGGTTAACATCAGATTTATCCAAAATAAACTCTACTCTCGCTCTGTCATAATTTGCTGTACAAGAAATATGAAATCCTCCGATTCCAAAGTAACCTGACACGCTATTAGAAGTAGAAGGATTCACATTTGTAAACATCTCATAATGGTTCTTTTCCCTTATAACAGGCAATGCTTTCTCCCAGAAAGCAAATCGAATCTTCTTGCGTCCTCCTGATTCTGAAGAAACTTTCACAACCTCAGCCGGAAGCATCTCGGCATCCCATATTTTTCGAATCTGCTTCTCAAGTTCAGCTGTTCTTGTATATATCTTAAGTTCGTTCCAATCCGTATTCTTTTCAATAACATCTCTTGTAAGTCTGATATCCGCAAGATCCTTAATTCCTTTGCGACCATTCTTACCGTTAATTTTATCTGTAAAATTTCCGTTGCTAATTGAAGTATTGAGCTTTGAATTAAGCAATGTCATATTACCTATTTCATAAATTGCATGGCTTCTGACACGTTCCATCTCATCAGCATCTTCAACTTCATTGCCGTCAGTATCATAGACCGGAACATCATACCAATTCTGAGCCCACTTCTGCGGCATAATATGTTCCAATGTATACATATACTTTAGGATTTTAATATCAAAATTATCCTCATTTCGTCTATACAGTTCTATCCAAAAGAGAAGCATATTTGGAAGCTTATTTGTAGTCATGCGTCTAAGACCATTTACAAAATTCCCTTCTGAAATATACTGACAGCTCTCTAAGATTTCTTGTGGTGTTTTCTTGGAATCAACCAACTGCAAGCACTCGTTGTTGTAGTTCTTAGTGCTTCCCTTGCAAATAGCATTTAAAACCATATATTTCTCTAAGATGAAAAATCTATCTTTAATCTCATCTTCCTCAGCATTCCCCGTCTTGAGAAAATAAAGTTGTTGAAGCAAATAAGGATGAAACGTAGATACCTCAAGCACATTGCAGATATTAAATATACGGCCTACGTAATCATTGTATGTAAGTAAGCTATCCTCATCGGAAAAATACTCCTTAAAGACAACTGAATAGTCATGTAGCTCCTTCAAAAAATCCTCTAATGCGCTGATATCCATCTTAGAAACTTTCTTTCTGTATTCCTGAGGCAAATCAGCCATATTATTTTCAGCCGGATTAAAAAATCCCTGCACTACTGCAAATGCATGAAGAAAAGTCTCTAAATTACTTCTCTTCATACGACCATACTGGCGCTGAGACTCCCAATAAGCATTCAGAGCTTCATCGGCAATAAAGGCATCAACCCATGTGGATTCATATTCTTCTATAGCGGCTTCATCAATATCTCCAGATTCTGTCTTTCTTAGCAGCTCTACGTATTTCTGGTACAGAAGATTTTTAATAGTATCTGCACTAGATAGCCTTACACCTGCAGAATTTACTGTATCAAAAATAGCTTGTTCATTGTCATTTACATCCAGATCAATATTTACAAGGAACTTAATCTTATCAACTGTCAGTAATTCCCAGAGATAATCAATAATTTCCTGATTCACATCAAGAAGCTCATCTCTAAAGTACGCATAAGCTTTAATTATAGAGCTGGAATTATCATCGTCCGGCAGGCCAACGTATTTCTCCCACTTATCATTCTTATCAAGATCACCATTGATGACTTCTTCAAAAGCCTTCTTGTCCAGATGGGAATGATTAATCTTTACATGCAACTTTTGTTTAATGCCGCCTTCAGGAACAAAAAGCAGACTTTCCATTTTTACCTGGCAAGTCTTAATGATATCTTCATCATAACCATATTCATGACTGTGCTGCACAATATGATCATAGCAAGCTCTTAGTAGAATACTGAGAGTCGTCAGACGTTGTTGACCGTCAATAACAGAAAACCTTGCCACACTACCAGCAATAGCCAGCTCATTTTTCAATATTATTGAACCTAAAAAATGGTTCTGATTTTTATCTGTAAGATTACCAAATAACTCACTCCAATTATCTTCATTCCAAACATATGCTCTCTGGAAAAACGGTATGTCATAATAACTTGGAGTTGCTAAGAAATAAAATGATTTGTCTTCTGCCCTCATAGCTGATAATTCACCTTCCCAACGTGTTATTCCTCATATTTTTCTTATTTCTATCTAAAAAACGCGTATCTTATAAATGCTGTATTTCCCGCGTATTATTCAATTTTTCAATAAAACAGTCTCTCTACCTTTCAAATAAAGTCAAGTCCAAATTTGTGTGTAAATTGCCTTCAGGTATAAGTGTTGATAACTA
>OMTX01000082.1 GCA_900314085.1 uncultured Lachnospiraceae bacterium | reverse complement strand
TTCTTCAGATAATTTTCTCTTTTATACAGTTCCTGCATAGTATGCCACCAAGCCTATTTATCATATGACAGTCTTCAATGTCCCCTACACTATAACACAAAACTTGCCCATAACCGAACTTTTTTCGCAAAATTAAAAATAAGTTCGGTTGCAAAGTCAATAATGAGTCTTTCTATCAAAACAAAGGACCCACTCCCCCTGTTTGTCGAAACTCCCAATCGGAATTAGTATTAATCCCGGGCCGAAATCCCTCGGCCCGAAAACTGCATTTCAAGGAGGAGATTATTTTGAGAATCGTCACATGGAACGTAAACGGATTGAAGGCTGCCATCAGCAATGGCGGAATCGACCGGGTGAAGGCACTGGATGCTGATATCTATTGCTTTCAGGAAACAAAGCTATCTGATGAGGAACCGGACATTCTGCCCGGCTACCGGATGAATTACTTTTCTTCCAAGAGAAAAGCCTACGCCGGGCTTCTGACCGCATCGAGAGACACACCGTATTCAATTTTAACGGGGCTTCCTGATTTTGAAGACGATACGGAGGCCCGCGTCCTGATCAGCGACTTCGGATCCTTTAATCAGGCAAACGTTTATTTCCCGACCTTTCAGAAGAACCTTGACCGCAAAGACTACCGGCTTCAGTTTGATGACGCCCTATATAGCACGTTGATCTCCTTAAACTGCGACAAACCCGTCATCCTGTGCGGAGACTTCAACACATATCTGTCAAAGATCGATATTTACCCAGAAAACGAGAGGATGCACAGAGAAGACTCCGGCCTTTTAGAGGACAGCCGGGATAATCTCCTCGATTTCATGGATCAGGGCTTCTCGGATGCCTACCGTAGGGACTGCTTACTTCAGATATTCGATATAAGATCCTTGCCGTCCGACATGTCACGGAAAATGCCCATACCCCGGGAATCGACCATGTCATGTGGAGAACTCCCGCTGATAAGATGAAGGGAGCGCTCTCTCTTACCAAACGAGGCTACAAGGCAAGTCCATTAAAGACCTTCATCCTGACCGGAAGAAACGGAAAAGAACGGCTCATCGGAATCCCCACCTTAAGGGACCGGGCGATGCAGACCCTCTATGACTATGCATTAGCCCCGGTGACAGACACATGGGGAGACAAGACTTCCTATGCCTTCCGCCCCGGCAGATCCATGCAGGATGCCATCTACGCTGTCCGCTCTCTCCACGGCTTGGAAATTTCATTCTGGACGGACTCCAGAACCATATCAGACAATACCTTTCAGATCACCACCGCGACAGCAATGACTTTTCTAACGGCGCCATCGTTCGATATGCGGATGATGTCATCGCAGCCGCCAGGACACAGGAAGACGCAGAGATCATTCTTGATGCCATCCGGGCCTTTTTCAAAAGCCGCGGGCTCACCATGTCGGAGCGAAAGACCGCTATCCTGGATCTCACGGAAGAATCCTTTACCTTTCTCTCATGTACTTACACAAAAAGAGATTCTGCAGTCCGCATTTTCCCGTCACAGGAAGCCATCTATGCTCTGGAATCCAGCATTAGGGAATATATCGCCAGCGGCCGTCACTCACAAAGGAATCTGATCCTCGAACTGAATAAGAAGCTGACTGGCTGGTCATCCTTCTTCCGCTATACCGACGCTGCTGACGCATTCAGAGAGATCGACATCGCTGTTCAGGCGCTCCTGTTAAAAAGCCTGACAGAAAAATATCCGCGGCTCTCAAACGAAAAGATCAGGGATCGTTTCTGGTATGAAGAAAAAGACGGGCATTATGTCTTTGCCCTGCCAGAGGATAAAACGATCCGTCTCAAAGAGCTTAAAGATGTCCTCTTAATGACACATGATCTTCCGCCGTACAAATTTAAGTACTACCTTAACCGCGAGTACTTCGAGAATCGGAAACATGCTGATGCCCCCCGCTACATCAACGGAAAATATAAGTCCGTTCTCAACCGCCAGGGGCTCTGCTGCGCCATCTGCAAGCGGCCCATTCTTCCCGACCAGGACTACGAAGCTGTTCCCCTCGACGACTCAAAAAAGAAATCTATCACGAATACCCAATATGTCCCCTCACTTACACTTACTTTCAAGGATATTGAAGACATTGAATCCCAGCCGCTTCCTTTATCAGCATACAAATATGCAAGCTATTGGTACCAGCACAATACACAGTTAAGCATAGCAGAGACCTGGAATACCGAAGGCTATCACATGATCCATCTGAGTCTGCGGAACAAAAAGATAAAGCTAAAGCGAGCTGTTTCCGACCGGGATCATTTACATCTTCCCAAGTGGCTATCCGAAGACAAGATCATTCCAAGAGATGCAAGAAATGAGATTGAGAAGTTTCTCGATTACATTGGGGAAAAGTATAGTCTTTGAAAAATAGCAGGGCAGGCACGGCCCGGAATGGACTGCACCTGCTCTGTTTTCCCTGTACAACAGATCAATCATGTCGCATAACCACATGACTGAAATTATTAGTTGCCGCTTACGTTGTCCTGGCTTCCGATATTTCCAACATTGACCATAGGGGTGGATCCTTCCGGAACAACAACGAGGTTTCCGCTCTTGCCGATCTCCGTCAGGGCATCGATATAGTGCTGCTCGATGACTTCCCTCGTGAGGGACTTCGTCAGGATGGCGTTGGCATCCGCGTCCGCCTGAGCATTGATCTTCTTTGTTTCTGCGTCAACCTTGGCCGTCTCCTGCTTGTTGAGTGCCGTCTGCTTGTCAATCTCTGCTGCCTGCGCCGTCGCATAGCGGGATGTGATCTCGTCAGGGTAGCGGACATCCTGTACCGAGACCTGCTCTACCGTAAGTCCGTGATCCGCCCACTTTTCCGTCAGAGCCTTTTCCACGGCGTCCGTGTACTGGCCGCGATCCGTCAGCATTGTAATGGTATCAAACTTGCCGGAAGTCTCCCGGGCAACGGAGCGGACATCGTTTGAAAGATAGGACTGCGTATAATTCGTCTGCGTCCCGTACTCCTTATAGAGCGTTTCCGCGTAGTTCGGATCAAGGGAATAGACGACCTGGATATCGATATCCGCCTTCGCCCCGGACTTGTCATTGATCGTCACATCCGGGCCCTGGGCAGAACCGCCATTGTAGCTGTATTCCGCATCACTGTAAAAGTTGATGAGCATGTTCCGGACATCATAAGAAATGGTCTTCACAAGGGGCGACTTCACATGTAGACCTGTTTCCGTCGTGGCGCCAAGAATCTTTCCGTCCCAGTTCCGGAGGACGATTACCTCCCCAATGTCCTGTGTATAGAAGCAGTGAAACATGATAAAAATACCGACGATCACCGCAATCACAATGACCGGCAGGGCAGCCGGCTTCTTTGCTTTTGAAAATCTCTCCTTAAATTCCGTTGTGTCCATGGTTTTCCTCTTTCTTTCTCAACGTTTTCTAAAGATAATATCAATTCTTCATGGCAATTCCAACCACAGCTGTTACTAAAAGCAGCGGCAGTGCCACGTAGATGAGTCCCGCGGCAGCAAGCCCGATCAGCACCAGCGGCCAGAAGATCACTACGCCGACGACTTTAAGAATTCCCCAGGCCAGCCGCACCGCCAGGCCGATCAGCTCCGCAAAGAGTGCAATCATTAGAATAATAAATATCAGGGTAAGCATTTTCCTTCACTCCTTCAGTGAGGCCCAGCCGCTTCGCACATTCCGGGTGGGCCTGCATCTTTTCCAAAATCCTGCATCGGAGGACTCGTTCGCGTGTCGTCATAGGCGCCTCCTGTTGTTTATTGATGTCACAATACTAATATAAAACCCGCAGCGGATAAACCTCTTTCGCGACGGAATAAGGCCCTCTAATTCTCCGATTTCGGGGAAATAAGTTCCGCCCGTCGCCATTCTCGTCTATAATAGGGGCACAATCGCGAAAGGAGTTCCGCAATGGGGAAGAAATCGACAAAGGAAGACAAGAACATCTACCAGCTGGCCCGGGAAGAAGCCGGCCTGACACGGGCGGAGGCTGCCAAAGCCATGGAATTCGTCTCGGAAAGCCGGATTGAAAAGATTGAATCAGGAACAGCCCAGGCCCAACCGGAAGACATCATGGCAATGGAGAAGGCCTACAAAAAGCCCTCTCTCAGCAACTACTACTGCTCCCACGAATGCCCGATTGGAAAAGAGTCTGTTCCTGAAGTCAAATCCGGAACACTTTCCGGGATAGTTCTTGAGCTCCTGAACGGAATCAATTCCGTGAACAAGACGAAAGACCGTCTCGTTGAGATCACCTACGACGGAAAGATCGACGACACGGAGCTTAAGGACTTTGCCACCGTCAAAGAACAGCTCGACGAACTGTCTCTGACCGTTGACGCCCTGCAGCTCTGGGTGAATGAGGCAATTACGGCAGGGGCAATAGACCCGACAAAACTGGAGTCTCTTGAACATAAAAAGGACTAAAAAAGGACCTGCTCAGCTACAGGTCCTGAAAATTTCAGGCATCTTTCAGTTCACCTTGTGCCACTGCTTTCCGAAGAATATTGTTCATCTTTGTCTGATATCCCCTGCCGGATGCACGAAAAGCTGCAAGCACATCTGAATCAATATTGATAGATATGCGCTCTTTTCTGGGCTTATAAAGCTTCGGATCCGCAGGTCTGAATTCCGCAAGTTCCTGGTCGGTCAGCTGAGGACTATCCTTGTCATAGCTGACCGGATAAGAATCCGCCTGACGGAGTCTTTTGATCTGTTCCTTAGTAGGTTTCTGGCCAATCTCCACTTCCCTCGTAACCATGACTATAGTAGATCCTCCTTTCCTTTGAATCCGCCTTTCTGGCTGAAATCATACGAATGGCATCCTGTCTCTCTGTGTAACAAACGAATAGGACACCGTCTACCAGGCCAAGTGTCTGCCACCTGTCTTCACCCAGATCATTATGAGCCGAAAGGTCATATCTTTCCAGCCGATTGGGATCAGCAAACACCAGCATTGCATCCTCAAAATCAATGTGGTGTTTACGTATATTCTCTTCGTTTTTGTCCGGATCCCATTCGACTTTCATGGTTTAAATATATATTGTTTTATATATATTGTCAAGTATGCCTGATTTGACAAAAAACAAAGGGGCTGTGAAAAATGCTTAATGCATTTTCCACGGCCCCTCTATTTTTGCCTTTT
>OMTX01000154.1 GCA_900314085.1 uncultured Lachnospiraceae bacterium | reverse complement strand
GCTGGGTATTCTTTTTCGCCTGCGCAAACAGCACCTGGGTTCCTACGCCCCAGGTTTGCTTCAGGGCATTGTTGACGACGACCATGCCTTGCGTGTCGCCCTTAGCAGGAACAACATAGGCAAAGATGATGGCCAGATCCAGCCAGGGAGTATAGGGGACAGTCTCCAGAAAGCCAGCATTCCGTTCCCGGTTGATAAGGCGGTAGGCAATCTGATCCTTTGCCTTGTTCCAGTCCGTGAGGCCTTCTTCATCAAAGGAGAGGGCATTTTCCTGTCCCAGCTGGTACAGGCCATAGATGCCTTCGACCGTTTCCTCCCAGGTAAAGGTGCCGTCCTTCAGGGCTTTATAGGCCCCGTCAATATAGAGAGCCGGCCGCAGGGTATTTTCCGTGGCTCCGATGATGAGGGCATGCAGATCGTTTTTGTTTGCCTTTGTGAGAAGCTGAATCTGTACAGGGGTACCGGCAGGCACGCGTTCCCGAAGGGCGACAATCAACTTTTCGCAGAAGGCATCGATATCCATATCAGAAAAATCAGATTTTCTGTCTTCGCTATCCATTATGATCCTTTCGAGGTTTTGTCTGGTGCCTTGATTATTGTATCATTATGAATGGTCAGGTACCATTCCTTCGCGCGCCGCTGCCGCGGCGAGGCTACCCGACTCCAAGCCTCGGCCTGCCGGCCGCAAGGAGGGAATGAAAGCCCCACCCCCAACCCCTCCCTGAGGGAGGGGAGTACTCCATCGATGTCGCAAGGAAAAAGGGCCGGGATGCTCATTTTAACTCAAAGCGTGGTATTATTACCTGTGACATATATTCTCTTTTTTTGGAGGTGCTAGCCGTAATGTCAAAACAGGTATTGATCCAAAAGGCGGTTGACTATTTGTCCACTCAGCCTTCCGGCATGCGATTGACGATGAATGACGTAATGGCAGCCGCCTGCCCGGTCGAAGCGGATGACTTTGCCTTGGACTATACGCTGCTCGATGAGATCATCGACGCCGCCGAAAGCAAGGGCATCGACCTCGATTACAGCTCAACGGATGAGCTCGGCCGGGAACCCTTTGCAGAGGTTTTTGTGATCAGGAAAAAGAGGGCTTAAACCGGCATTTTCTGAATACAGTAATACGAGCAATCTGTGAAGAACATAGACGGAAGGCAGGATATGCTGGGATATCGATTCAAATGCAGCAAATGCGGAACAGAATATGAGGCCTTTTGGGGCGATGATCCCATGAATACAGGCTTTGGCGAAGAATACCGAAAGGCGATCAGGGAGGGGAAATATGGCCCTGCCCGGCAGAAACTGCTGCTCGAGAACCCGGACATCCTGATGAATACGACAGAGCGCCTGTATGTTTGCGGTCACTGCGGAAGCTGGAAGGTTGAATGCGATATGGGGCTATACGCACCAAGAGTAAATCATCTGGGTGAAGTTTGGTGGGCAAGAAATCTCAAGGATGAATATCGCATAGTGTTTAAGTCGTTCCATAAATGTGACCGGTGCGGCGGTCGGATGCATATTGAGAAAGACGGCTCGCAGCTGAAGTGCCCGAACTGCGGAACGATGAATACCGGGGAATTTGAATATGAACAATATGTATATTGACAGAACCGGCTGTCAAATACAGTCAATGCTATAACACCAAACCATCGTGTCCGGCCAGAACGCCAGCCGTACCGGTACGGTCCGCCCGTAATTTTCCACAGTGACGTCGTAGACATGGTAAGTTCCCAGCGCACCTTGATCGGTGCAGGTGAGAACCTCATACCGTTCCCCGTTGATCCTCAAGTAGAGCAGCTTCACATGCCCTTGGCTGTCAAATGACGCGATGACGGGCAGTTCCTTCCATTTCGATCCGTTTAACATGATATTGCTCCTTACGTAGGTTACCATATTGTAAACATACGTTCGATAAAATGCAAGCAACCGTACCCGGAAAGATGAACGCAAAAAATAATGCAGAAATCCTATATTTGGACACAATCCCCGGAACGTTCGTGCGCCGTCTGAACCGCTTTACGGCTGTCGTAAACATTGACGGCCGGGAAGAACAGGTACATGTGAAAAATACTGGCCGGCTCGGAGAACTGCTGGTACCCGATGCTAAGGTCACCCTGCAGAAGATTGATAATCCGGAGAGGAAGACGGCATATGACCTGATCTCCGTCTATAAGCCGGGGCTTAACTGGGTAAACATTGACAGCCTGGCGCCC
>OMTX01000029.1 GCA_900314085.1 uncultured Lachnospiraceae bacterium | reverse complement strand
CGGAAATCCTCAAGGACTCCGAGCTCCACAACTTCTACACCCTGTATCCGGAGAAATTTAATAATAAGACCAACGGCATCACCTTCCGCCGCTGGCTCCTCCACTGCAATCCGCGCCTGTCCTCCTACATTGAGGAGCTCATCGGACCGGATTTCAAGAAGGACGCCGACAAGCTGCAGGATCTCCTGAAGTACGAGAACGATCCCGAAGTACTGCGCCGTCTCGGTGACATCAAGAGGGATAATAAGAGGGCTCTTGCAGACTACTTCAAGAGCGTTCAGGGCGTCGATATCAACCCCGACTCCATCTTTGATGTCCAGGTCAAGCGCCTGCACGAGTACAAGCGGCAGCAGATGAACTGCCTCTTCGCCATCCACAAGTACCTGGAGATCAAGGGCGGCAAGAAGCCGGAGACGCCGATCACGATGATCTTCGGTGCAAAGGCGGCGCCTGCGTACGTCATCGCAAAGGACATCATTCATCTGATCCTCTGCCTCGCAGACCTCACCGCAAACGATCCGGATGTCCGCGATTACTTCCGCGTCGTCATGGCGGAGAACTACAACGTCACCTACGCCGGGAAGATCATCCCTGCCGCTGAAATTTCCGAGCAGATTTCGCTCGCGTCCAAGGAAGCGTCAGGAACTTCGAATATGAAGTTCATGGCGAACGGGGCCGTAACGCTTGGAACGGATGACGGAGCAAATGTCGAAATCCACGACCTCGTCGGCGATGACAATATCTACATCTTCGGCAAGAAGTCCGATGACGTCATCAAGCTCTACGCCGAGCAGGGCTACCACGCGAACGAGATTTATGAGAAGGATGAAGAGATTCACACACTCGTCGACTTCATCACGGGACCGGAGCTCACCGCTATCGGTGACCGGACGCAGCTCGAACGGCTCCACCACGAGCTCATCACGAAGGACTGGTTCATGACACTCCTCGACACGAAGGAATATATCGAGACAAAGGACAAGGTATACAGCGACTACAAGGACCAGCAGGCGTGGAACAGGAAGGCCCTCGTCAACATCGCGCACTCCGGCTACTTCTCATCCGACCGGACCATCCGCCAGTACAACGACGAGATCTGGCACCTCAAGTGATTTCATCAGAATAATATAAAGCAAAAAGAGACCGGGCGCCGCAAGGTGTCCGGTCTCTCGTAAAAAAGCAATGTTTTCAATCGGCGGCGGGAGCTATGTCCTCCGAAATGATGTCGTAAATCTTCTGATACGTCGCGTCGTCGTAGTGGAGGCCGTCGGTCGTCGTGTAGCCGCTTTCGCGCAGTTCGGTGTAGGAATCGATGTATTGGAGCCCGTTTTCGTCGGCGTAGTCCGAGAGCTTCTCATTAAAGCTTTCGATGTCGTCATTTGAAATGGTGGGGTAGCCCTTGACGGGATTGACGGACACAAGGATGAGCTCAATGTCCGGATCTTCGCGAAGGATGTCGTATTCCTCCAGGTAGGCATCCGCGTCCCAGAGGTCGTTGACGCCGAGGCAGATGACGTAGCGCCAGTGGGTGAGGGCGGAATTCTCCTTCCGGAGCTTTGTGATCTGCCGGAGTCCATTGCCCTTGAACCAGGAGAGCCCTTCGCCGACCTGGGCGACGACGAACTGATTGTTCGTGTCCTCAATGTCGACGACGCCGTCCATGCCGACGAAGCGGCTGTCCCCGATGAAGATCGTTCCGGTCGGGACGGCAGAGGCCACGGTTTCCGTCCGGCTTCCGGTCTTTTTCAGGGAGAGCTTCTGCAGGAGGGAGGAGTCGGACGCGTCGCTTCCGTCTGAGCTGCTGGGGCTCACGAACTGGACCGGGAGGACGCCGTCGTTTTCAATAGTCAGATGGATGACGTAGACGCCGAGACCGACGGCGGCGACGAGCACCAGCAGCGTCACAATAAATTCTGCAATTATTTTTTTCATGCGTGTACCAATGTGATAATGCCTGATTCGCAGGGGAACTTCTGTTTCAGCGGAAGATTCCTGTCCCGCCGAGCCCGGCGGTGAATACAGACGGTCGGACAAAGCGGACGCTGTGCGAATTATACCGCAGACAGGCTGAAATGAAAACGCAAAAAATATGTAATTTTTGTGACGTGAAAATTTTCCGCGCAACTCCCCAAAACGGTGGGATTGTGGTAGTATTACATTATTCATAAAAAAAGTATAAAAGGGGTATTGTAGCCGGCGGGGAGTGTCGGCGGACGATACAGTCATTTCTTTCAGGGGTTTTATGATGACGGGACAGAAGATTCGGGAAATCCTTCTTGGAAAGTACAGGGACGATCCGGATTATGCAAGAGAGCAGGCAAAGACGAACCGGCGGGCTGTTTTTACATGCGCTGCAGTTGTGGTCGGCATCAGTATTGCGGGCCTGATCGGCATTCTTGCGCAGAGAGGTTCTGTGGAGAGTTATTTCAACGTTCCGGCCTGCGCTGTCTATACCGTCATCCTTGTCATCAATCTCCTTTCCATGTGTACGGCCGGCGTAGTTCTGCGGAAATACGGAGAGAATCGTCCGGTTCTTGCCAACCGCATCTTCTGCGCCCAGCTGATGATCGTGCAGTTTTCCGGGATTTTCTGCCTCTTTTCCACCCAGAACGGGTCATCTCTGTACATTGAGACGCTTCTCATTCTGTTCCCGGTGGCCTTCATGCCTGCCTATCCGACTTACCACTACATCATCAATTATGTGGTCATCGGGGCGGTTTCCTGGCTCATCCTTGCCGTGCATCGTGTCGAAATTGCCTGGCAGGATGAGTATGACCTTTTTGTTTTCCTGATCCTCTGCTTCATCATGGCGGTCTACCGTCGCGGGTGGTTTGACCAGCGCTACGAGGCGACGCGGGAACTGAAGGAGTCGAATGAAAAGCTCTATATCAAGAGCCGGACGGACGAAGGCACCGGGCTTTTCAATTCCTCTGCCATGGTAGAGGACCTGCCGGCCTTCTCTCCCCACAATATCTGCGCGGCAATCATTGATATCGACGGCTTCCGTGCCTACAAGGAATCCCACGGGGAAACGGAAGCAGTATCCCTCCTGCAGAGCCTGGCGCAAAGCATGAAGAATCTCTTCCACGACCGGAATGAGCGCGCCTACCGCTACGGGGTCGATGAAATTCTCCTGCTCGTGAAGCATATGCCGCGAGCCGAGTTCGCGGAGCGTATCGAGGTTCTGCAGAACGATTTCGCCCTGAAAAATCCCGATATGACGGCGACCATCGGTTACTGCACCGGCCGGGCGGAGAGCGACCGCGAGGTTCGGGCCATGATCACGGCAGCCGACAATATTCTCTTCAAGGCCAAGGCCATCTCGCCGGGAACAATCCTTGAAACATCGGATTTTTCCGGCTCCCGGAAGGCTGAGGAATACGATGCCCTGACCGGCATGCTGACGACCGGCGCCTTCATCAAGCAGATGGATGCGCAGCAGCTGACAGAGGATATGTATGTCATCTTTCTCGACCTCGACCGCTTCCAGCAGTTGAACAAGGAATACGGCTTCCGGACGGGCGACCGGATATTGAAGGCCTTGTCTGACTGGATCGGGGAGGAATTCCCGGGAGACATTGTAAGCCGTGAGAACGACCATTTCGCGGTCCTGACGAAGGTTCCCGACTATGAAGCCCGTATTCGCCGCATCCAGCAGAAGCTGTCTGCCTTTGAAGGAAAAATCTATGTCCGCCTGCGGGCCGGCGTATATCCTGTGACAGAGAAGGGGGCATCCCTCGGTGCCCGGGCCTGTGTCGACATGGCAAAGTATGCTTCCGACTCCCTGCGGGGCAAGACAGGCATCGGCATCCGCGTCTATGACGATGAGCTTGACAGGCAGCGGGAAAACAGGACCTTTGTCCAGAGCCACTTCTATGAGGCTATTGACAAGGGCTATATTGTCCCCTACTTCCAGCCCATCATCGCTTCCCTGTCCGGCGTCTGCGCCGGATTCGAAGCCCTGGCCCGCTGGATTGATCCGGATCAGGGCTTCCTGAACCCCGGTATCTTTGTGCCCGTGCTCGAGGAGTCGCATGAGGCCTACTTTCTGGACTTCCACATCTTAAAACAGGTCTGCACCATGCTTTCGAAGCAGGATCTGACCACCTGGAACAAGTATGTCTCCGTGAACTTCTCGCGGACGGATTTCGAGTCCTGCGACCTTCCGGCCCGCGTGGACGCCATCGTGCAGTCGTATGGCATTCCGAAGGACATGCTCCGCCTGGAGGTCACGGAATCCGCCTTCTCCGACAGCCCGCAGATTCGTGAGGATATCAAGCGTCTCGAGGACATGGGCTATCTCGTCTGGCTGGACGATTTCGGCTCCGGCATGTCCTCCCTCAACACCCTGAAAAATTTCAAGGTGAATGCGGCAAAGATTGATCTCGAGTTCCTCCGGAATTCCGAAGGCAATTCCCGCGCCCTGACCATTCTCGCCCAGATGATCCGCCTCTGCCATTCCATTGATACAATCGCTTTGGTGGAGGGCGTCGAAACGAAAGACCAGCTGGAGTTCGTCCGCCAGTGCGGCGGCAACCTGATCCAGGGCTTCTACTATGACAAGCCTCAGGCTCTTGAAGCGCCAGAGCTTCAGGATTTCATGAGTCAGAGCATTGCGAAGGAAGAGTACGACTATTACGCGAAGGCGGCCTTCATCGACATCAACAAATCCGCTGATGTGATGTTCGGCGGGGAGCAGATCTCCGACATCACCTTCCAGATTGAAAAGCGCGGCGACTCCCTCATGTACCTGCGCGTCAGTGACGGCGCCTACAGGTGGGCGGAGAAGTATGGCTTCGAGATGGAACAGCGGCACGTTGTCACCTACAGTGATGAAAACTATCAGAAGGCCTTTCTTTCTGCCGTGGAGGATGCGATACAAAACGATCGCCGGGCGTATGTTGACATATCGATGCCGGACGGAACCCCCTGCTGGGCCTGCATTTCCATCGTCTCCCGCCTGCCGGGATCAGACCGCGTCATTCTTATGATCAGCATTGTGAACCATATCACACCGACGGTGCAGATTTCATAATGAATAATATTTATTGCGCGCGGCCGGCGGTTTACGTGAATTTTACGGAAACTCTACACGGGGGTGCGGGTTTCTGCCGGCTATATATGGTACGATAAAAGGGATGCGGAGCGGCTACAGCTGCTGCGCAAACGCGGAGGTGTCGGTGAGTAAGGCCGGTTTCCGCGCAGCGGGTTTTATTAGTCATAAGGAGAAAACTATGGAAGAGGAACAGACAGGGAAGATCAGCGGCCGCAAACCGTCGTACGGCATCGGATCACAAATGCTCTACGGCATGGCGGAGTTTTCCGGCGGCGGGGCGTTTGTCGTCATCAATACCTTTTTCACGGCCTTCCTGATGAAGGCACTCGGGATGCCGGCGGCGCTGGCCGGTGTCATCCCCCTGATCGGGCATGTATGGGACGCCATCACGGATCCCATTATGGGAAATATTACGGACCGGACCGTCCACAGGCTGGGGGCCAAGCGGTTCTATATCCTGATTGGCGCGATACTGACGGGCATCACCTTCGTCGGCCTCTGGCTGACCATTCCTTCGGAGAGCGTCGGCGCCCGCTTTGCCTTCTATGCCCTGATGTACATCCTCTTTTCGACGGCCTTTACGGTGCTGATGGTACCCTATAACGGCCTGCTTCCGGACATGGTGCAGGATTACGCGACGCGGTCGAAGTTCTCGAATGTCCGTATGATCTGGTCCACCCTTGGCGCCATGGTTTCCGGCCTTGTCCCCACCTTCATCATCAAGGACACGACGAACGCCGGTCAGTACCTCGTATGCGCCCTTCTCTTCGGCTTCCTGTATGCGATTACGGCGATTGCCACATTTGCGGGCACCTGGGAACCCCAGAAGCCGCCCATCAGGGTAGCCATGAAGGATAGCTTCGTCCAGTCCGCTTTCGTCTTCAAGAGCAGGTCCTTCCGTATCTTTGTCGGCATCTACCTCACCGGCCAGTGCGGCATGGACTTCGTTTCCGGCATGGCCCTCTACTTCGTCGAAGACGTGCTGAACGGCTATTCCAAGCACTGGCTCACCTATACGATGGCGGTGCTCCTCATTGCCCAGCTTGCCGGCATGCTGGTCTTCGGACCTGTCATGGCAAAGACGTCAAAGCGGATGACCATCCTGATCGGCGCACCGATCCGAATCATTGCAACCCTTTGCCTTCTTGCTTTTGCCCATGAAGGAGCCAATTTCATCGGCGTACTGATCTGCACCTTCTTCATCGGCGTCGGCAATGCAGCAACCCTTACGTCTATCTTTGCCATTATGGCGGATATGGCGGACGTCGACGAGCTCATCACGTCGATCCGCCGACCGGGAACGGTTTCCGGCATGGCGACCTTTGCCCGGAAGGTTTCTTCAGGACTTTCCGCTGCCTGCATCACCTGGTTCCTTGCCGGCGTCGGTTATGACTCGAGCCTGGCTTCCCAGGGACTTCGCCAGTCGGCTGCCACCCTGCAGGGCATCAGCCTGATTTACATCCTCGTTCCGGTTGCCCTCGTCACCGGCCTCCTGATCCTCGGCTGGATCTTCCCCATGCAGAAGAAGGAATTCGCCGCCGTCCAGAAGGACATCGCCCGCCGCAAGGGGGAAGACACCTCCATCGCTACCGAGGAGGAAAAGAAAATGCTGCAGCGCGTGACGGGCCTCTCCTATGACAGGCTTTGGGATAGAAAGAATGCGGGACTGAAGGACTGAAAGAGTTGTTTTTGTACGGTTCAGGGAAGGAGCCGCCCCTTCGGGGCG
>OMTX01000119.1 GCA_900314085.1 uncultured Lachnospiraceae bacterium | reverse complement strand
GCTGCCAGCGCCGCCTTCTTCTTGGCTTCCAGCTCCGCGGCCTTCTGCTTCTCTTCCTCCGTCATTATGTGCTGGTAGGAGTCGACGACCTTTTCCTGCCCGGGCGTCTGGTAGCCGGGGACAATGGAAAGGCAGTGTGTCGGGCACTTCAGCGTACAGGCCCCGCACTGGATGCAGTCCATGCGGTTGATGGCCCAGGTCTTCTGCTGCCGGTCGACCGTAATGGCGCCGGGCGGGCAGTTGATGGAGCAGGCCCCGCAGGAGATGCACTTCTGGATGTCGATTTCTATGTGCCCGCGCGACCTCTCCGGATATACCGCAGGCTCTGCGGGATACGTCGTCGTCACCGGCTTGCTGAACAGATTTTTAATTGCCACAGAGGCAAATTTCATTATAGCCATTTCAGACTTCCTCAATAATAAATACGGTTAGGGGGACTGGCTCCCTGCTGCCGGCCGTCAGGCCGGCCAAAGGGGCCTGTCTCCCCTTAGAAAAGCAACGCCTGTCTCCCCTTTCGGGTACCCTCGCTCCTTACCTCTCCGTGCACGAAATGCAGGGATCGATCGTGATGCAGAGCAGGCCGACGTCCGAATACTCCGCGTCCTTCAGCGTCTCGCAGAGGCCGGCGAGGTTGGCGAAGGTCGGCGTCCGGAGACGGAAGCGGTCGAGATTGCGCTTGCCGGATCCCTTCACATAATAGATGGCTTCGCCGCGCGGCTGCTCGATCCGCATCAGGTACTCGCCTGTAGGATTTCCCTTGACAGCGACTTCGAGATCCGTTTCAGCAGGCATCTTCGAAAAGGCCTGACGGATGAGGTCGATGGACTGGTAGATTTCGTGCAGGCGGACGTAGCATCTCGCCCAGGAGTCACCCTGATTTGATGTAATGGGTTCAAAGTCGAGATCGGAGTAGGCCGCATAGCCGAGCGTCCGGTAGTCCGTCGCAATGCCCGAAGCTCTTGCAAAGGGGCCGACGCAGCCGAGACCGAGGGCCTGCTCCTTTGTGAGGACGCCCTGCCCCTTGAGGCGGTTCTGCACCGTATAGTCGCCGAGGAAGGTGCCCTCGATTTCCTTCAGTTCGCGCTCTATATTATTCATCTCATCGAGCACGGTCTTCTGCATCTCGGGGGTGATGTCCTTCATGACGCCGCCGACCTTGTTGATGGAAAAGATGACGCGGCCGCCCGTGATCATTTCGAGGAGGTCGAGGATGCGCTCGCGGATCCGCCATGCCTGATAGAACAGGGCTTCAAAGCCGAAGCCGTCCGCCAGGAGGCCCAACCAGAGGAAGTGGGACTGCATACGGGACATTTCCATCAGGATCGTCCGGATATATTTCGCGCGGACGGGGATGTCGACGCCCATCTGGTGCTCGACCGCCTCGCAGTAGCCCATGCCGTGGCCGAAACTGCAGATGCCGCACGTCCGCTCAACGACGTAGACCATGGTACTCCAATCCTTCTTCTCCACAAGGCCTTCGAGGCCGCGGTGGATGAAGCCGATATTCGGGATAGCCCGGATGACGCGCTCGTCCTCGATTTCGAGGTCGAGATGGATGGGCTCCGGCAGCACGGGGTGCTGGGGACCGAAAGGTACGATTGACCGCTTACCCATTACGCCTGCCCTCCTTCCTGTGTTTTTGTATCTGCAGCGTCCGTATCCTCCGCTGCCTCAGCGCCGCCGTTTTCTGCCGCCAGCGCTTCTTCCTTCTTCTCTTCTTTGATCTTTTCCTTCGCTGCCTCGGGCAGGAAAGGCGCTTCCTTTTTGATGCGGTAGAGCCGGTCGTGGTAGTCGAGCCCGATCAGGCAGATGTTCACGTCGAAGAGCTCGTGCATCTCGTTTTCATAGAAGGAGGCATAGGGGTAGATGTCCGAAATGGACGGCACCTCCGTCGTGAGCTCGGGAAGGATGATGCGGACATTGGTCACGTCATACGTCTCTTCACTTTCAAAGGAGTACGTGAGCTCGAACTTCTCATCCACATAGGCCGCTGTCGCCTGGGAGAGGCGGAGCCCCGCGTCCTTCTTTTTCATTGCCGTATAGAGGAGCTCTGAGACAGGAATCTCTTCGTATATATTTTTTACTTCACGCTCTGCCATGATCACTCCTCCTTTCCGTCTTCTTCTGCGGCTTCTTTTGCGTCCTGCAGGGAAACGGCAGGACTTCCGCTTCCATGTTTTCCGGCCTTCTTCTCTTCCTTCACCTTCGCGTCGTGCTCTTCCGACCGTTTCTGGAAGAGGTCGCGGGCCTTGATGATTCCGTCAATGATGGACTGCGGTCTTGCCGCGCAGCCGGGAACGTAGATATCGACAGGGATCGCCGTGTCGGCGCCGCCGCAGATATTGTAGGCCTCCTTGAAGACACCGCCGGTGCAGGCGCAGGTGCCGACCGCCACAACGACCTTGGGGCGGGGCATCTGATTGTACAGCTGCTTCACGACGGGGGCGTTCTGTTCGTTGATGCCGCCCGTGATGAGAAAGATGTCGGCCTGCATGGGGTCGCCCGTATTTTCAACGCCCAGCCGCTCCGCGTCGTAGACCGGAGTGAGGCAGGCCAGGACTTCGATATCGCACCCGTTGCAGCTCGATCCGTCGTAGTGGAGGAGCCAGGGGGAACGCTTTACATTAGCCATGAAATATCTCCTCCTTTCAGACCAGCATGAGAACGAGGAAGTTGACGCCCGCGGAAAGCAGCGTCACCATCCAGGTCATCTTCAGCATTGTAGACGTTTTCACACGCGCCGCCGTATTGTCGATGAGAATTTCCGCGAAGTAGGCCGCACAGATCACAAGGGCTGCGGCGAGATAGCTCCAGGGATTTTCATTGATAATAAAAAGCGCGAGGACAGAAAGCATCAGGACGGTTTCATACCACTCCGTCACATTGTAAATGGCGAGGTTTCGGCCGCCCATCTCTGTCGTGATGCCCTTGACCAGCTCCTGATGGGCGTGGTGGGAAGCACTCTCATCGAAGGGGGACTTGCGCATCTTGATCGTCAGGATGAAGACGAAGGCCAGGAAAAAGCCCGGCAGCTTCGCGATGGCGCTGTACTGACTGTGCACAATCGTGTCGATATTGAAGGAACCCGAAATCAGGTAAAAGCCCAGGGCAGCGAAAAGCAGGGCCGGCTCGCAGGCCATGTCCTGGATGAGCTCCCGCTGGCCGCCGATCGTCGTATAGGGCGAGCTCGTGATGACAGCGGCGAAGTAGAGAAAAACCGACGCCGTTGACAGAACGAAAAAGCACATCAGAAGGTCGCTTCCGCCGAAGAACATGCAGCCCGTGAAGACCACGAGGGCGAGATAGCTTAAAAGCAAAAAGTGCTGCGCCCGGTCGACGATGATGTACTGCTTCTTGAACAGTTTGATCAGGTCATAGAAGGGCTGCAGAATCGGCGGCCCGACACGCCCCTGCATACGGGCGGAAATCTTCCGGTCCAGCCCCTCGAGGAGGCCGCCGAGGAAGGGCGCCAGAATGATGTAGCAGAGAATGGAGATCACACGGTAAAGCATTACAGGGCACCTCCTATGATGAAGATCATCATGACGACGATGACCGCTGCTGTCACGAGCTGGCTCGGCAGCATCAGCTTCCGCACGCCGCAGATGTCTTTGAAATAATAATTCGAAAGCACAAGCCGCTCATTCTGCCCGAAGGAACCGGTAAAGGCGTGGTTCTTTCCGGTGTTGATGCCGGACATGTACGAAAGCTTCTTGTTCGCCTTGATATTCTTTGAATACGAGTAGGCAATCAGCGGCACCGCAAAGATGAAGACGACGAGGATCATGAGCAGGTCAAGCGTCGTCGTAGGAAGCGTCTGCTCTGCCACCTGGAACATTTCCCTCAGCATCGGATCCACGTAGACGCGGGAAAGCAGGGGGAAGAGGAAGCAGAGGGCAATCATCAGGACGCCGTGAATGGCGATGGAGATCATTTCATTCCGCTTCGTGATGTCCTTGACCGGCGCTTCATTTGTATTTGCAATGATCTTGCCCAGCCATTTCGTCCAGTAGAATGATGTCGTGGCAGAGCCGAATACGATGAAGAATACGAGGAGAATATTATTCTCATCCACAGAGGCCTTCAGGGCGGCCCACTTGGAAATCAGCATGCCGAAGGGCGCGAGGAACATGCCCGCGATACCGATGAACATGAAAATCGCGAGGCGGGGCAGGCGGTAAAGCAGGCCGTGCATATTCTCGATATCGCGACTGTGAAGGGAGTTCTCCGTCGCGCCGACATCCTGGAAGAGAAGGGATTTCGAGATCGCATGGAAGATCATGAGGAAGACGCCCGCCCAGATGGTCTCAGGCCGGCCGACGCCCGCGCAGGCGACCATCAGGCCGAGGTTTGAAATCGTGGACATCGCGAGAACCTTCTTCCCGTCCGACTGGGCGATGGCCATGATTGAAGCCATCAGGAAGGTGAAACCGCCGACAAAGGCGACCATCATGCCGGTCGTCGTCGCGCTCATCGCAGGCGCCAGGCGGAAAAGGACGTAGATGCCGGCCTTGACCATCGTCGCGGAGTGAAGCAGGGCGGACGAAGGCGTAGGCGCTACCATCGCGCCCATGAGCCAGGTCGAAAAGGGCAGCTGGGCGGACTTCGTCAGGGCTGCAAAGGCAATCAGGGCAACGGGGATCATCAGGTCGCCGTGGTTGAGGCGGGCCTGGGTGACAAGGACGTTCAGACTGACGGTGCCTTCCGTCAGGGCGAAGTAGATGATGCCTACCGCTAGGGCCGTTCCGCCGAGGAGGTTCATCCAAAGGGCCCGGAAGGAATTCTTGATGGCTTCCGGCTCGCGCGTATAGCCGATGAGAAGGAAGGAGCAGACGCTTGTCGCCTCCCAGAAGAGGTCAATCCAAAGCAGGCTCTCGGAAAGGACGAAGCCGAACATGGCGCCGAGGAAGGCGAAAAGAACCATGAAGAAGTAATACCGCCGGTCCCCTATCTTCGTATGATAATGCTGGTAGCCGTGCATATAGCCGACCGCATAGATGATGATGAGGGAACCGATCACTCCGATGATGACGCTCATGAGAATCGAGAGGTGGTCGATGTAGATGTGCTCCTCGGTTTGCATCTCCGGTCCGAAGAGCTCCAGCCAGGCGATGGCAAGTGTCGGGATGATGGAGAGGAGGGAAATCCAGTATTTCCGGTACTTGAAGGAAAGTATCGTCACCTGGATCATGAGCAGGATCTCCGCGCAGAGAATTACCTTGTCAGCAATTTCCGTATTCACGTAGAGCTCGATCGGCTGGAAGCCGCCGTGCGCCCACTGAAAAGTCAGGACGCCAACCGCCGCCATGATGACGACCGACCCGATGTAGGCGATGGCATTCCGCACCCTGTTCACCCGGATGCAGAACATCAGCCCCGCCATCATGAGCGGAAAGATGATGAGAAATGGAACGACAGGCATGCCGCAACCCCTTTCTTGAAATGAACAATAACCCCTGAATTTCAACGGCAATACAGCTTCTGCAGTTTCCCTGATTCTCTGCGGGAAACCGGCTCCTGTATTACCCTGAACCCTTGCGGGTAATCAATTCTTATATTTTACGACTTTCCTCTCACCCATTCAACAGTTATAATAAGAAAGAATACCGGCCATACGCCGCTGATATGCCGGTTTTGAAGGCTTTCGGCGCGCTGGCAATTCCGTTCGAAAACCTTGCAATTTTGGCCGAGATCCGAGCAGTCCGCAGCCAATTGCTTTGGGTGGAGGTTTGCAGCGGAAGCTCCTGCTATGTCCAAACGTCCACTCTGCTTTGGTGGAGGTTTGCAGCAGAAGCTCCTGACAGAGAAAAAGAGAAATGAAATGCACGAAATGTCCTACATTCTGCGCATCGTCCGCCTCGCAGAGCGCACTGCAGCAGAAAATTCTCTTGAAAAGATTGACGCCGTGGAGATCGCGGTCGGCGAAATGACGGGGCTCGTCCCGGAATACCTCACGCGCTACTACCCCGAGGCCGCGCGCGGCACGGCGCTCGAGGGCTCCGAACTCGTCATCGACTATGTGCCCGTGCGCGCGCGCTGCGAGAACTGCGGCGCGGAGTACGCCCCCTCCCGCGAAAACCGTTACTGCTGCCCGGTCTGCGGCAGCCCCCGCGCCAAAGTCCTCGCCGGCAGGGAATTCGAGCTCGTAAGAATTACGGGGGAGTAGGCTGCGATGCCTGGCTCCGCACCGGCAACAGAAGGCCTTTCCCCCACACGCTAAGTGCGGTGCCTGGCTCCGCTTGACAAAGTTGGCATGAAAAAACCGGCGGCACCCGCTTTCGCGGGTGCCGCCGTCTTGCTTTCAATGTAAAGAACGGCTATAAGCCGGGTTCTGTCTTGTTCGGTCATCTGTCTAGGACGATTGTTGCCAACCGCCTCAAGCAACCAACCTGAAGCTGGGCGGGCCGCCTCGTAGCGCTTCGTTTCGGTCTTGCTTCGGATGGGGTTTACACTGCCGTCTCCGTTACCGGCGACGCGGTAGGCTCTTACCCTGCCATTTCACCCTTACACCGCAAGCGGTGCGGTATACTTTCTGTTGCACTTTCCCTCAGGTCACCCCGGCCGGCCGTTAGCCGGCATCCTGCCCTGTGAAGCCCGGACTTTCCTCTCCCGCCTTGCAGCGGCAGCGACCGGACACCGTTCTTGTACAGGCACATATTCTATCAGAGCCAATCTTCTCCCGCAAGCCAAAATTTTCCGGCAGATTCCTCACCTGAACGCACCTATAGGGGACAAATGCAAAAATCATGCTTTATGGACTACTCTGGCCCGCGTCACTTTCCTGCAGTAGGGGACAAATGCAAGAAATCCTGCTAAAGTTCCGAACATAACGCGGGGTGGCACGCAATGCGTACTGCCAGGTCCATCAATCATACTTCACATAGGGGGCAAATGCAAAATCTCCACTTATATTTCCAGCCTGCACCATGCACGCTCAAGTCCATAGAGGACAAATGAAAAAAAATCAAGATATAGTTCCAAGCCTTATCATGCTTCGCACGCGTTGCGTGTAACCGCTGAGATGAGACAGCGTGTACATAGGGGACAAATGCAAGAATTCTCTCTATCGTTCCAACCAAAAGAACGGGCGGCACGCACTGCGTGCTGCCCGATATCTGAGCCAACTCTATTGTAGGGGATAAATGCAAAATCTACAGCTATGGTTCCAAAAGCCGGCCCCCAGCGCATCGCATTTTCGCATCCGCGAAAACACGATAAATCACACCGGGAAAATCGACCCGCCAATGAATTCGCGGATCAGGGAGTTGTTCCCGATGTCCTCCGGCGCCATGGGAAGGAAGTAGTCAAAGAGCTTTAAAAGCCGCTTGGCCTCTGCGTACTCCGGGCAGTCGCGGGGAACGGAGTAGAGCTCCGGCACGGCGTAGATCTTCAGGACAGCAAGCTCATACAATAGCGCACTGTTGAAGAAAGCGTCGGCAGAGTCCTGCAGCGGGAAGATATTCTTCTCCTCCCCCCGGTGGACAGAGTCCCACATGGCAATGGTTTCTTTCGCTGTAGTCCCGCGCGTCCGGGCATCCCGCACAATCCGCCGGATGAGGCGGCCGTCCGTCGTCGACAGGGGATTGTGCTCGTCGATGGCGAGCTGCGTCAGGGCGGAGATATAGATCTTGAACTTCGAGGACTTGGGAAGCGAGTAGGAAAGCCTGTCGTTCAGCCCATGGATGCCTTCGATGACGAGAATATCCCCGGCGTCCAGCTTCATGTGCCGCCCCTTGTACTCGCGCTTGCCTGTCTTGAAATTGAAGGTGGGAAGCTCGACGTCCTCTCCTGCGAGCATCCGCTTCATGTCAGAGTTGAAGAGCTCGACGTCCAGGCATTCGAGCGCCTCGAAGTCGACCTCGCCGAACTCGTCGATGGGCATCTTGTCGTGGTCATTATAATAGTCGTCGAGCGGGAAGGGATGCGGGTGCATGCCAAGGGCTCTGAGCTGAACGGAAAGCCGGTGGGAAAACGTCGTCTTTCCTGAAGAAGAAGGTCCCGCAATCATGACGAAGTGCCGGTCCGGCTCGGAGACGATTTCCCGCGCCAGTGCCCCGATCCGCTCCTCCATGAAGGCTTCCTGCATGAGAATGATGTCTCTGCTGTGCCCTGCCACGATGGCGTCGTTTAACTGCCCGACCGTGCGGATGTGCAGGCGGTCCGCCCACGCGGCAGAGGTCTTCATTATGCTCGTGAGATCCTGATAGGGCTTGAACTCATCAACGCCGTGAGGATCTGACGTCGGAAAGAGGAGGAGGAAGCCGTCCTCGTATTTCTGCAGGCGGAAGTATTTGAGGTAGCCCGTCGACGGCACCATATAGCCGTAGAAGTAGTCGAAGGAGCCGTCGATTTCGTAGACGTTCATCTGGGACGACGACCGGTACTTTAAAAGGTTGTCCTTCGAGGACAGGCCGTGGGATTCAAAGAGAGCCTGCGCTTCGGACGTAGACACAGAGTGCTTCTTGATCTTCAGGTCGCGGGAAACGAGATCCTGCATGCCTTTCGCAAGGTCAGTGAGAAATGTCTTCGTCACCTTTTCCGCGCCGGAAAGCCTGCAGAAATAGCCGTTTCCGAGAGAATACATCACCGTGATGTCCGGAATGTCCTTTCCCCGCCGCGCCTTCTCATTTTTCGCCGCCTTCTTCCCGAGGTAGCCGGCCGTGATCATGTCGTCAAGAGCCTTCTCCATCAGGAAAATCAGTGACCGCCGGTAGGCGCGCCGCCCGGTCTTCGTCGCTGTCGTAATGAAGGTCACGGTGCTGTCGCCCTTCAGCTTTTTCCGGAGTTCTGCCAGCTTGTAGTTCACGGTCGCAAGGACGATGTCGCCTTCGTACTTGTCTCTGTAGGCGTTTGCGAGATCGATGAGCCGCGTTCCCGCCTCCATCGCTAATGTTTCATCCCCGATCTTCACGCGGATTTCTTCCTTTTCAGTCACCATTCTTTTCCCTCTATATCACTAATATTATTTCCTGCAAATTTTCCCATCTGTCTGATAGCCGCAGGTATTGCAGTTCTCACACTTTGCCTGGCGCGAGGCCTGTGCCGAGCGCCCTCCCCGCCTTCAATACACCTGAAAAGGCGACACGTACGGTGCGCATGCGGTTTCAAGTCCTGCCGTCCGCCCCTTCAGGAAGAGGTCGACGTATTCGATGAAGAAGTGTTCCATTCCCCAGTGGCCGGCGTCAATGACGGCAATACCCTTCTCGACGGCATCAATTCCGCTGTGGTGGTCGACGTCACCGGTGATGTAGACGTCCGCGCCGGCAGCTAGTGCCGTGTCGATGTCGCTCTTGCCGGATCCCGGCAGGAAGGCCGCCCGCCGGCAGACAGACTGCGGATTGCCGAAGGTCTTCAGCCCCGGAAGACCAAGGGCATTCTTCACATCGAGCGAAAGCTGCTCCAGTGTCATCGCGCTTTCCAGCGTTCCGACGCCGCCAAGGCCGCGCCCGTCATCGAAGCCGCAAGTGTCCAGCGGTTCCACATCTGAAAGCTTGAGGCGTGCAGCCACAAGGGTTCCCATCCGGCAGATGTCGAAATTCGTATGCATCGCAAAGAGGGCAATGTGATTTTCAATGAGGCGCACCAGGCGTTTCCCGATGAAATTTTCTTCGACTACGCTCTTGATCGGCGAAAAGATGAGCGGGTGATGGGTGATGATCATGTCCGCCTTCGCGTCAAGTGCCGCGTCCAGACATTCATCCGTGCAGTCGAGAGCGATGTAGACTTTCTTCACCTCCCACTGCCGCGATCCCGCCAGCAGCCCGGGATTGTCCCAGTCGAGGGCTGTCCCCTGCGGGGCAATCTCCTCACAGAGGTCTGCGATTTCTCCTACGGTCATAATTTCCTTTCTGCTTCTACCCAATGCCTCCCGCGGACGGGGGACGAACTCCCTTCTTCTCTTGCTTTTACCCATCGCGTCGGGCTGGACGGGGGACGGAATACAAAAAACAGAGGTCCTGCCCTGTATATGTCACAGTGCAGGACCTCTTTTATTGTTGTGCAACGTGTCTTAAATTGCAAGAAAAACTTCTTTTACATACTGCGCCATACGTGCCGCCCTGCGATGTCATTTGCAAACACCTGCAGCATCCGGCGCCCGTCACAAATAGTACGCCAGCGCGTCCTGTATGATGCGCGCCATACCGGCGATGCCGACAAGGGCAGCCTCGCGTGCTTCATTCATGCCGAGGAGGTTGGCGGCGTCTTCAATGCCGCGCTCAATGGTGGCAAGGCCATCCGTCTCCTTCTCGAGATAGCGAAGAAGGACGGGATCCTTTTTTTCGAGAAGCAGAGGGCCGTACAGGGCCTGGGCTTCCGTCAGCAGGCGCTTCTCCCCGGTGTAGGCAACCTTCATGATGGGATAGAACTTGCCGTCCTCCGTCACCATGGCTTCGTCGACGAAGGAAAAGCCTGATCGGCAGAGATATTTCCGCACATCGGGAACCCGGCTCTGGGGTTCGAGGATGATTTCGGAAAGCTTCATCACCTTGCCGGCGCCGGCACTGAGGATGCCCATCATTGTGGCTCCCCCGAGTCCTGCGATGACTGCCGCTTCCCCGCCTTCCACTTCAATATTCTGGAAACCGTCCGACTGTACCGCCCTGATCTTTGCCGCATAGCCGCTCTTCAGGATATTCGTTTCCGCAATGGCAAGCGGGCCTTTCTTCACGTCGGCTGCAATGGCGGACGGCGCCGTGCCGTCCGCCACGAGGGCGATCGGCAGGTAGGCGTGGTCCGTTCCTATGTCGATGACGGTCTTCCCCGGCGTCACCTGGGCAGCAATGGCGGCAAGGCGGTCGGACATTCCCCTTGTAGTACTCATTTCCTCTATTCCTCCATCTATGTAGTGGAGATTTGTAACAAACTATTCAATTGAACCCGAAGCCATCTATGTCATTGGTGGATGTTTGCCGCAGAACGCTGCTTCTCACCCAAGCCGGCACCTTCAAGTATCACTCAAGATAGTCTTTTAATTTCCGGCTCCGTGACGGATGCCGCAGCTTCCGCAGCGCCTTCGCCTCAATCTGGCGGATACGCTCGCGGGTGACATTGAATTCCTTGCCGACTTCTTCGAGGGTGCGGGCTCGGCCGTCTTCAAGGCCGAAGCGGAGCATGAGAACCTTGCGCTCGCGGTCGGTCAGGGTGTCGAGGACCTCGTTCAGCTGCTCCTTCAGAAGGGTGAAGGTTGCGGCATCCGAAGGAACGGGGACATTGTCATCCTGGATGAAGTCGCCGAGGTGGGAGTCCTCTTCCTCGCCGATAGGGGTTTCCAGCGAGACGGGCTCCTGGGAAATCTTGATGATCTCGCGGACACGCTCGACAGGCAGGTCCATGCGCTCTGCAATCTCATCGGGCGTCGGTTCGCGGCCGAGCTCCTGCAGAAGCTGGCGGGAGACGCGGATGAATTTGTTGATAGTCTCGACCATATGGACAGGGATCCGGATGGTCCGCGCCTGGTCGGCGATGGCACGCGTGATAGCCTGGCGAATCCACCAGGTCGCGTAGGTCGAGAATTTGTAGCCCTTGGTATAATCGAACTTTTCAACGGCCTTGATGAGACCGAGGTTTCCTTCCTGGATGAGATCAAGGAAGAGCATGCCGCGGCCGACGTAGCGCTTTGCGATAGAGACGACGAGACGGAGGTTCGCCTCGCAAAGCTTCTCCTTGGCGCGCTCACCCTCGGGGCCGCCTGCCTGCATCTGCTTTGCGAGCTCGACCTCCTCTTCCGCCGTCAGAAGGGGCACCTTGCCGATTTCCTTCAGGTACATGCGGACAGGATCTTCAACGCTGACGGTATCGGGAACGGAAAGGTCAATCTTCTCGGGCTCGATGTCGTCGTCCTCGGAAAGCAGGATGTCGTCATCGTCGACGTCGTCTTCTGTCCGGAGAACATCAATGCCGGAGTGCTCGAGGAAGGTCGTGACCTTCTTCAGTTTTTCGTCGGAAAGCTTCGTATCCTTGAAGGCGGCTTCGATGTCCGAGTACTCGAGGACGTTGTTGCGGGACTTGGCCAGCTTCATGAGCTCCTGCAGCTTTGTCTCGAAGAGCTGAACCTTCTCGTCTGCGCTCTTCCCGTCAGCGGCCTTTGCGTCCGCCTTCTTTGAAGAAGCCTTCGTATCTGCCTTTGCAGCCTTGTCGCTCTTTGCAGCAGCCTTCTTTGCAGGCGCCTTCGCATCTGCCTTGGCGGCAGGCTTCTCCGCTTTTGCGGCGGTCTTCTTCGCAGGTGCTTTTGCATCAGCCTTGGCCGGTGCCTTGGCTGCAGACTTTTCCGCCTTGGCCGGCGCTTTCTTTGCAGCAGCCTTCACCGGCGCCTTGGCGTCCTTCTTCTCCGCAGCCTTTGCAGAAGATTTCGTTTCCTTCTTCTCTTCTGTCTTTGCAGCAGTCTTCTTCTTCGTCTCTGCCATACCTTTCGTCTCCTTCTTCCTTCAATGCTTCTTCATACTAATATATAAGCCAATGTCTCCGGGCTCTTTCACTCTGCAGCCCGGCAGCGGAAAATCACGTAATCGGGATCCGCAGCTTCTTCAGGGCGTCGAGCTTCTTCCTCTCGTCAACGAGCGTCCGGAAGGTAGATGCCTCCGCCGCGTGCGGGCCGGTGCCGAGAGCGTCGATCCGCTGCTGCTTCACGCGGACGAGGGTTTCCCGCAGGGCCTTCTCCCGGTCCTTCTCGTCTTTGATCTCCTCGACGCCGGAGCTGAAGATGCTGCCGACCTCCGTCTGGGATTCGACATCCGTGAAGAGGTTCACGGCCTTCGCCGGAACGGCCGCCCCGGTTTCCGTGATCTCACGGACAAGCTCGCTGTAGACCTGCCGCAGCACGCCTTCCTCGAAATCATCTTCCCCTATATAGGGAGCAATCGTCTGCAGGATGCCGGGCGAAAAGGCAATCCAGGAAAGCAGCATGCGTTCGGATTTTTTGATGCCCTCGGGAACGTAGGCGCTTTCTTCCTGCCCGCCGTCATCATAGTGAATCGTTTCGTCAATCTGCATCGGCAGGCCGTCGTCAGGAGCCCGGTCACGGAAGCCATCTGCTCCTCCGCGTCCCCGCTGTACAGCTGCACTGCCAGGCCGCTGCCCCTTTGCGGGCGCGCGCTTTTCCTGCATCTCATGCCGCCGTGCAGCTGCCGTCCTCCTCGCACTTTCTTCGGATGCTGCCTCAATGAGGAGGCCGTTCAGGTCCGCCTCGCGGACGCCGTATTTTTCGGCAAATGCTGCAAGGTAATTGGACCGCTCCATCCCGGGATTTAATATTAGTAATATCTGAGCGACGTCCTGCATGAAACGCGTCTTGTCGCCCGGATCGGAGAGATCATGCTCCTCCGCTGCCTTCCTTGCCAGGAAGAAAAAGCCGTTCTCGGCCTCCGCCACCCGCTTCTCGTATTCGTCCGGGCCAAGGCCCTTCATGAATTCGTCGGGGTCCTTGTAGGGCTCCATATGGATGACCTTCGTGTCGATTCCCGCCGCATGCAGCATGGGAATCGCGCGGCGGGCCGCCTTAACGCCGGCCCCGTCCATATCGTAGGAGATGTAGACAGGCTTCTTCATCCGCTTCAGGAGAATGCAGTGCCCGTCCGTCAGCGACGTTCCCAGCGAGGCGCAGGCGTTCGTGTAGCCGGCCTGGTGCAGGGCGATGACGTCCATATAGCCCTCGCAGAGAATCATATAGGTTTTCTTCGAGGACCGGGCGATGTTCAGCCCGTACATATTGTGGCTCTTGCTGAAAGCGGGGCCTTCCGGCGAGTTCAGGTACTTGGGCTTTGCGTCGCCCATCACGCGGCCGCCGAAGGCAATGACCTTGCCGCTGATATCCATGATGGGAAACATCACGCGGTTCCAGAAGAGATCCTGCATGCCGTACTTCTCGTCGAAGCGGCAGAGACCGGACTGGCGGATGAGGCTGTCGTCATAGCCCTTTGCCTTCAGGTATTTGTACAGGTCGTCGCGGTAGGGCAGGCTGTAGCCGAGGCCGAAATTCTTCATTGTCTCGTCCGAAAGCTGCCGGTCGCGGAAGTACTTAAGCGCCGTCTCCCCGCTCTTGTTCCGGAGAGCCCGGTAGAAGTAGACCGCCGCATCCTTGTTCAGCTCGAGGAGCTTCGTCCGAAGGTCTGCCTTCCGCCGCTCTTCGCTCGTCATCTCCCGCTCAGGAAGCGTAATTCCTGCCCGTTCCGCCAGGGACTGCACGGCTTCCGGGAACGTGAGATTGTCGTACTTCATCAGAAATGTGTAGACATTCCCGCCGACGCCGCAGCCGAAGCAGTGGAACATCTGCTTCTGTTCGGAAACGGAAAAGGACGGCGTCTTTTCATTGTGGAAGGGACAGAGTCCCATATAGTTCGAGCCCGTCTTCTTCAGGTGGACGACGGAGCCGATGACGTCGACGATGTCGTTCGCCGCCCGGACATTTTCAATTGTCTCATCATCGTAGAAAGCCATAACTCAGTCAAGCTCCACACCCCAGGCACGGGGCACAAAGTATTCGGAAAATTTCGCCGTTGCGAAGTCGTCCGTCATCCCTGCGATGTAGTCGCAGATGACGCGGTCCTGCGCATCTCCCCGCTTTGCAGCGAGCTCCCGGTATTTCTCAGGAATTGCGTCGAAGTGATCCGTATAGTAGACGAACAGCTCGTGGATCATCCGCCGCGCCTTCACTTCCTCGCTCTTCGCCTCGGGATTCTTGTAGACCTTCTCGAAGAGGAACTGACGGAGCTCGTAGAGCGCCTGTTCCTTTTCCTTCGAGAGGCGGATCTCCGGCGAGTCATAGCTCGTCGAAATCACATCATGAATCAATGTATTCAAACGCTTCTTCACGGAGAAGCCCAGTTCGTCTTTGATGGCGAGCGGAATGTCGTCCTCCGTCAGAAGGTGCGCCCGGATGGCATCATCGATGTCGGCGCCGACGTAGGCAATCTTGTCACAGATGCGGACCGCCTGACCTTCGGGCGTCGCGGGATGGCCGCTCGTTCTATGGTTCCGGATCCCGTCCCGGACTTCCCAGGTCAGGTTCAACCCCGCCCCGTCCTTTTCGAGGAGCTCCACAATCCGTACGGACTGCTCGCTGTGGACGAAGCCGCCCTCGCAGAGCTGGTTCAGTACCCCCTCCCCGCAGTGACCGAAAGGGGTATGCCCGAGGTCGTGTCCGAGGGCAATCGCCTCCGTCAGGCTTTCATTGAGCCTCAGCGCCTTCGCAATTGTCCGCGCGTTCTGCGAAACCTCCAGCGTATGGGAAAGGCGCGTCCGGTAGTGGTCGCCCTGAGGCGAAAGAAAGACCTGTGTCTTGTTTTTGAGCCGCCGGAAGGACTTGCTGTGGAGGATCCGGTCCCTGTCCCGCTGAAAGACAGGCCGGATGTCGCATGGCTCCTCTTCTCTGTCCCGCCCGCGCGAATTCTCGGAAAGCGTTGCATAGGGGGAGAGACTCTCCCGCTCCATCGCCTCCAGTGTCTCGCGAACCGTAAGTGTACGTTCATCGGACATGAGCTCATTTCCTCCCCCTAGAACAAATAAAGGCAGACGCCCTTTGTGGGTGTCTACCTTTATTTTACCGGCCGCAGCCGGATTTCCTTTTTGTATTTTTCGGAGTACAGTCTCACTCCGTATCCATATCCGTCGCGGTCTGCTTGATGCGGATGAGCGCTTTCTTGACGGGAGGAATCAGGATGACGACGATGGTCAGGGCTGCTTCCACGCCGAGGTAGATGCCGTTGTAGGCGAGGGAGTAGAGGACAGGCGATGAAAAGCCTGCATCAGCCGCATATGTCCCGAAAAAGATGACACCGGACAGAACCGCGAAGAAGTAGCGGCCGGCGACACCGAGGATGTAGCCCTTGAGGAGGCCGTTCTTTGCCTTCGAGAATACGCCGGACAAGCCGAGGGCCGTGAAAGCAAATACATAGTCCGTCAGCATCTGGGGAACCGACAGGATGTAGGGATCCACAATCAGCTGCAAAAGGCCGTAGGCGAAGGCTGCCGTGAGGCCGCTTCCGAGGCCGTAGAACCAGCCGACCAGGCAGATGAAGAGCATGGAAAAAAGGGTGATGGAGCCGCCCATGGGCAGGTGCAGAAACTTGATCATGGATGTCACCATGGCAAGGGCAATGGCCATCGCCGAGAATGCCATCTGCTTGGCGGAAGACTTTCTGCGGTTTCTGCCGAAGATGAATACGCCGAGCAGGAAAACGGCAAGAAGGATGACGACGAGCAGGGTGTAGCCGGCTCCGGTCAGGGCATAACTTCCATCATCATTCAATGTTGCAAACACTTTTGTTTCCTCACTTTCAAAACAGGGTTTATAGGTTCCGCAAACAGACAGGAAGCCCCTTCCGGTGCCTGTTTCCGCAGGTCCGGAAAATGAAATCCGCCCACTTTTGCAAAAGAAACCCCTTCTTTTAGCGCCACATGGCAAGCGCCTTTTCGAAAGGGCAAAAGAAAAGGGATACCCGCGCAGGTATCCCGTAAGAATTCAACCTATGTCACTTCCTACGGCGGCATTGCCCGCATCAGGTATAAGGGTCGAAGCAAAAGCTTCCTCTCAGCCGCTCATCGCGGCTCCCCTGTTCTTTTTTGTAGCAGTAACTACCCTACCACTAGTCTTAGATTGCGTCAAGGAAAAATATTCGTCC